>NZ_MUBM01000072.1 GCF_002154505.1 Streptomyces carpinensis | reverse complement strand
GTCGGGCGGTCGGGCGGTCGGTCAGCGGTTCACGACGTGCCGTTCGTCCGGAACGCAGTGGGTCATGACCAGGCCCTCCACGTTCCGCGGCGGATTCTTGCCCAGGTTGGCCAGACGCTGCTGGTCCTCGTCGGTGAGGGTCTGGTTGTCCAGCGGTTTGAGCCCCGCGACGTCCTCGGGGCCGATCCCGATGCCCTGGCCGACCTTGAGGCCGAGCTCGTTCTCGACCAGCAGGAAGTGCCAGACCATCCCGATTGCGCTCGAGTACCCCCGCCCGGCCTTGGGCGACACACTCCGGACCGTGCCCGGCGGCACGCCGCGTCACCGGGGACGCTCCCCCGGCGAGCCGGCGAGCCGGCGTGCCGCACGCCGCCGACCTCGCCGTCGCGGCCGTGGCCACCATCGATGCGCTCACCCCGCGAGCGCCGCAGAGACCCGGACACCACCCGGGCGGGCTCAAGCACGTCCGTCGATCAAGGGTTTCGAGACAAGGGGGCGGCACGGAAGAGGCTTCGCCGAGAGTGTCGATGACATCGCTCAGCGCATCCACGCCGCCGGGTGGACAGGGATGGCGGCGCCCCGGTGCCGGCGCGGGCTGTCGCCCCGGCACGGCGCCCGCCACATCACCTGCTCGGCGAACCGGGTCCCGACGAGGACCACCCCGGCGAGTGGGCCGACTGCGTCCGTCTCGCGGGTGCCAGGGCACTGTCCAGGGAGCGGCGGCGGGCCTCGTACTCCGCGGCGCGGGCCTCGTCGGCGATCCTGCCCGCATCGGCGAGTAAGGCCAAGGCGTCGGCCAGGCCCTGGGAACCCTGCCGCTGGGTCTGGAGGCGGGCGAGTTCGCGCAGGCAGCTGCGGAGCTGCTCGTAGCGCGGGCCCCGGGCGTGGGCGGCGAGGGCCTGGTCCGCGGCCTCGCGGGCCCGGCCGAACTCGCCGGACTCGGCGAGGAGTACGGCGATCTCCCCGGCGATCACGGCGTGGCTCCCGGGGTCGTCGTCCCAGCCGGCCGACTCGGCCGCGAGGGCGGCGCACTCCCCCGTGGCGGCCTTGAGGTCCTCGCCCGCGTGCAGCGCGCGGGCGCGGGTCAGACGCAGCTGGGCGACGAGCCGGTCGTCCAGATCTCCGGCGGCGACGTCCGGTTCGGCCAGGAGGGAGTCGAGCAGAGCGATGCAGCCCTCTACGCGGCCCAGGTCGAGGCTGAGCTGGGCCGCGTTGGTGTAGGTGCAGAACACGTCCGTCCGGCTGCCGTGGCGCAGTTCCAGCTCCGCGGAGCGCGTCAGGCCGTCACGAAGATCCCGCGGCGCAGCCCCAACTGCAACCCGCACGCAGAACGATTCATACGCTCGGTCCGCCAGGAGTGCACGCGTCCTCGACCTCACCCCATGGCCTCTCAGCCGGAGACACGGGGAGAAGACACCCACCGCGTTGTGTGAGTTCGGCCTGTTCGGAGTGTGTGCCGCCGTCTGCTCACTACGTCACAGCCACCCCCGGCGGGCCGCCATGACGGCGGCCTGGAACCGGGTGGATGCCCCGAGCTCGGTCATCAGGCCGTGGATGCGGCGCTGCGTGGTGCGCGGGCTCCAGCCCTGCGTCCGGGCGATCGCCGCGTCGGTCAGGCCGGAGCTGAGCATGGTCAGCAGGGCCCGACGCTCGGTGTCCACATGTGCGGCCGGCCCCGGATTCGCCGGGACCGTCTCCACCGCGGTGTCGGCGACCCGCGGCGGCGCCGTGGCCCGCAGCGGCACGGCGCGCTCCCACTCCGCTTCGAAGAGCGCCTCCAGGGACACGAGCATCGGTGAGGGATGGATGAGATACGCCGCCGAGTGGCCGCCGGGCGCCAGGCTGAACGGGATGATCGCGGTCTGATCGTCGCTGATCACCAGTTTCAGCGGCAAATCGGCCCGGACCCGTGCCTGTTCGCCGCCGCGCACGCTCGGCAGGATGTCACTGTGCAGCCGGCCGGGCCAGGCCACCGCCGCACGGTTGTAGATCACCCGATGGCTGACGCCGGTACGCTGCCGCTGCGTCTGGGTCTCCAGGTTGGCGCCCGGGCGGTCGATGTACGGGGGGCGGTCGAAGGCGCGTACCTCGCGGCGGGCCCTCGAAGTCAGCCGGTGCACGGCGGCGCTGATGTCCCCCCGGTCGGTGAGGAGTTCCACGGCGATGTCCGGGTGGCTGATCCGGTTCGCCTCCCGGTGTGTCTCCGCCAGCCGCTGCACCAGTGAGCGGGCCGCGTCGAGCTGGTGCTCCCGCTCCTGGATCAGCGCAGTGACGGCGACTTCGGGTGCGGTCGCCGTGAAGCGCGGCGGACGGCCGGCGGCGCGTGTGGCGAGACCGTACTTGACCAATTGCGACAGCAGCCGCCCGGCAGCGGAGGCCGACAGCCCGCATACCCCGCCGAGTTCGGACGCGGTGCAGCGCGGCAGGCCTATGAGGGCGGTGTAGGCATGCTCTGTATCGGCGGTAAGTCCGAGTACGTTAAGTTCCATTCCCTCTTCCGCCCTCGTGTGGCGACACGTCGCCACCTGGCTTACTTCGGCCACTGTCGCAATCTTGTGCTGTCTTGCATGTAGTTGGCATCTTCCCCTGAAAGGGACGTCCTCCCACCCCGATGACGAGCGGGCAGACGTCCCTGACGTGTTGCCCCCCTCGGAAGGTGTCCCTATGCCCCCGCGTCGCCATTCGCCAGGCAGCCGGTTCGCCCGGCTGTCTGTCGCCCTGGCCGTCGTGTCCTCCGCCGTCGCCCTAGCCGTACCGGCCCAGGCCGCGCCGCAACCCGCCGCGATGCCGTCGGCCCGGACGCCGCTCGACGGCACCTCCTCGGGCAGGGCGGTCCCCAAACCGCCGGCCCAGCACCAGGGCGCCGTCCCCGGCCAGGTCCTGGTCACTCTGGACCCGACGACATCGGTGACGGGCCACCAGGTGGCCGGTACCCGGCAGGCAGCCCGTGTCCCGCAGACCAGCAGCCCCGACCTCGACGCCAAGCTGCGGTCGGTCGGTGCCAAGTCCCTGCGCCCGCTGTTCCCCGGCCTGTCGGCGTCGGCCGCCGGCGACCTGACGTCAGCGGCTCGCTCGCGCCTGGGAGACGACGCGGCCGACCTGTCCCGCACCTACGTGCTGCAGACCGGCCGGCGCGACTCGGCAGCCGTGGCGCGGGCCCTGCGGGGCACCCCGGGGGTCTCCTACGCCGAACCCGACCGCTATGTGAACACCATGAACAGCGGTGCCCGGCCGCTGCCTTCGGCGGTGACCAAGGCCGCCAAGACGGTCACCGCCAAGCCGGCCCAGGGCACCGACCCCGCTTCAGTACCGGAGAACTACGGACTGAACACCTCCGCCCAGGCGCTCCTCAACGCCGGCGGCGTCGACGCCGTCGGCGCGTTCTCCCTGCTGGGCCACTACGGGCAGCAGCCGGGCGACGGTGAGACCATCACCAATGTCTCCATCGGCGACCTGACCGACCAGTCGATGGCCGACGGCGGCGACGACTACGTGCGGTCGAACGGCCCCACCACGGTGGTCAGGGACGGCCGGCGCTACCTCGACCTGCCGTCGATGCCGCTGATCCCCACCTACGTCGCCGGCGACGACGGCAGCCTGGACGGCGCCGCGTCCACCGAGAACCAGGACCCCGCGCTGGGCGAGGCCATGCTGGACTTCAGCGTGATGGCCCCGATGGCGCACGACCGGCAGCGCCCTGAGGCGACCGGCAGCGGCTACACCGACCTGCTGGGCATCGCGCCCGGCGCCGACTACCGCCTCGTCGTCCCGCAGCAGCCCACCATCGACCGGATAGCCGGCGCGCTGCTGGCCGCCGCGCACCAGTCGCCCAGGCCCGACGTCATCACCGCGAGCCTCGGCTTCGGCACCGACGCGGAGGGCTTCCCCGGCCGCTACCTGGAGGACGACCCGTTCATCCGGTCGGTCGTCGCCTCCATCGTGCAGCGGGACGGCATCGTGGTGTCGATCTCCTCCAACGACGGCACCCGCCTGTACACCCCCGCCTCCGTCGGCCCCGACGGCGGCAGCACCCCCACCGACCTCGCGCCGGGCGAGAAGTCGGCCACGAACATCGACGACGACGCGGAGTCCACCACCCCGTCGAAGGTGCCCGACAGCGGCGCGATAGCCGTCGGCGGCACCACCCTGGACGACACCCTCGCCCAGGGGGCGGACGGCGCCGCGACCACCGCCGAGACCCGGATCAGCGGCTTCGGCACCTTCTCCTCCGGCTTCGGCACCCGCGTCGACGTGTCGGCGCCCAGCGACAACGTCCTCGCGTTCTCCCACCCCGCCGGAGGCTCCGCGCAGGACGTGTCCGTGTCGCTCAACGGCGGCACGTCCGCGTCCGCGCCGGAGGTCGCCGCCGCGGCGGCCGTCGTCCTGCAAGCCGGCCGGCTCGGCGGGCACAACCTGACTCCGGCCCAGGTCAGGGACGTTCTGAAGCAGACCGGACGGGACGTGCCCACCCCACCGCAGATCGACCGGACGCTGCACGTCGGCCCCCAGATCGACGTCACCGCGGCCACCGAGCGGGCACTGGACCGCCCCGCGGGCACCCCGTCCCTCGTCAGGCTGTCGGTCGCGCACCGGGTCACCATCGGCGGGCTCGGCAGCGACTTCACGGAGACGACCGACCAGGACCGCATCGACCTCGGCGACGCCGCGTCCGGCGGTACCGGGGAGGGCCTGGTGGGACCGGTCACCTTCGCTGGTGACGTGATGGGCCTGGACGGTGAGCACGCCCAGTACACCCTCACCGTCGGATCGACCGTGTTCCGCTCGGACGGCCCGGCGATCCGGGTGACGCCACATCAGCTCCTCGCCGCGGCAGGGCTTCCGGACGTCTCCACCACCGACCGCCGGGTGACGGTCACCTACCGGGTCGCCGTCGACGGCCGCACCCGCGCCACCGCCACCCGCACTCTGACCGTCGGCCCCAGCGACGGCCGGTACGCCGAGGCCACCGCGCCCAAGGCGCCCGCGGTCGTCACCGAGGGGCACCCGGTCACCGTGTCCTACGACCTGACCGGTGTCGAGAACGTCTCTGCACCGCAGTTGGTGGTGTCCGGCGTCGGCCACTGGAACCCGACCCTCGGACCGGTGTTCAGCGCCGCCTGGCACCAGGAGCTCACCGGCACCAAGGGCACCGTCACCGTCCCGGCCGACGCGTTCTCCGGCGGCGGCGGGATCTACGGCATCGGCATCTCGACCTCCGGGTTCGGCGGCATCCCCACGGCCGTCAGGTACGGCGAGTTCGCGCCGGTCCGGGTCGCCGGCGGCACGGCGGCGGACCGTCCGGCCGCGCCGACCCTCACGGGGAAGAACCGCGTCGAGGGCCACACGGCCGAGGTCACCCGGGTCGCACCCGGGTTCGACCTGCACTACGACGTGCGGGGCGTGCACCAGGCCGCGTACGCGGAGGTCGAGTTCTCCGCGCCCGGCCCCACCGTCTACGGCTCGGTCAACACGTTCACCAACGCGGACGGCGACCAGCTCGACAACGACGGCGTGAACACGCCCTCCGTCGTCCACCGGGTCCTGCCGGCCACCTCCGGCTCGCTGCACCTGGACGCCCTGGCGCTCGGCCTGGCCGGCTCCGACAGCTACGGCGTGCGGGTGTTCGCCCTGGACAAGGACCACCACATCGTCGGCCAGGCCTCGCCGTCCTCCACCCTGGCGGTCGACGACGGGCTCGCCCCCGACGGCAGCACCGTGCTGAGCTTCGCGGCGGCCGGCTCCGACTCCGTCGCCGCCCTGCGCACCACCTCGGGCGGTACCGAACTCCGGCGCTACTCCACGGCGACCGGCGACTACGGCGCCGTCATCGCCTCCGACGCCGGCAACGGCTCCGACTACGAGGTGCTGGGCGTGGCAGGGGACGCACACCGCGCCCTCGCGGTGCACCAGGCGGCACCGGGCGGCGATGTGCGGGTGGAGACGTGGAACACCGCCACCGGCACGCTCGTCGGCTCCACCACGCTGAAGGCCGGTCAGTACACGTTCGTCGCCGGCCGGGTCGACGCCGTCCACGACCGGGGAGCGGTGCTGCTGCGCGGCTCCGACAACAGCGACCTCGTCCTGCCCGTCGATCTCGCCACCGGGACCTCCGGCGACCCGATCCCGGCCGACCTGCCTGGTGTGCCCAAGGGCACGTACACCCTGCTGGACTTCGACACGTCATCCGGCGCCGTCTACTTGGCGAAGGGTGCGTCGGCGTTCCTGTGCCTGGGAGGCATGGTCGTGCCCCGGGTGGACTTGACGACCCGAGCCGTCACCGAGGCCGGATCGATGCCCGGGTGCAGTTACGGCTTCGACTCCGACAACCAGGGCCACCTCTACGACCTGTCGGCGACGGCGATCAGCACGAAGATCGTGCCGACGGCGGTGCTGACGGGCCTGGACACGGCCACCGGAGACCAGGACGCGTCGATCACCGTCCGCCAGGGCGCTCCGACGTCGATGGCGATCGACGGCAAGAACAAGATCGCGGTCGTCTCGTACCCCACACCCCCCGGCCAGGCGTACTTCGGCTACCAGCAGCCCCTGGTCCTGGACAGCAACGCCACCAGCCAGCTGGTGATCATCGATCTCGCCTCGGGCACCGTCCTGCGGACCCTCTCCGGGTTCACCGTCGCCGCACACGGCGGGTCCCTGGTCCACGGCGGGCAGATGAACTCCATCCAGCTCGACCCGTCCACCCGGACCGGCTGGACGTACGGCGCGTTCGACTTGCAGGTGCAGCAGTTCAGCTACTGATCCCGGCCGGCACGCGGTGAGGGCCCGGACCCTCTCGGGCGGACGCTCTCGGGTCGATCCCGGCCCGTGCGCGACATCGGCTCCCAAGACCTGGTTGTGGGTCTTGGGAGCCGACGTTGTCGTTTGGGTGTCGATGTCGATGAGCCGAGCAAGGCGGGTGTGATTCCGGCGTGGGCGGCCTTCCGCACGGAGAGTCCGGTGATCCGTGTCAGGGATGGGCAGGGAATGCCGGCGTGAGGCGTCCAATGCGCTGGGACGGCCTATGGCCTTGCGCCCCCAAGCGCAGACGGGTGGCCCGGCCGTCACTGGCCGGGCCACCCGTCCGGTGGCGCCGGGCGGTTCCCGCTGCCCGGTGGCACCGGACGGTTGTTCCTACTGTGCGCCGGCGCCGGAGCCCTCCGGGCAGCCCGCGCCCTCCGTGTTCCCGGCTGTTCCCGTGGGTGCCTTCTCCTGCTCGTCCTTGGAGAACGCCGCCGCGGACGTGCGCAGCGGAACCTCCTTGATCAGCAGGGAGAGCAGGAAGGCGATGACGAGCACTGCGGCGCCGACCAGGAAGGCCACCGAGATCGAGTCGGTGAAGCCGACCTTGAACGGGTGGGCCAGGGTCGAGTCGAGCTTGGCCAGGAAGGAGGTGTCGTTGAGCGCGTCGGTGTTGGTGTCCGTCAGCATCTTCAGCTGGTCCGGGTGGGCCGACGCGGCCTTCTCGAAGGCCGGGGTGTGCTGCGCGGCCCGGAAGGCGTCGGAGATCTTGCCGACCACCAGCGAGTAGACGATGGACAGGAAGACGGCGACGCCGATGGTGCCGCCCATCTGGCGGAAGAAGGTGGCGGACGAGGTCGCCACCCCGATGTCCCGAGGGGAGACCGCGTTCTGCATGGCCAGCACGAGCGTCTGCATGTTCAGACCGAGTCCGGCGCCGACGACGAACATTGCCATGTCGACGTACGCCAGCCCGCTGTCCGCCGACACCCGCCAGAGCATCAGCATGCCCGCGACCAGCAGCACACAGCCGATCACGGGGAAGATCTTGTAGCGCCCGGTGCGCGAGGTGATCTGTCCCGAGACGAGCGACAGCAGCATGATGCCGAGCACCAGAGGCAGCGTCAGCAGGCCTGCCTTCGTGGGGGAGTTGCCCTTGACCAGCTGGAGGTAGAGCGGCAGGAGGGTGATGCCGCCGAACATGCCGATACCGATGATGAACGACTGCGCGGTGCCCACGGCGAACATCCGGTTGCGGAAGAGCCGCAGCGGCAGCAGTGCGTCATTGCCCGCGCGCCGCTCGGCCAGCAGGAACAGCACGATGCCGACGGCGCCGACGATGTACGAGACCAGCGAGCGGCCCGAGCCCCAGCCCCACTCACGACCCTGCTCGGCGACGATGAGCAGCGGGACGAGCGCGATGATCAGCGCCACCGCGCCGAAGTAGTCGATCTTGTGGTCGCGACGCTGGTGGTCGAGGTGGAGCACCTTGGCGACGACGATCAGCGCGGCAATGCCGATCGGCACGTTGATCAGGAAGATCCAGCGCCAGCCGTCGATGCCGGCGACCGTGCCCGCACCGGCGAGCGCGCCGCCGATGACCGGGCCGAGCACGCTGGACGTACCGAAGACGGCCATGAAGTAGCCCTGGTACTTGGCGCGCTCACGCGGCGGGATGATGTCGCCGATGATGGCGAGCGCCAGCGAGAACAGGCCACCGGCGCCGATGCCCTGGAAGGCGCGGAACGCGGCGAGCATGTACATCGACGTGGACAGCGTGCACAGCATCGAGCCGAGCACGAACACGGATATCGCGAACATGAAGAACGGCTTGCGCCCGTACTGGTCGGACAGCTTGCCGTAGAGCGGCGTAGCGATGGTCGAGGTGATCAGGAACGCGGTGGTGACCCAGGCCTGCGCGGTGAGCCCGTGCAGACTCTCACCGATCTTGTAGATGGCAGTGGAGACCACGGTCTGGTCCAGCGCCGCGAGGAACATGCCCAGCAGCAGGCCCGAAAGGATCACCAGGATCTCGCGGTGGGAGTATCCGCTCGGCACGGCCTGCCCTGAGGCGCCTGCTTCTGCGGGGGCCGACGCGGAGTCGGCGTTGGACGTCATGCGTGTGATTCCTTTCGGGTCGCCGGGTGGGTCCGGTTCCGGTCCTGGCCGGCGAGCACGTTCTTCTTGTATATGAAGGCGTCGTCGAGGAGCCGTTCGAGCAAGGCGGCCAGTTGCTCCATGTCCCCGTCGTCCCAGTCGCTCAGCATCTGCTCGTAGTGCCTGCCACGCTCTTCCTTGCGGGCGTCGACCACCGCGCGCCCCCGGTCCGTCGCGGTGAGGACGCTGGCCCGTCCGTCGATCGCGTCCGCGCGCCGTTCGAGGAAGCCGCCCCGGACGAGTTGCGAGACATGCCTGCTCGCCGTGGACGGGTCGGACTGCACGGCCTTGGCCAGTTCCGTCACCCGCACCGGGCCGCGTGCCACCACCTCGGCGAGGAGCAGCAGAGCCGCCCAGTCCACGTCGTGGCGGGCGCGGTCGATCATGTATTGGCGCGTCTTGAGGAACGTGTGCGTGAGCCGTTCCACGGCCTCGGCGAGATGCGCCGCGCCGCTCCGCCGCTCGAAGACGCCGGGGGTGTCCGCGGCGCCACGGGGTGACCCGGACCCCGCCGATATGGCCGACATTTCGGTCATACTCCTGCATCTTCGATTGGTTGCGGCACGCAACTGCATGCGCCGCGCAAGCATATCCCGCGAAAACCACACGTTCGAACGATTACCGAGGAGGCAGACGGGTAGGTGCTTTCATTTCGGGCTCCACCCGGCCCTCATGGCATGGTCTTCGGGCTCATACGGTCGCCGTGGGCTTCTTCGTCGTCCGCGACATGCCAGGTGTCTCCCGCCCGGTTCGGCTGGATGCGTCCTTCGCCCGAGGGTCGCCCACTGCTAGCGTCGGGGCGAACGGGGAGACGGGGGCAGGCGATGGCGGCAGCAGAGGTGATCGATCTGATCGCGATGGGCGAGGACTTCGTCCGCGATCCGTATCCGGTTTACGCGGCGCTGCGCAAGCGCGGGCCGGTGCACAAGGTGCGGATCCCGGAGGGTGCGGAGGCCTGGCTTGTCGTCGGGTACGAGGCCGGCCGGGCCGCGCTCGTCGATCCTCGGTTGTCCAAGCAGTGGAAGAACGCCTCGCCCTCCTTTCCGATCTCCAGTCCGGCCGCGGGGCCGCACATGCTCAACTCCGACCCACCGGACCATGAGCGGCTGCGCAAGCTCGTCGTCCGCGAGTTCACTCCGCGCCGGATCGAGCGGCTCGCGCCACGTGTGCGGCAGATCACCGACGAGTTGCTCGACGCGATGACGGCGCTTCCCGAAGGGCGGGCCGATCTCGTCGAGGCACTCTCGTTCCCGCTGCCGATCTCGGTGATCTGCGAGCTGCTCGGCGTCCCGATGCTGGACCGGGCCGCCTTCCGCGCCTGGACCAGCACGATCCTCACCGACCCGGACCCGCAGGCGCGGCTGGCGGCGACGGGTGAGACGTCCGCGTACCTCGCCGACTTGCTGGAGCGCAAGCGCCGGGCCCCGGGCCAGGACCTGATGAGCGCCCTGATCCGCACCACCGACGAGGACGGCGACCGGCTGTCCGCGGACGAACTGCGCGGTACCGCCTGGCTGCTGCTGGTCGCTGGACATGAAACCACGGTCAATCTGATATCCAACGGCGTACTGGCCCTGCTGACCCATCCCGACCAACTCGCCTTACTGCGCGAGGACATGACGCTCATCGACAACGCGGTCGAGGAGATGCTGCGCTACGACGGGCCGGTGGAAACGCCGACGTTCAGGTTCACCACAGAGCCGGTCGAGATCGGCACCACAGTCATCCCCGGAGGAGGTGAGCTGGTCCTCGTCGCCCTCGCGGACGCGAACCACGACCCGGCACGCTTCCCCGACCCCGACCGCTTCGACATCCGGAGGCCCGCAGGCGGTCATGTCGCCTTCGGCCACGGCATCCACTACTGCCTCGGCGCGCCGCTCGCTCGCCTGGAGGCCCGGATCGCGATCCGTGCCCTGCTGGAACGCTGCCCCGGCCTCGCCCTCGACGCCCACCCGGCCGCCCTGACCTGGCGCCAGGGCATGCTCATCCGCGGCCCGCGTCAGCTGCCGGTCCGGTGGAATTCCTGACCTTGTGCTTGCCGAGTACCTCATCGGTGCGGTCATGCCACATGCGTGTCCTCGTGGAGGACGCCCCCGCACCCGCCACCTCGCAGCACTGCGCCCCGCCGATCAAGAGATCGGCGGGGCGCAGTGACCAGGAGTCCGAATCGACCGACAGCGTCCGGAGAGCACCGGGGGCCGGTCCGTTCATCCGTGGTCGCGCGGAAGGTGACGCTCAGTCGCAGTTGCCCGCCGGGCGGCTTCGGATCACCAGGTCGGTGTCGGCCGTGGTGCTGTCCATCCACAGGACCCGGCTACCGGTGTCGGCCGCCGCGTTCGACTGCTGGCCGACGCCGCACGAGACCCGGCCGAGCGTAAAGCGCTCCTCAGAACCCCGCGCGGGCGGCGGACTGTCGGCCGCCGACGACCGGCAGATCAAGATTGCTGGCCTTGGTGTTCACGGTGATGTGCGCCCTGTTCTGGTCGGCGACGCTGGAGTAGTTCCGGTAGCTGCCGACCACGACCAGGCCCAGGCGGTGTCCGGCCGGGAAGACGTGATCGACCGGCAGCAGCGGCAGCGTGAAATCGTACTCCTGACCCGGCACGAGCGGCTCGGGTTCGGTCAGCGAGTTACGGTTCAGCGCGTCCATGACGCCCTTGCTGACCCGCTCACGGTCGGCGGTGATCACGTTCTTGATCGTCTGCTTGTAGCAGGCGTCGTCGGCGGCGCTGCTCTCGCCCCAGCAGTCCTCGGTATTGAGCGTGGTGATGCCCTCACCGGAGCGTTCCCAGCCGACGCGGGTCTGGGTGCCGTAGTCGACGAGCACCGCTCCCAGGTTGGTGTCCGTCTTGTCCGCCGAGGCCTGGATGTGCACCAGCGGGACGCCGGAGACGTGCAGGGGCTCGGACAGCGGCTGCGAGAGGTAGGCAAGTCGATGCGAGTTCGTCGCGGTCAGGTCCGCGATCATCTGCGTCTCGGTCTGGGCCGGGTCGTCGTCGAAGGACGCGGTGGTCGGCCGGCCCGGCAGGGCCTGCAGGCCGAATGCGCCCGCGCCGTCGGCGCCGCCGCCGCGGAACCACAGGTGGGTACGGGCGCTGCCGGGCACCGGCCAGGTGGGGTAGGTCTGCCACACGTCGGGGCCGCTTTCTAGGTCGACCATGGGCTCGGACATGATCCGGTTCGGCACCTTCCACAGCGCGTGGTCGAACCACTTGTGCAGCGTGTCCACCCACTCCGCGCGCCGGAAGTCGAACGGGTCGACGTGCCCCTCCTCGGACAGCCACAGCTTGCGCTCCACGCCCCGCGCCGAGATCGCCGACCAGAAGTCGCTGAAGTGGTCGGGGCGGACGTTGTCGTCGTTGCGGCCGTGCACCATGAACACGCTCGCGCGCACGTTCCCGGCGTCCTTGACGTAGTTGCGCTCGTCCCAGAACGCCGAGTAGTCGCCGGTGGCGTCTCCGTCGGCGGCGCTCATCTCGTCCCGCACCGCTTTGCAGTAGGCACGCCGGTCCGGGTCGGTCACGGTGTTGGCGAGCGAGGCCACGTAGTGGTTGCTCCGGGTCACGACCCCGTTTTCGCGGGTGTACTTGTAGTAGTCCGACGGGCCGGAGATGTCGACGACCGTCGAGAGGCCCTCGACGCCGGTCACCGCGGTGGCCAGGGCGAGGCTGCCGTCGTAGGACTTGCCGATCATCCCGGTACGGCCGTTGTGCCAGTCGGCGGTGACGGGGTTGCCGGCGGCGTCGTGCGCCTTCGCCCGGCCGTTGAGCCAGTCGATCCCCGCCTTGGCGCTCAGGTTGTCCGGCGTTCCGTTCGTGGTCGGGCAGCCGGTGGAGTTGTGGGAGCCGACCATGTCGAGCAGCACGACCGCATACCCGCGGGGGACGAAGTAGTTGTCGTAGTACAGGGGCCACTTGTCGAGCAGCCCGTCACCGTCGGTGTCCTGCTTGAGTTCGGACTCGTTGCCCCGGCCGAGCGTCGAGTAGTACGGGCTGGCGTCCATGATCACGGGCACTTTGAGGCCCTTCTCGGTGGCCCGTGGACGCATGATGTCGAGCGAGATCAGGTCGTTCTCGCCGTCGTGGTCGCTGTCGAAGGCCGACTCCACATAGACATGCTCTCGGATGGCGTCGTCGTTGCCGAAGACCGGCTGGGTCACGCCGTTCTGCACGACGATGCCCGGTGGCGGGTCGGTCTCGGCCCCGGCGGCGACGGCCGGCACCAGCGCCATCGTCGACGCCGTCGCGACGGCTATCAGGAAACGCTTCAACTCAACTCCTCAGCGTAGGGAGGGATGCTGGGCTGCTTACAGCGTGGTGGCCTGTTCGTAGGCGCTTGCGTAGGACAGCAGCGCCGCCTCGCGCCGGAGTGAAGATCGCGTCCAGCCGGTTGGCGGCGAGCGCGTTGTCCACGCCGGCGCGTGCGTCGGCGGGAGCTCGCCGGCGTGCCTCCTGGTATGCCGGATCGGTCAGGTCGCCGCTCGTCGCCTGCGCGTCCGGGAAGGTCGTCGCCCGCTGCGGATCCACGCCGTTCACCACCGGCTCGGGAACGTCGGGCGCCGTGCCGGCCGATGCCAGGACGGCCCCGAAGCCCGTCGCGAGGAGGTCGCACGCGGGCGCTGACAAGGCGGCCGTCCGGCGGCTTGGGGGACGGGGGCGGCGGTACGTGCGCATCGGACGCATCGGCAACACCCGGCCTTCCTGCGGACCGCGTCGTGCGGCGAACCGTACGGAGGTGGCAGGCGCGGCGTCTCCCGGCGCGTGTCGGAATCCGGCACCCGGCCATCAGACGGATGTCGATTGCCGCCGATCACCTGCCACTGCAAAGACGTGCCGTGACGGCATGTCAGGGACGTGGGCGGGCGGCTCCTTCGCCACGGCACCGGCGATCGGCGAGCCGGCCCGATCGAAGCTCCGTCAAATGTACGGCTGGGCATCCGTCAACCTTCTACATCTGCTCGAAGACGCCCACCGAACCGGGTCCATACAGTCCGGGCAGCCGCGTGGTGCCGGTAGCTGCGCGGGTTCCCCCTGGGTCGCCAAGAAAGCGAGGCGCACATGCGGATGTCGACCAGATCGCCGAGAAGGTGACGCGCATATGAAGAAGTCGGCCAAGCTCCTGCGTCTGGGCATATTTTTCGTTGCCGCAGGCACGGTGGCGGGAGTGACCCCCATGGTCGTGTCGAGCGGCAACGCCGGCCCCGACCGGTCCGCGGTGCAGGACAAGGACAAGGTGGCGGGCGAGGACCAAGGAGAGGAAGAGGAGGAGGAAAAGGCTCCCGTCAACTACCTCGGCATCATGGCCAGTGCCGGCCGGCCGATATCAGCGGGACAGATCACGCTGGCGCGGAGACAGGCGGCTCGCATCCCGACCGGCGACGCCGACAAGCCGTGGCAGTTCGTAGGCGGCACCAACATCGGCGGTCGCGTCATCGACCTGGCCCTCGACCCCACGACCTCGCCGAGCACCGTCTACGCCGCGGTGTCCAGCGGCGGCATCATGAAGAGCACCGACGGCGGCGTCAACTGGACGCCCGCCTATCCAACCGAGACCCAGCAGGCCATGGGCGCGCTCGCCCGCGGTTCGGACGGCACGCTGTGGGCCGGCACCGGTGAGGCGAACCCGTCCGGCGGCGGCGACACCTTCATGGGCGACGGCATCTACAAGTCGACCGACGGCGGCGGCAGTTGGCAGCAGGCAGGACTCAAGGACAGCGGCGCGTTCGGCCGCATCGAGGTCAACCCGAAGGACGCGAAAGACGTATGGGCGGCCGCGACGGGATCACTGTCCTGGTCGTCCGGCCAGCGCGGTCTCTACCACCTCACCAACGGTGGTAAGGACTGGAAGCTGTCCCTCGCGCCCACCAACAAGACCACGGGCGCGATCGACGTGGCCATCGACCCGGCCGACCCGGACATCATCCTGGCCTCGCTGTGGGACCGTTCCCGCAACGACGGCGCGTTCCAGTACGGCGGCACCGGCTCCGGCCTGTACCGCTCCACGGACGGCGGCGCCACCTGGACCCGCCAGGACAACTCCAGCATCGACGGCCCGGTCTGCTCGTGGGACCAGACCAAGAGCGGTCTGAACACCGACGCGGACCTCGGCCGCATCGGCATCGCGTTCGCCCCGAGCGACCCGAACCGCGTCTACATCCAGTTCGCCGGCGCCAACGGCCCCGACAAGGGCTTCTACGTCTCCAACGACGCCGGCAAGACCTGGACCTGTGGTGGCGCCGAACCCGGATCCGTCACCGGCGGCTACGAGTGGGTCTTCGGGCGGCTGTGGGTCGACCCGGCCGACGAGAACCACCTGTTCTCCGCGGACGTGAGCCTCAAGGAGTCGAGCAACGGCGGCAACTCCTGGACCACCTCCAGCGGCCCGCACTCCGACCACCACGCCATGGTCTGGGACCCGAAGGAGCCCGGCCGGGTCTACAACGGTGGCGACGGAGGCGTCTACTACTCCACCCAGAACGGCGCCACCCGCACGTGGACGAAGGCCAAGGTCGAGCCGTGGATCCAGTCGTACCATCTGTCGGTGTCGCAACAGGATCCGTCCCGCATGGCCACCGGACTCCAGGACAACGGCAGCGTCCGCACCTGGACGCCGGGCGCCGAGCCGACCGACCTGACGCAGTTGAACTCCTACGGCGGCGGTGACGGTCACTGGGTCCAGATCGACCCGAACAACCAGCTCGTCTACTACGCCTGTTCGCAACCGTCCCCGCCGCGCATCAGCTGCCAGCGCACGGTGGACGCCGCGGCGACCGGTTCGACGTCGAGCACCCGCACCAGCTTCTCCAGCCCGGCGTGGCCGTCCGGCACCCGGATCACGACCGACATGCCGATCGTGCCGGACCCGGCCGATCCCGAGTACGTCTACGTCGCGGGCACCTCGATCGCCCGCTCCGCCAGGGGCGCGGTGAACGGCACCGACGCGTGGAAGCTCATCAGCCCGGCCACGCCGGACAGCCCGGAGAGCCTGCCCGGCAAGGTCCCGGCGAACGAGATCAACCCCGACCTCTACTACGCCAACGAGTACGGCGCGGTCACCCAGATCGCCCCGGCCAAGACCACCGGCACGCCGACGTCGCCGGCCGGCACGATCTACGCGGGCACCGACACCGGCAAGGTCTGGAAGACCACCGACGCCAACTCCGACAACCCCACCTGGACCCAGCTCGGCAAGGGCGTACTCCCGCAGCGTTGGGTCACCTCGTTGGTCGCCGACCCGGCTAACGCCGACCACGTCTACGCCAGCTTCTCCTCCTACCGGGAGGGCGACCTGGCCGCGAACGTGTGGGAGTCGAACGACGGCGGTGCCACCTGGACCAACATCAGCGGCAACCTGCCCAACGCCCCGGTCTGGATGGTCACTTACGACCAGGCCCACAACCAGCTTTACGTCGGCACCGACTACGGCGTCTTCAACCTGAAGAACGGCAAGAAGAACTGGGAGCGGCTCGGTTCGCAGCTGCCGAACTGCCCGGTCCTGGACGTCAAGCTGAGCGCCGACGGCGGCACCGTCTTCGCGGCCACCTTCGGCCGAGGCGTCTACCAGCTCCACGTCAAGCAGTAACGGCCTCTGCCAGAGGTTCCACGGCCGTCACGTTCGTCGGGCCAGGACCGTACTGGCCTGGAGGCGTGCCGGCGCACAGGTCGAGCGCGACCGCGAGCACCGCGCGGTCGCGCTCGTCCACGCCCGCCGGTCCGGCCTCCGGCCGGGTCACCGCTCGATTCAGCTGATGCCGGCGTAACTCCCTTGGCTCACGATGGGTTTGAGACATGATGTTGCCTCGCGTGGGTAACCTCATGCTTACCGTAAGTGGCCAGCGAGTCGACGTGGCGAGAGTCGAGGCGATGGTGTCTGAGCTCCAGGCGATCGTGGATTCCATAGCCACCAGGGCCGGTCGGGCGGCTTTGATAGAGGACCGGCGGCAGCGGGTCGTCGTGTACAGCGAGCAGATCGAGCCGATGGACGAGGTACGGCGGCGGTCGATCCTGCGTCGGCAGACGACCGCGGAGGTGATCGCGTTCTTCCGGGAGGTCGGTGTCCAGCAGGCGACCGGTGCGATCCGCACGCCGGCCTGCCCGCGGCTGGACATGCTGCCCCGGGTGTGCATCCCCATCCGGCACGGCGGCCTGCTGCTCGGGTTCTTGTGGTTCCTCGATCCGGACGAGTCGATGACCGACGAAGAGATCGCGAGCGTGTCGACGACCACGACGGACTTGGCGCTCGCGCTGTACCGCGAGAACCTGTCAGGCGAGATCGCGTCGCAGCACGAGACCGAGGCGATCCGGCTACTGCTCGCCGACGAGCCGGACGCACGCCGGCACGGAGCGCTGGCGCTGCTCGACGCGGGCTCTCTGGCCGACGACGGCCCCGCGGTCGCGATGGCCGCGAAGCTGAGCATGCGTCCGGGCGGACGCCTGGACGACCTGGCGCGCATCGCGGTGGAGCAGGCCCTGCTGGAGAGCCGGCGCTGGATGGGACCGCGCCGGGCCGTGCACATGTCGCGGTACGACCACGGCGTGCTGCTCGTGCGCTGCAAGCGGCGCCGCACCTGCGTCGAGGTGCGCGACATCGCCGCCCACCTGAACGCGGCCCTGCAGGGCGCGGTCCGCGGGCTGCCGTCGGTGTCCGGCGCGGTGGTCGGCGTCGGCCAGGTCCGCTCCGGTCTGGCCGAGTTACGCAAGTCCTACGACGAGGCCGCGCTCGCCATGCGCGTCGCGCTGCAGCTTCCGGCGGTCGGCCCGATCGCCCGGTGGTCCAAGCTCGGCATCTACCGGGTGCTCTCCCAGCTGACCAGCGAGGACATGAGCAGCGCGGGCGTCCATCCCGGCCTGGAGAGGCTGCTCGACAACCCACTGCACCTGCCCCTGCTCGAGACTCTGGAGACCTACCTCGACCTGGCCTGCAGCGCCGGCGCCACTGCCCAGCAGATGAACCTGCACCGCACGTCGCTGTACTACCGGTTGCAACGGGTCGAAGAGCTCGCGGACACCAGCCTCAAAGACGGAAACGAGCGTCTGTCGCTGCACCTCGCGCTCAAGGTGGCGCGACTGGCCGGCCGATACCAGCCGGGCGCCGACACGGGGGGCGTGGTCGAGCACGCGGACGGGCGGGCACCGCCGGGCCGTGCGGATGTCCAAAGCCTCCCCGGGCGACCCTCGACGACTGCCCCGATCGCCGACCCTGTCGAGACGACTCGTCTCGACATACGTCGGCACCGTCACCACGCGCACCTGATGCGTCGCGATGCGGGCGGAACAACCGTCGAGCACAGGGCGGGCGGCACCCTGGAGGAGAAGGGGTGTGACGGCAGGAGAGGAGGCGTGATGCGGACCAGCGACGAGATCTATCACCGGGTCCGCTGGGACCCGCGGTTCGACCCGGCCCGGTTCGTGCTGGGGATCAGCCGGCGCGGGGATGGCCTCGCCCGTATCCCGCTGCCTTCCTTCGTGCCCGGGGGCGACATCCCGTGGCACCGGGTGGTGTTCATCGAGGCGGACGGCGAGGTGGTCTGGGACCGGGCCACGGGCGTGGACCGCATCGACGCGTCGGGCGCCGGCCGGGTGCGGGACGCACAAGCGGACCTGAGCTTCGACACGAGCTCCGGCAGGGGTGAGCCCGTCGGCGTCCTCGACGTGTCCCCGACGGCCCGCACCGCGGTGGCCTGGATCCCGCCCGCGGAGCTGTGGCCGCCGATCCAGGACATCCGCCGGGATTACGATCCGCAGATCCACCGGTGGCCGCCGCATGTCAATGTGCTCTTCGGCTTCGTGCCGGAGTCCGACTTCGAGCGGGCTGCCCCGCTGCTCGCCTCGGCGACGGCCCAGACGCCTGTCTTCACCGCCCGGCTGGACGGGGTGCGCACCTTCCGGCACAGGGCGTACTTCACCGTGTGGCTCGACCCGACAGCGGCCGGCGGGGCGCCGTGGGCGGACCTGCACCGCGTACTGCAGCAGCGGTTCCCGCGCTGTCGTGGGCCCGCCAAGAACTTCACTCCACATCTGTCCCTGGGGCGGACCCGGGATCCGCGGCGAGTCACCGCCGACTGCGCCACCCGGCTCGACGCCATGACGGCGACGGTCTGGGAGCTCGTCCTGCTCACGCGCAGGGGCGACGGGCCGATGCGGCCGCGGGCCACGGTCGCCCTGCGAACGGGCGAGGTCCGTTGGCTGCCCGCATCCGACCTCGAGGCGCCGGACCCGGAGGACACGGCATGGCTCTCCGAGATCACCGACAGGTGAGACGCGGTCATCCGCACATGATCAGTGGTGTCCGAGGAGGGAGAGGACCGCTGACGATACGGTCGAGGTGGCACGAGGGCAGTTCCACCAACCGGACTTCAGTCAGTCGCGGGGGCGGAGGCTGGCTTCCTCGAGGTCGAGTTCGTGCTGGATGCGGCGCCGGGTGGCGTTGCTGATCTTGTTCGCTTGATAGAGGTGCTGGAGCTCGGCCGCCTCGATGGCGATGAGTGTCCGGCGAATCTCGCGGTAGGCGTCGGCGGGACGGGCGTCCGGGTCGCTGTAGTGGGCGTCTTCCACCTGGTGGATGCGTGCTTCGAGATGACGACGGGCCTGTTTCAAGGCGGCCTGCGCGGCGGCACCCAGATCGGCGAGCTCATCCGGATCACCAAGCTGCTCGAGTTCTGCGAGCGCGGCGTGGGCGATGTGCCGGCGGGTCCGCGCCTCCTCGCGAGCGGTGTGCCCCGGTTCCAGGGCGATGCCGGAGCGGCGGACGACAGGGGCCAGGGTGAAACCCTGGAAGACGAGGGTGAGCGCGACGGTCCCGGTGGTGAGCATGAGGATGAGTGCCCGGTGCGGCAGCGGCGCCCCTGTGTGGGTGACCAGAGGGATGGAGAGAGCCGCGGCCAGCGGCATGACGCCTCGGGTGCCCGCCCAGGACAAGACGGCCGGAACGCGCCAGGAGAGGGGGTTGTCGCCCATCCTGTGCCGGCGATGGATCAGCGCGGACAGCGGGAAGATCCACAGCAGGCGGATCGCCAGCAGAGTGAAGGCGATCACCGGTACCCACAGCGGCCAGCCGTGCTCGTCGTGCGCGAGGTGGCGGACGGCCGAGGGGAGCTCCAGGCCGATCAGGGCGAAGACGACGCTCTCCAGGAGGAAGGTCACGGTGTCGTAGACGGCGTGGATCTGGAGGCGGATGGAGGCGTTGCTGAGCTTGTGGCCGGTGCTGCCGAGGACGACCCCGGAGACGATGACGGCGGTCACGCCGGAGGTGTGTGACTCCTCCGCGATGACGTAGGAGGCGTATGGAGTGACCAATGCGATGACCGTCTCCAGCATGGGGTCGTCGGTCCGTCTGCGGATCAGGGTCACCACCACGGCGACCGCCGCACCCATGAGGGCTCCTCCGCCTGCGAGGATCAGGAACTGCTCAACGGTCCCGGGCACGCTGACGGCGCTGCCGGTAACCGCGGTCGCCACGGCGACCTTGTACAGGACCAGCGAGGTGGCGTCGTTGAACAGGCTTTCCGCCTGCACCAGGGCCTGCACGCGCGGTGGGAGAGACAGGCGCCGGCCGAGCGCGGTGACGGCCACGGGGTCGGTGCTGGCCAGGACAGAACCGAGGATGAGCGCGGCCGCGGCGGTGAGCGGAGTGATCGCGGTGGCAACGTACCCGACGCCGACGGCCGAGGCGAGGACCAGACCGAAGACCAGTCCGCTCACAGGCCTCCACACGGTGCGCAGGTCGCGGACCGAGATCTCCCCGGCCGACGCATAGAGCAGTGGAGGCAGCACCAGCACGTTGATCACCTGAGGCGGCAGGCGCACCTCGGGAACCCAGGGCATCAGCCCCACGACCAGACCGGCAATCACGAGCAGTGAGGGAGCGGGCAGGCTCCAGCGCCTGGCACCGGTCGCCACGGCTGTGGCGAGGACCACGAGCAGCAGGACAACGGTGAGGCCGGTCATGGAACGTCCCCAGTAGGTCGACGGTCAGCGTTCCTGGGCCGTGGGGCGGACCATGATCTCGTTGATGGCGACATGCGGGGGCTGAGTGATCACGAAGGTGATGGCGCGGGCGATGTCTTCGGCCTGCAGCCAGGCGTTCTGCGGCATGCCGCGGGCGGCAGCGGACCCCGGGCCGGTCGACATCTCCGTCACCGTCATACCCGGCTCGATCAGTCCCACCCTGATGCCCCTTCCGGTTACCTCCTGACGCAGGGCCTCGCTGAACGCGCCCACCGCGTGCTTCGTCGCCGAATAGACACCGTTGTTCCTACGCACCACCCGGCCCCCGACCGAGCTGACGTTCACGAGATCAGCGATCCCGCGCGGACCGTTCGCCGCCGCGCGGAGCAGGTGGGGCAACGCCGCCTGCGACAGGTGCAGGACGGCGCTGAAGTTGAGATCCATCATCCGCTCCCACTCCGCGGGGTCGCCTCCCTCGATGGTGCCCATCGCTACGTAGCCGGCGTTGTTCACGAGCACGTCCAACCGCGCGAAACAATCCACGGCCTCCTCGATGGCCCGACGTGCCTGCACCGCGTCTCCAAGATCAGCGGTGAGAACGCTGCACGAGCCACCCCGATCACGGATCACCGCGGCCAGTTCCTCCAGCCGCCCCGTACGGCGGGCGACCACTGCCACAGCGGCGCCCTGCCGCGCCAGCGACAAGGCGGTGGCCGCACCGATGCCGCTGGACGCGCCCGTCACCAGCGCCGCACATCCCGCCAATGGCACATCACCCTCGGCTACGACGGCGCCTGCCGCCGTGACGCTTCGATCCGCAGCTTCCGCGTGCCCGCCGTTCGGATCCCTCACACTCATGATCGTCCTTCACAGGTCATCCCGCCCAAGGCGGGCTGAAGGTGGCGCGAACCTCACACCGCCGCCTACCGGCGAGGTGCCGCCTGCTCTTCGAAGCTTGCACCACGTGGTCCAAGACCGCCTCCGCGCATTCCTTCGATGGCTATCGCCGACCGCCTCGAACGGGGCATCCGCCGTGTGCCCGTGTTCGCTGCACCGATGCGCTCAGCCTCCTGGGTGCGCGCCCCGGCCGTGCCGCATCCGGCTGTCAGCCACGGTCAACACGGCGAGCCCCGCCAGGCCGACCCGCCGAGCGTCACAGATCACCGATCCCGCTCGGCGTCGGTGCTGTCCGCACGCAACGCCGCGAACAGGTCTGAACCGAGTCGGCGTCGGATGCTCATCACTTCCTCGGCGATCTTGTGCCGCCGGGACACCACGCCAGGTGGAAGACCCCGGCTGATTAATCTTGGCCCATGGATGCTCACGCGGACCGTAGCGATCAGCCGGTGGACAGGCAGGCCCGGATCCTCGATGCCACGCTGAAGCTGCTGGCCCGTCACGGGATCTCCGGCGTGAGTATGCGTGCGGTGGCCCGTGAGGCCGGGGTCGCGCTGGGTCTCGTGAACTACCACTACGAGGACAAGACGAGCCTGATCCGGGCGGTGCTGCACCGGATCGAGGAGCAGGATGTCGCTCTTCTCGCCGTGGACGCTTCTCTTCCGCCGGAGAAGCAGGTCCGCATCGCGCTCCGCCGTGTCGCGGAACCGCAGTTCCTCACGGCGGAGTACCTGTCGTTGCGACTTCAGTTGTGGGCTCTCGCTCAGGCCCACGAGGACTTCGCCCAGATCAATACGACAGCGCAGAAGAAGTACAGGGCCGGCCTGGCCTCGCTGATCCGGACGGCGCGGCCGGCGATTTCGCGGGGTGAGTCCCATCGCCGGGCGGCAGACATCGATGTGGTGCAGAACGGCCTGTGGCTGACGGCGCTCCTCGGGCTCGACCAGGCCTCGATCCGGAGAAGCGTGAGGCGCTGTGAGGAGATCGCACTCGCCGACTAGTGCCGTATCAGGCAACGTTTGCCCCTGCGTGAGTCAGGGGCATGCCTTGCTGCCAGATCGAGGCGGTGGGAGGCTCTGCGCATGGCGCTCTTGGTCCGTCCCGCTGAACGCAGGGACGTGCCCGCTCTTGTCCATCTGCGCGTCGCCAATGCCGAACGGCACATCCAACTCGCACCAGACATTTACCGGGTTCCTGATGCCGAAGCGGTGCGGAGGCACTTCGAGGAGGTGCTCGCAGACGGATCCAAGGTGCTGGTCTCGGTCGCAGAGGTGGAGGGTGAGGTGGTGGGAATGGCAGAGGTGATCCTGCTGGCGGAGCCCCCGGATCACCAGATCCTGGTGCCCCGTCGCGGGGCCGAGATCCACACCGTGGTCCTGGACGGACATCGAGGCCGCGGGGTGGGGGCGGCTTTGGTCGCGGCAGCGGAGCGAGCTGCCGTGGAGCGCGGCGTCTCGATCATCTACGCCGGCATCTTCGCTCCGAACAAGGACGCCGTCGGCTTCTACTCCGCGTCCGGTTTCGGACCACGCGGGATCTTGCTGAGCAAGGAGCAAGAGGTTCCCAGCGCTGGTTGATGTCTGAGTCCAGGGCAAAGGTTGCCTGATGCGGCACTAGGCAGTGGCCACGGCTCACGTGGGAGGGACTCGGCCTTTCGCCGCGATGAAGGACCGGATGAGTGCGTCGCGCTGCTCGGCGAGGTCCTCCACCGGTGCGTTTCCCTTGGCCTGAGCCAGTCCGAGGACGAGCCGCTCGACCGTCGACGCGTCGAGACGGGGGGCGCCGAGATCGTCCCACCAGCGGTGGAAGCTCTCGGAGTACCGGTCGCAGAAGGCCTCCAGACCTCCTTCGCCGGCGCCGAGATGAAACAGAAGCGTCGGCCCCATGGCGGCCCAGCGCAGCCCGGGTCCTGCCGACACCGCGGCGTCGACGTCCTCGACGCTGGCCACGCCCTCGTTGACGAGGTGGATCGCCTCTCGCCAGAGCGCGGCCTGCAGCCTGTTGGCGACGTGGCCGGGTACCTCGCGTTTGACCTCGATGGTCACCTTGCCGAGCGTCTCGTAGAAGCGGCGCGCCCACGGCACGGCCCGAGCATCGGTCGCTTCGTTCCCCATCACCTCGACCAGTGGGATCAAGTGCGGTGGATTGAACGGGTGCCCGAGGACAAGCCGCGCCGGCTCGGTCCATCCGCGCTGAAGCTCGCTCAGCGTCAGACCGGATGCCGACGAGGCGACAAGGGCGGTCTCGCCGAGCACGGGCTCGATGAGCTCGTACAGCTCGTGCTTGACGTCGAGCCGTTCCGGCACGCTCTCCTGGACGAAGTCCGCGCCGTCGACGGCCGCGCGGGCATCGTCGCAGATCGTCAGCCGGTCCGGGGGGCTCGGTCGCGTCGTCAGTCCGAGGCCGCGTAGAGCCGGCCAGGCCCGCTCCACCGCCTCCCGCACCCTGTCCCCAGCGGTGGGATCGGGGTCGTACAGAGCGACGGTCTTTCCGGCGGCAAGGAAGAGCGCGATCCAGCTCTGGCCGATCACGCCTCCTCCGAGCGCGGCCACATGGGAGACGTCGGCCGGCTTCGGCCAGGGTTCGGTCGTCTCAGAAGGTGACATGCTCGGCTCCCTTGAGGGCGAGTCGTTGCCTCGCCTGCGCCGGCGTGGCGACGTCATGCCCCAGCTCGGTGATGATGCCGCGGATCTTTCTGACCTGAGCCGCGTTCGAGGCGGCCAACTCACCCGGTCCGATGTACAGGCTGTCCTCCATGCCGACGCGAAGGTTGCCGCCCAGCATCGCGGCCTGGGTCGCGAACGGCATCTGGTGGCGGCCGGCGGCGAGGACGGACCACTCGTAGCTGCCGCCGAACAGCTTGTCTGCCACGGTGTGCATGTGCAGGAGGTTGTCGAGGTCTGCTCCGACCCCGCCGAGGACGCCGAAGACCATCTGAACGAAGAACGGCGGTTCGACCCATCCTTGGTCCACCACCCATGCGAGGTTGTAGAGGTGGCCGAGGTCGTAGCACTCGAACTCGAACTTGGTGCCATGGCCCTTACCGAGCTCCTTCACGACGTACTCGATGTCGGCGAAGGTGTTCTTGAACACGAAGTCGCGGGTCATCTCGAGGAACGAGGGTTCCCAGTCGTGCTTCCAGTTCGTGTGCTTGTCGAGCATCGGGAAGATCCCGAAGTTCAGCGAACCGACGTTGAGGGACGCCATCTCCGGGGAAGTCGCCACGGCCGCTCGCAGGCGCTCTTCGCGCGTCATGCCGAGGCCTCCGCCGGTGGACACGTTCAGTACCGCGTCACAGCCTGCCGAGATCTGCGGCATGAACTGCTGGAACAGCTCTGGGCTCGGATCGGGCCGCCCTGTCGCCGGGTTGCGGGCGTGGAGGTGGATGATCGCCGCCCCGGCGGCAGCCGCCTCGATCGATGCCTGTGCGATCTCCTCAGGCGTCACCGGGAGGTGCGGGGACATCGTCGGTGTGTGGATGCCGCCGGTGGGCGCGCAGGTGATGATCACTGATTTCGGCATGTCGCGTCCTTCCCGAGTTCGGGGCCCCTACGGGATCCGCTCCGGCCGCGTGCTCCGCGGCAGGCCGGCCAGGGATCGGTAGGCATCCAGCACCAGGCCGTGGAAGTGGTGGACGCCGTGTTCGGACAGTCCCGCGCCCTCCGGGTTGTAGACGATGCGGCCCTGGTCGAAAGCGGGCGTACTCATGCCGCGCTGGACGCTCTCGACCAAGGTGATGTCCTGCGCCTGCAGAACCTCGTCGATGTAGCGGACGGACTGTGCCTCCGCTTCGGTGAGTTCGGGGGTTTCGAGGAAGAAGTCCCAGGTTTCCAGCGTGCGGTCCGGGCCCGCGGGGACGACCTGGAACACCATGAAGTTGCCCCGGCCCGGGTAGCGGAGCAGACAGGTGTTGGGCCAGAGCCACCACACCGCGTGATCGTCGACCGTCGCCTGGGACACGTCGTAGGCGGCGTTCTCGTGCAGGCCGGCCTTGGCGAAGTGACTCGACCAGATCCCGTGGGTCTTCACCTCGTAGGTGTCCATGTCCACGAGATCGACGAACTCCTTGTGCGCGATGTGGCAGTGGTAGCACTCCAGGAAGTTGTCGATCACGTTCTTCCAGTTGCTTCGCACGTCGTAGGTGAGGCGCCTGGCATGCGTCAGGTCGGCCACGTCGGGTGCCCACCGCGCGATGTCCGCCGCCAGGTCACCGGCCCGCTCGGCAAGGGGGGCTGCCGCCGTGTCGAGATTGACGTAGACCATCCCGCCGAACTCCTCCACCAGCACCTGGTCGAGGCAGATCTCGGACTTGTGGAAGGTCGGCATGGCGTCGGCGCGGCGCGCTGCCTTCAACGTGCCGTCCAGTCCGTAGGTCCATGCGTGGTACGGACACACGATGTTCCGGGTGGTGCCCGCGCCCGAGAGCAGTTCGTGGGCTCGGTGCTTGCAGACGTTGTAGAAGGCGCGCAGGCTTCCGGCGCCGTCGCGGACGACCGCGATCGGCATGCCCGCCACGGTCGCGGACACATAGCTGCCCGGGGCGGTGAGCTTCTCCAGGTGGCAGATCCACTGCCAGGTCCGGGCGAAGATCCCCCGGAGGTCTGCCTGAAGCCACTTGGGCTCGGTGTATGCCTCGGCTCGAAGGGACATCGAGCGGGCCGGATCAGCATCGAACCCGATCTCGATCTCCTGCACGTCAGAGACGGTGATGGCTACCATGCCCGGAGTCTAGGACTGGACTGAACGATCGTACAAGACCACTGCTGGACGATCGTTCAAATCTGAGCGGGGGCGGGGGCGGTCGTCCGCCGTAAAGCCGGCCAAAGGTGGAATCATCGCCCGGTCCGGCAGCTCGGAAGTTATCGTTCCTCCCATGGTCGACAGTGTGTCCGCGTTACCCACTCCAGGGCGTGGCGCCGCGGTGACAGGCCCAAGGGTGGGAATGCGGAGTGGCCGTGGGCACGACCGCTCCGGCGTGACCGGAGAGCCACAGATCACTTGTCGGTGCATTGGCTTCCGCGTGTGGTAGCCGGCCGTTCACTCCGCCCCTTCTCACTTGTTCCTGGCATGCACCATGGGCGTCGGTCCCTCGCTCGAAAGACGCGCGCGGCGTGGAAGTCCGCGAGCTGCGGGCGAAGTCCGCCGGCCGGCCGCTTCCGCCCGGCCGGGCGTACCCCGCCGCGACGGAGTCCGTTCTCGCAGGACATGCGGTGGTGCGGTCCATGGACGACGTGCGCGCCGGCTTCCTTTGCCTGGCCCCGCCCCGCACTGCCACGTGTCCTCTCCCCTTCTCAGCGTCTTCTCCCGAGAGGTCCCACTGATGACGCCCATCACCACCGAACCCGCGTCCGCCGACAGTCCCCGCGGTGAACTCCGAGTCACCCGGCGCAGAGCGCTCCAGACCGCCGCGGGCGCCCTCGGCGCACTTGCCGTCGGCTCCATCGCCGACGTCGCCGGCGCCACGGACGCGCGTGCCGCCGACCACGCCCTGCCGGAGGACTTCAGCGGTGACATGTCCGATCTGAAGCACGTGGTGGTCCTGATGCAGGAGAACCGCTCCTTCGACCACTACCTCGGCCAACTACCGGGTGCGCGAGGGCAGGACGACAAGCAGGTACTGAAGTTCCAGGACGGCACGAACGTCTTCCAGCAGCGCGACGCCAACGGCGACATCGTGACGCCGGCCGTCTCGACCGCCACCTGGGGTGACAACCACAACTTCTACGGCGCCAACGGCGGCCGCTGGAACACCTGGGTGAAGGACAAGGGCGATCACTGCATGTGGTACTACACACCCGACCACATGCCGTGGATGTACTCGCTCGCCTCCCAGTACACCGTCTGCGACATGAACTTCTGCTCGCTGCACGGGCCGACCATCCCGAACCGCTACTACCTGATGTCCGGCACGGCAGGCGGCGAGACATCCAACGCCGGGCAGAACAACTACACCCGGACCTGGCGGACGGTGCCCGAGCAGCTGGAGCAGGCCGGCATCAACTGGCGTGTCTACTCCGACAACAGCGGCAACGGTGTCGGCCGCAGCCTGCAGAGCGGCTTCGTCGGCGAGTACGGCTGCAACGTGACGAACAGCTTCCGGGTCTTCGACCCGCGGATCGCGAGCGAGGAGGACCTCGCTCCGGGCACCGGAAAGATCTGGAAGGCCAACTCCTTCGTCTACTCGGGCGCGACCACGCCCAACGACGACTCCGAGGAGAACCTCAACGCGGTGCTCAGGGATCTCATCGCGGCCTGCGAACCGGGTGCCGAGCACCCGCTTCCGGAGGTCTCGTGGGTCGTCATGCCGGCGGCGTGGAGCGAGCACCCCAACTTCGACACCGTCCACGGCGAGCGCTACATGAACAAGGTGCTCCAGACGCTGCAGAGCAACCCGGCCATCTGGAACCACACCCTGGTGATCATCACCTACGACGAGAACGACGGGAAGTTCGACCACGTGCTGCCGCCGCGCCCCGAGCCGGGCACGGCGGGCGAGTTCTCCGGCACCGCCCCCTACGGCTTCGGCCCACGGGTACCGATGCTGCTGGTCTCGCCCTGGACACGCGGCGGCCATGTCGCCTCGGAGGTGTTCGACCACACCTCGGTCGTCAGGTTCCTCGAGACCTGGGCCGAGCACCTCGGCAAGCCGTTCACCTGCCCGAACATCACCGACTGGCGCCGTTCGATCGCCGGAGACCTGACCAGCGCACTCGACTTCGCCCATCCCCGGCCGGGCCCCGTGGAGATCGCGGACCCGGTCGACGGAACGCCACCGTCGTTCCCGGAGGGCGGAATGAAGCCACGCGGCCTCTCCTTCCACCCGCACGCCACGCTCACCGAGGACCGCGCCGCCGGCACGGTGACCGTCTCGATGACGCTGGCCGGCGGCCCGGACGGCAAGGCCGTGAGCCTTCAGGTCTTCCCGGACAAGTACCTCGACTTCTCGAACACGCCGTTCACCGTCTCCGCCGCCGGCCCGCGCCAGTACACCTGGGACGCGAACGAGACCGACGGGAAGTACGCCTTCTCCGTCTACGGGCCCGACGGTTTCCTACGCTCCTTCGCTGGACAGGTGGTCCCCGCCGGCCGGACCAACCTCGCGATCCCGGGCGTCGACGCGGAACTCGTCACCGGCCCGCACCCCAAGGTCCGGCTGACCCTGCGCAACGACGGCAGACGGGCGATCCACTACACCCTGGCAGCGAACGACTACGCCGGCGGCACCCGGCACCATAACGTGGCCGGCGGCAAGTCGGTGGTCGTCGACTGGCCGACCGAACAGGGCTACTACGACGTGGTGATCACCGACGGCACCGGAACCGGCTGGACGCAGCGGTACGCCGGCCGAGTGGCGACGCTCTGAGGCACCGTCCGAGTGGCGGGCCCAGGTGGGCTGCCGGCCTGCCCCGGCTGCCGGACGGCGCCCCCTGGCACGTCCGACCCCGGCTGGGAGATCCGGGGCGGATTGCGTGACCGCGGGCGTACATGAGGACTCCCCCGGCCGGTTACGGACCGGCCGGGGGTGGCTTCTGCTGTCCGGTGGCGGATCGGCCAGGGGAAGGTGACTTCCGCTGTCCCGTGGCGGACCGGCCGGGGAAAGGTGGTCTCCGCTGTCCGTGGCGCCGGGCGGTTGTTCCTACTGCGTGCCGGAGCCGGAGCCCTCCGGTGGGTAGTAAAGGCGGATGTAGTCGTTGAAGGCCCCTGGCCTGTACAGGTCGGCGAGCTCTTTGTAGTCCTGCGACAACAGCATGGCGAGGCCCGCATCGATCGTGTCCCAGCGGATGCCCATGGCTGGGCCGGGCGGCGGGCAGCGCCATGTGAGAGTGGTCAGGTCGGTTCGCACCCGCGCGGCTCACCCACACCCTCACGCCTCTGGCTCACGCCGGCGCAGCAGCCGCCGCGGCAAGCAGCTTCGCCCTGAGCGGGAACAGGTCGGCGCGCGGACTGTGCCGTCGCCGCCGTACGAGCCGCACGCCACACGGGACGTGATCCCCTCCGGAAACCCCACCCGTTCACTTGGCCACGTCCTTGGAGCCCGGATACAGCCCACCGAACTGCTCGGTGAATCTCCGGTAAGCCTTCGCCCGATCGGCAGGTGAGGGTGACTGGGCGTCACGCGCGATGTCTCTCCATACCGTGCCGTCCTGCCTGGACCTGAACTCCTTCAAACGCTTCTGATAGTCCTCGTCCCAGTCCTGGACGATCCCGACCCAAGCAGCGACGAGCACCCCGATCAGCGCAAGCACGAGACAGGCCACGAACCAGAAACCACTGTGCGCGATCACTCCGGCGACCAGGGAGAGTGCCGCGATGAGACACACCCTGCCCGCTCCGGCCGCGAAGCCCTCATCGCGCAGCCAGCGACCCAGGTGTTCCACCGGCGGACGATAGGCCGCTCCCAACCTCAGAACCGTGCGCAGTCGGCCCAGGAACGCGGCCAGCGAAAGCGCGCCGAACTCCCAGGCGACCTGCCAGGCGACGTCTGGTTGCACCCAGCCCCACATGAGCCAGGAAACCGAGACCAGGACCACGCCCCACATGCCGATCCATGCCGCCGCGCGGGTCACCGCACCGAGCTGGGCCTTGGACGAACACCGCTCGGCTTCGAGCCGGGCCCAGTCCCGGTCCCGCCCTTCTCGTGCATGCTCCAGGACCCGAGCCATCCGGGCTTCCGCCGCCTCCTTCGCGGTGCGCTCGGCGGCTTCGGCGTGCTCGAACTCGGCGGTCGCGTACGCAGCGAGGGCGGTACGCACCACCCACCCGATGGCCGTCTCCGCTCCACCGTCCCGCGAGCGCATCCAGTCGTACCACTCGACCCGTCCAGCGTGAGAAGGCGCCGCCCGCTCACCGAAGGCGCGCAGCCGGGCCACAGGACTGTGACGGGTGAGAAGACCCACCAGCAACAGTGCTTTCGCCTCGCCGCGCGCCCACTCGCTCACTCCGCTCGGCAGACCAGGCGCACGTTCGATCATCCGCAGCCAGGCTGCCTGCGCCTCGGTCCAGGCGTCCTGCATCCCAGCCATCCAGCGCAGCTGGGTGAAACCCGCCAAGGTTTCCAACAGGCCGCCCTCGCAGAGAGCCTCGTACAGCTCCAGCTCCGGACCACTGTTGTCGAATCCCCGGAGACACGCACGGGCCAGCATCTCGCCGGTGACGGCGGTGCCCCGCCAAACCGGCTCCCCTTCCGGGTCGAGTCGGCACAGCAGGCGCAGCACCTTCAGGTCGTCTCCCAGCTGCGGATCCGTGAGCCATTGGTCGGTCGGCTCTCGGTGGGTCGCGACCACGTCGCCGACAGGATCGTCGAACTGACGCAACCAATCCGACAGTTCCTGCACCTTGTCCGAGCCGTCTCGGGCCGCTCCCCTGCCCTCGAAGAGCTGCTCGCGGGCAACGGCCCAACTGGCTCGCAGGGTCACCGCCAGATCCCGCGGGGTCGAGTGAAGAACACCAGCCAGTCGGAACGGCTTCGGCCGGCGGGGAACGGACGAGAGGTCGACCGTGAACGGACGATCTCCGGTGTACCGCTTCAGCGCCGAAGTGAACGACGCGTCATCGAGAAGCGCTCTGCTCTTGATCGCTTCCAATCGCTGGTGACGCCAGTTGCGCGGCGCCTCGACAACGAGGCCCAGAAGTCCACCCCGGGCGAACAAGGCGGCTCCTGACATGCCTTCCCACGGTGATCTTCCGCTCGCCAATTCGGGTGAGACGTCCTTGACGTCCAGCACGTATCGACCGCGCACGATGCCGGACGCCGGGCGTAAGGCGCACTCGATGTGCTCGATGTCCAGGTTCCGCCCTTGGCCCCACTGAGCCCGGGGAAACCCCATCGCCTGGCAGCGGATCGGCGACTCGTCCGTGAGCCGCGCCCAGGTCACCTGCTGCGGACGGGCCGCCGCTTCCGGTCGTACCAGGGCTCGGCGCGACACGAGCAACGCGGCGTCGCACTCCGCGTCATGCCGCCGCCAGACGACCTCACACTGCTGAGCCCCGCTGCCCCGCACCACCATCGCGCGTGCGCTGCCGTTGTCGCCGACGACGTGCGCGGCCGTGAGCACCACCCGGGGCGCCAGTAGATAGCCGCTGCCCGTCCGGCCGTCGCACAGCACGGCGGCGACACGCTCATGGCTGGGGCCGAGCGAACGCCCCTCAGGCAGGCGGCTGGTCACAGGGGCCCTGCCGTGGTGAGACCGGCGGTGCCGCCTTCGCCGTCCGCGGCGACGAGCAGCGGATCGCCGTCTGCCCGCCGGGGCTCCAAGGTGAAGGACACGCGATGGGTGCGAGTCCTGCTCCTTCCCGCGTCCAACTCTCCCGAGAGGACGTACGCCTTGATTCCGCCTCGTGCCCGGACATCTCTGCGCAACTCGACGGTGAATTCCATCTGGATGGGTCCGACTTGGAAAGTGACGTCGTTCCCTGCTCCTCGTGCGGCCGCATTCAGCAACTCGTTGCGAATGGCTTCCACCGCTTCAGCGAGTTCCAAGTCCCTGGCCGTCAACGCGCCCCCTCGGTCGATGGTCCTGCTTGCGGTCTCTGTCTTGAGGTTTCTGTCACAGCGTGAGTCGGGGTCTCAGACCGCGTCGGAGTAGTCCCGATGCGTACGGCCCCTTCCGAGTCAAGGGATCTCTTCCCGCAAGAGGGTCACAAGCTCCTCGTGCTTGTAGCCCCAGAGGCGGGCGACCTCGTTCGGATCACGCAGCCCGTCGACCAGCGCCAGGTGCCTGGCCAGGTGGCTTTCGACCTGCTCCAGATTGGCCTCGCCGTTGCCCGAGGAGATCCACTCGGACAGCTCCGCGACGTTCGCGGCCAAGTCGTCGCTCGCACTTGCCTTGAACTTCCACCGCAGCCAGTTCGTTCCCTTGAGCACGGCCCGAGCACGGTCGCTGGCGTAGGAGAGACCCTGGGTGTGCGTGGCGTACCGGAGGAGACCGGCGGACTCGAGGATCAGCAGGGACCGAACCAGGCTCACGTCCTCCTCGCACCAGTCGGACGGTGAGAGCGCGGGCAGGTCGTCACCGGGCTGTGCCCGTTTGACGTCCCTCGCCGCGTTCATCCATTTCGAGGCGGCATTGGCGTCTATGTTGGCCCGCGCCGCTAGTCGGCTCGCACCCAGTTCGAGAATGTGATCGGCGGTGGCCACCCCCGCCGCGAGGAGCACCATGGGGTTGACGTCGGCCTGCTTGCGCAGGAGGCCGGTCACCGGGGTGTTGCTCAACCTGTCCTTAGCGCTTCGCTTCTTCTTGGCGTCCCGCGCCTTGAAGGCGTTCAGCTGCGCTTCCTTGTGCAGGGCCACGATCTGCTTGAGGATCGGGGGTTCTTTGTCGATTTGGAGCTTCAGCCACTGACGGGCGGCGTTGCGATCTAAGTTCTGTCCGGGCACGGATGCGGGATCCGGCTGCGCACCAGCACTCACAGGCCCTCCGAGTAAGGTCACTGCCAAGCAGGCGGTCATTATCCCCGTCGCGAAGGCGGAACAACAAGGCGATCGCGTGGAAGCGCGCACGGCAACGGCGCGCGTACCGAACCCCGCCGTACGGACACCGTCCGTCTCTTCCCGCCCGCGGCGGCGATAGCGACTCCGTCTGTCCCGTCGCTCGAGGCCGGCTTTCCCCATGCCGTGTACGGGCGTCCCGCCGTCGCGTACAGCGGCGTCCCGTACAGGCGGCGCCCCTGGTGACACACCGGTCACCGTCGCGACGCTGACGACATGCACCTCTCCTCCTCCCCGCACCACTCGCCCTCCGGATCCGCGGCGACGGCCGAGTTCGCCACGGCCACCCCTAACGACGGCGACGTCAACGAAACGCTGACCCTGATCAGCTGTGCGCCCACGCCGTACGGCACGGGCGGGTACACGGCCGGGACTTCCACGTCCGGCTGGCCGCCGCGGCGGACGGCGGGCGGCTGCGCGTGGAGGTCTCCGACACCCGCGCGGAACACCGGCCCACCGTCACCGCCGTCGTGGAGCCCGAGGCCGAGTCCGGCCGCAACCTCCTCCTCGTCACCGCCCCGGCCGACGACTGGGGCGTCACCGACCGCCGCTGCGGCAAGACGGTGTGGGCCGTGGTCGGCACCGTGTCGAGCAGGTGGCCCGGCGCCTGAAGCTCGGCAGTGCCGACAACTACCCTCCGCTGTGGGAAAGTTGTGCTGTCGTGCTGTGTCCGGAACGGGGAGGCAGACAACGGTGGGCGAGGTGAGGGCGAGCGCTCCGCGCGGACAGTCGCGTGTACTGGGCGTGATGCTGCTGTCGTTCGGTTGGGTACTGCTGCCGGTCGGTGCGGCCTTTGAGTTCGTCTGCTTCGCCGCCATGCGGCCGGGTGGGAGCAAGCCGGTCTGGTCACCGCTGGTGGGCGCCGCGCTGGGCTTGATCGGCGTGGGAATTCTGATGGCGGCCAGGTACACGGTACGCCAGGGAAAGCGGCACCTCAGTCCGATCACCACGGCCCAGGAGGTACTGGACGGCCCGCCCTTCGTCCTGTACTTACGGACCTTCACCGACGACCCGGCTCTGGGCGACTTCCGGCCCGGCGCCGATCTGCGAAGCAGCTTCGGCGACGCGCACATCTCCAATCAAGCCCTGCGCACGGAGGAAGAGCAGCTGAAAGTCGCCGTGCGGCCGTTCGGGCCGATGGTCGCCGTCGGCCGGCCCGGAGAGCGGCTGCCCGAGGTGGGAGCGAGGCGCTTGTACCTGGACCAGCACGGCTGGCAGGACACAGTCCTGCGGCTCATGGCGAAGGCCGGTGACTCCGGGCTGGTGCTCATGGGCGCGGGGCGGGGAGCGGCACTGCGCTGGGAACTGGCCCAGGCCGTCGCCCTGGTCCCCCCGTCACGGCTGGTGCTGCTGGTTCCCATGCGGCAGGAGGACTACGAGTCCTTCCGACGCGATGTCGCGGCCCTGTTCCCCGCCTCACTCCCGGGATATCCGGACGGAGCCCGACTGGTGAAGTACAAGGCGCAGATCCGCGGCGCCATCTACTTCGACGACGACTGGACACCTCGTTTCGTGCGCTTCGACACCCCTCGGTCACCCGGCAACTTCCAACGCGTCATCGAGTCGCGCTTCGTCTACGGGTTGCGGCCGGTGTACGACCGCCTGGCGGTCCGCTGGCCGGGAGTCCAGCTGCGGCTGCCCACCCACGCACGCCCCACGCGTCGCCAGGTGCCACTGTTCGCCACCATGTTCGGCGCTCCGCTCGCACTGCTGGGTTTCCTGGTCTGGTCGATACTGCACTTCTGACGGACGCGTCACCTCGATGGACGGGACGGCACGATGGCTCACCGTGACGGAAGTCGGCCTCGCGGATCGGGGGCAGCGCCTGCGCGAGCCGCTTCGGGCGTGGACAATGGGCAAGTGACTGACCGTCAGCATCTTCTCTGGAACCCTGCCGTCTCTCCGTCCGACTACGCGACGGCCTCCGAGAAGTACCAGGGAGCGATACTCGAGCAGTACAGGCTCTGTGTGGAGATGGCCGACAGGGTCAGTTCCCGCCGCAACCTGGCCAACACCTTCTTTCTTTCGGTCAACACCGCGGTGGTCGCGGCCGTCGCGGCCCTTGCCGGCCACGGGCTGTCAGCCGTGTCGCGCTGGGTGCTCGCCGCCGGCCTGGCGATTCTGTTGTCCCAGTGTGCGGCCTGGTGGGCCATGGTCCGGTCCTACCGTCAGCTCAACGCGGCCAAGTGGCAGGTGATCGGCCTGCTCGAGGAGCGCCTGCCCGCCTTCGCGTACTCCCGCGCCGAGTGGGTCCTGCTCGGCGAGGGCCGCGACTGGCGCAGGTACCTGCCCCTGACGCACGTGGAGCAGTGGGTGCCCGCCATCTTCGCCGCGTCCTACGTGCTGGGCTCGGCGGCTCTGGTATGGCGACGGTGACCGTGCTCCCGTTCCGCGGGAGGCGTGACCTGCCTGCGGATGAAATGGCCGACCCCGATGCGGTAGGTAGCATCACCGACACATCGGATGACCAGCGAGGAGGTGGCCATGCCCACGGTCGCCGTCACCGGGCACATGGATCTCACGGAGACGACCGTCGCGCCGGTCCGCACCGCGCTGGACGAACTGCTGGCCGGGATGGCGTGCGACGGCGGCTTGGTCGGCGTGTCGTGCCTGGCCGCGGGCGCCGACACACTGTTCGCCGAAGCCGTGCTCGACGCGGGCGGAGCCTTGGTCGCCGTACTGCCGTCGCGGGACTACCGCACGGCCAAGGTGCAGCCCGAGCAGACTGCGACCTTCGATCGCTTGCTGGCCGCTGCTTCGGAGATCGTCACCATGCCTTTCGCCGATGCCGGCCCACCCGCCTACCAGGCGGCCAACGCGGAGTTGCTCGCGCGGGCCGACATGCTGGTCGCGGTCTGGGACGGCACTCAGCCCGAAGGCCGAGGCGGCGGCACCGCGGACATGGTCATGGAGGCCCGTCGCGCGGGTGTCCCCGTGCGGGTGGTCTGGCCCGAAGGAGCGGAGCGGCGGGGGCAACTGTAGGACGGCCCCTGCTCCAAGGACCTCACGGACTGGGCCTGCCCTCCTGGACCACGCACACCACTGACCTGTCCGCAGATCTGGGCCGTCATCTGCGGAGTTGTGACGCTTCAGGTCGCCGGCTGCCGTCACGGTGCCGACACCGGGCTGTCACGGCGGTGCGTACCGACGGCCTCGGTACCCGACTTGCCCGAAAGTTCCCCGTGAAGCCCACCTTGGCCGCCGCTCAGCTCCGCGGCAGTCTGACGCAGCACCTCACGACGCCGTACACGCTGGCCGACGAGGACACGCGGCTCGCGCTGGAGCGGTTCCTCGGGGATCAGGAGACGGGGATCTTCCGGGGACCGCCGAGACCGCGCCCGAGCCGGCAGCCGACACGCTCGGCGCCCGTGAGGTGCCCGTCCCCGTGCCGCGGGATCCGGAGCCCGGCAGTCCTGCCCCCGCACCGACAGGTCAACCACTGACGGGGCGACGGGTACTCGTCCTGGGCGGCCTGCACGCCGACGCGGTGGCTGCCCGCACACGCGTGGTGGAACGGGGCGGCTCGGCCGCCGTCAACCTGTCCCGCAGTGTCACCGACGTCGTTCTCCTGGACGGCGGGGAACGTGACCGCCGCATGCGCCGGATCACCGATCTTGGTCTCCCCGTGCACGACCAGCACTGGCTCGCTGCTCCGGCAACAGCCGCGGACCCGGCCGCAGAGCCCAGGGCGGCCGCGATTCCCCAGGCTCCACTGGTGCTTCCGCGTGGCGGGGTCATCGACCTGCGGATGTCGTCGTCCGCGGCACTCGCGCCCCAGTGGCACGCCATCGCGTCCTGGGCGCCCCGAGAGCACTGCGAGATCGACGTCGTGGCGTTCGTGCTGTACGAGGACGAACAGGTCACCTTCGATGAGGACTTCGTCTTCTACGGCGCCCCGGAGAACCCCGCGGGCACTGTGCGGCTCCTCACCGACGGCCCGGCGGAACAGACGATCGCCATGGACCTCACCTCGCTCCCACCCGCCTCCCGCAAGGTCGTCGTCGCTGCCGCGATCGACGGGAACGCGATGTTCGGAGGCGTCGGCCCCGTCCAGGTGACCGCCGCCCCCGGCAGAGGTGCCGCGCCACTGGCACGAGCCACACTGGACGCCGCCACCACGGAACGCACACTGCTTCTCGCAGAGTTCTACCGACGCGGCCCCGTCTGGCGCTTCCGCGCCGTCGGCCAGGGGTACGACCACGGACTCGACGTGCTCGCACGCGGCTACGGCGTCGACGTCACAGACTGAGCAGACAACGAGCAGTGAAGTCAGCGAAATCCGCCTGTGGGTAGCGGAATCGGACTCGATCCCCACATGCTCGTCTCCCCCAGACGCGTTCCGCGGGACTGCACGGGGCTCGATCCGGAAGACGGCCCTGATGGTCACCGGCACCTCGGGCTCTCCCGCACAGCGGGGGAGCCTCACTTCAGCGTCACGGCTGGGATCCTGGTCGCGAAATCCTCGAACCAAGCCAGCATCTCCGGGTGGGTGATCGCACCCTCAGCGCTCACGTCAGCGGCGCGAGCGCCCTGCATCACGCGCTTGACGGGAACCTCGAGCTTCTTCCCGGTCAGGGTGCGTGGCACGGCGGCTATCTGAACGATGACATCCGGAACGTGCCGTGGCGACAGCTCCCGCCTGATCGACACGACGACGCTCTCGCGGAGTGCGTCGTCGAGGATCTCCCCTTCGGCGAGGACGACGAAGAGCGGCATGAAGTACCTACCGAACGGCAGCTCGACGCCGATGACCAAACTGTCCGCGATCTGAGGGAGCTGCTCGACGACGGCGTAGATGTCCGCGGACCCCATGCGCACACCCATGCGGTTGAGAGTGGAATCCGATCGGCCGGCCACCACGACTGACAGGTCCGGATCGACCGTGACCCAGTCACCGTGCCTCCACACTCCTGGATAGACATCGAAGTAGCTCGCCAGGTAACGCTGGTTCTCGTGGTCGTCGACGAAGCACAAGGGCATGGAGGGAAGCGGAGCTGTCACCACCAGCTCCCCCTGCTCCCCCGCGACCGGCTGTCCCAGGGAATTCCATGCGGCGAGAGCGACACCGAGCGCGGGGCACTGGATCCTGCCGACCCGGACCGGCAGGAGTGGAGAGCCTCCGGCGAGGACCGAGCAGATGTCGGTACCTCCGCAGATCGACTGCAACCACACGTCGGAACCGAGACGGTCGTAGACCCAGCGCCAGGTGCTCCCGGGCAGGGACGAGCCGGTCTGCAGGACGGATCGCAGGGCGCTCAGATCGATCTCGGCTGCCGGGTGTGCGTCCGCCTTCTCCCCCGCGACCAGGTAGGCCGCTCCCACGCCGACCATCGTGGCGCGTGTCTGCTCGGCGACCTCCCAGACACCACTGACGTCGGGAAAGGTGGGGCTGCCGTCGTACAAGACGATCGTGGCACCGTGCAGCAGGCCACCAACCATGAAGTTCCACACCATCCAGCTGGTGGATGTGTGGAAGAAGTAGCGGTCGTCGCTGCGCAGATCGGCACCGAGACCGAGCGCCTTGAGCAGCTCTACGACGATGCCGCCGTGGCCCTGCACGATGCCCTTGGGCACTCCCGTAGTGCCCGATGACCACAAGATCCACAGGGGGTGGTCGAAGGGGACGTCGGCGAAGCCGAGCTCCTCCTCGGTGTCGAGCAGTGCGGACCACGGATGCTGCACCACCTCCCGCCGCTTCGACCACGATGACGCGGTTGAGGACGCGTACAGGTAGTCGACTGTGATCAGGTGCCGGATGGTGGGCAGCCCGTCCACGATCTCAACGATCGCCGGGCGTCGATCGAACTCCTTGCCTCCGTAGTAGTAGCCGTCGGCGGCGACGAGAACCGTTGGTTGCGCCTGCTGCAGCCGCGCGAGCACGCTGGGCGTGCCGAAGTCGGGCGAGCACACGGTCCACACCGCGCCGACCGCGGCGCTGGCCAGCAACGCGACCACAGCGTGTGCCGTATTCGGCAGGTACCCGGCAACGCGGTCACCGGGTCCCACGCCCATGTCACGAAGGGCCGCGGCGACAGCCGCGACCTGGTGCCTGAGCTGCTGCCACGACGTCTCCGCAGGAGCGCCGCCCTCGGCCACGGTGATCAGGGCCGGACGCTCGTCGGTGGCCCGGGCGAAGCATTGCTCGGCGAAGTTCAGCCGCGCTCCCGGAAACCAGGACGCTCCCGGCATCGAAGGGTCCGCCAGGACCTCTTCGTAGCCGCTGACGCTGTCGAGGCCGTAGAACTCCCACACCGCCGACCAGAACGCCGGCACGTCGGTGGTGCTCCACCGCCACAGTTGCGCGTAGCCGGAGAAGGACAGCCCCCGTGCCTCGCTCAGCCAGCGCATGAAGCCGGCGACGTTGGAGTTCTCGGAGGTCGAGCGGCTGGGGGACCACAGAAGGTCGGTGTCGGTGTTCATCAGCGCCTCCACGGCGGTGTCGTGCGGGTGGTGGGACCGATGCGCGCTCGGCACGCACGGCTCCCTCCTGCCCGACGAGGACAGCAGGGAGCCCGAGGGACCGGCGTCGTACGTCAGGCGGACGTGTCCGGCGAGGTCAGGCCGAGCTCTCGGATGAACTCCTCGGCTCGCGGCCATTCGCCGTACCCGGCGGCAGGGTTGAGGTGCCCGACCGGGCCCAGGTTCTCGAGGCGGCTGCCCCAGGCACCGGCGAGAGCGGCTACGCGGTCGAAGTCGGCGAGGGGGTCGTTCGTGCTCGCCGCGACGATACTCGGGAAGGGCAACGGTGTCCGCGGTGCGGGCGTCCAGCCGTTCTCGGTCAGTGCTTCGAGGGTGGGGTAGCCCTCCGGGAGTGGAGTGTCGAAGTCGGGGGGTGCGGCCAGCAGGGCTCCCCTGACCGGGCGCCGGTGGCGTCGCGCCCAGTGCACGGTGGTCATCACCCCGGCGCTGTGGGCGACCAGTACGACCGGCCCGGAGACGTCCGACAGCACCTCATCCAGGGCGGCGACCTGGGCGTCGCAGCTGAGTCGGTCGTTGGTCAGCGGTGGAACGGTACGGGCGTCGGCGATCTTGTCGGCGAGGATGGTCTGCCAGTGATCCGGCACGTGGTCACGCAGTCCGGGCACTATCACGACCGCCGGCGGTATGGAGGGGCTCATGGCTGCGGTTCCAGGTTCTTGAGCGGCACGTCGGGGAGCACGCCCAGGCGACGTAGATCCTTTTCGTAGAAGAGCTTGCCGATGGTGAACGCGGCACCGGCCGCGAACGCGACGAGCGGGATCATCTGCAGTGCTCCGAGCAGGCCGAGGCGATCCGCGAGCATGCCCGTCACGGCGGGCCCGGGGGCGAGCCCGAGCAGGCTGTTGGCCAGGGTGAGCGTGGCCATGGCCGTCGCGGCGATGGCCGTGGGCGTCAGATTCGCCACCATGGCGGCCGCGGGTCCGGCTGTGGCATTGCACAGCAGTGCCCCAGCGCCGATCAGTACGAGTTGCAGCACGCCGACCGACAGCAGGAATCCGGTCATCAGCAACACGAGTGATCCGAGGCTGCAGGTGATCGCGACGCTCCACTTCCGGGCCGCGGTCCTGCGGCTGAGACGATCAGAGACGATCCCGCCGCCGATCATGCCGATACCGGTGATCAGCGCGAAGACCCCGGCAGCCACTCCCGCCTTCGCGGGAGCCAAGGAGTAGTAGCGATTGAAGAAACTGGGTGTCCAGGCCATCAGGGCCATCGCAACGAACATCTGCAGTCCGCTGCCGATGTAGGCGCAGACCACGGAGACCGACGAGAACAGCCGCGGCAGCAGGCTCCGGATGGCCGTGCGTTCACCCGGCGTTCCTCCACGGCCGCCGGACGTTGGCTCCAGTCTCGTCTCAGTGACCACGAGGGCATAGATCGCGGCCAGCGCCAGCCCGAAGATCCCCATGATGCCGAACGCCCAGCGCCAGCCCAGCTGCTGGGCCGCGACGCCGCCGATCGACACACCCAGCACCGAGCCGAAGGCGCCTCCCCCGATGAACGCTCCGGAGAGCGTGGCCCGCAGGGTGACGGGGAAGACGCTGAGGACCACCGCGATACCGACGCTCCCGTACGCCGCCTCACCGACACCGACCATGAACCGGCCCAGGAACATCTCGCCGTAGTCCGCGGACACCGCGCAGCCCAAGGTCGCCAGACTCCACACCACCGCGGCGATCACCAGACTTCTGACCCGGCCCCAGCGGTCCGCCAGGAGCGACAAGGGGAAGGTGAGCACACCCACCATCAGCGCCACGATGCCGCTGAGAGAACCCAACTGGGCGTCGGACAAGAGCCATTCCGCCTTCAGCAGCGGAAAGACCGCGTTGAGGACCTGCCGCGACATGTAGTCGGACAGCAGAAGCCCGAAACTCAGGGCGAACACCAGCCAGGCATACCCGCGGGATACGGCCGGCTCGGCAGGAGACGTCCCCGGCACGGCCCTGCCGGCAGTGTGAAGTCCCATCGGCGTCACCTTTCTCGTCTCTGTCGGGGGCTCAGAAGGTTCTGTCACCGACGATTCCGGCGCGCTCCATCTTGCGGACGGCGGGCCAGTAGTCCTGGACGGCGTAGTGCTGTGTGGAGCGGTTGTCCCAGACGGCCACGCTGTTCTTCTGCCAGCGCCAGCGCACCTGGTACTCGGGGACGGCCGCCTGGCTGGTCAGGTAGTGGAGGAGGTTGGCGGCGCCGGGCGCGTGGTCCTGGCCGAATCGCACGTTCTGCGGTGTGTGGTAGTTGACGAAGTGCGTGGTGAAGGAGTTCACGAAGAGGATCTGCTCGCCGGTCTCGGGGTGGGTGCGCACCACGGGGTGCTCCGCGTCCGGGTACTGTGCCTTCAGCCGGTGCCGCTGCTCCATCGGCATGACGGCACCGAAGCTCGCCTCGATGCTGTGCCGTGCACGCAGCCCCGCGATCTGCGTCTTGATGTGCTCGGGCAGCCTGCGGTATGCCTCGGCCATGTTGATCCAGATCGTGTCGCCGCCCACCTCGGGCGTCTCCACGCAGCGCAGTACGGCTCCCATGGGCGGGCACTCGCGCCAGGTGCCGTCGCAGTGGAGCGCATTCTCGTAGTGCTCGGGCTTGCTGTTCAGGTCCTTGTAGATGCGGACCAACCCCGGGTGGTCCGGGTCACTGCCGAGCACCGGGTGGTCCTCCAGCGAGCCGAAGCGCGCGGCGAAGGCGACGTGCTCGGCGCGGGTGATGTCCTGGTCCCGCAGGAACAGGACCTTGTACTGCAGCAGCAGCTGCTTGATCTCGGCGAACAGGTCGTCGTCGCGTGCGGCGTCGCCGAGGTTCACCCCGGACAGTTCGGCGCCGATGGTGCAGGTCAGCGGCTCGACATTGATCGAAGTACGGAGGACGCCCGGGCGCACCAAGGCGGGTGTGTCTTCCCTCGGGTTGACGGTCTGGGGCATGGTGCTCACTCCTGGGTGACGTGTAGTGCGGGTCGTGGTGGACTCAGAGGACGAAGATCGAGGATCCCGTGGTCCGTCCTGCCTCCAGGTCGCGGTGTGCCTGCTGTGCGTCCTTGAGTGCGTAACGCTGGTTGATCTCGATCTTGATGCGTCCGGACGCGACGTGTCCGAACAGCTCACCGGCCAGGGCGTCCCGCGCCGCCGGTTCGGCGATGTAGTCGGCGAGCGCGGGCCGGGTCACGAAGAGCGAGCCGTGAACGGCCAGTTGCATGGCGTCGAGCGGCGGTACTCCGGACGCGGTGCCGAAGCACACCAGCAGGCCGCGGCGCTGCAGCGAGGCCATCGAGCCGGCGACGGTGTCCTTGCCGATGCTGTCGAAGACGACCGGGACGCCCTTGCCGTCGGTCAGCTCGCGCACCCGCTCGGCGACGTCTTCGCGCCGGTAGTAAACGATGTGCTCGCAACCGTGGGCGCGGGCGATCTCGGCCTTCTCGTCGCTGGAGACCGTGCCGATCACGGTGATGCCGAGCAGCTTGGCCCACTGGGAGAAGATCAGGCCGACGCCGCCCGCGGCCGCGTGCAGCAGCACGGTGTCGCCGGCCTTCAGCGGGCTGATCCGGCGCAGCAGGTAGGCCGAGGTGAGGCCGCGCATGGTCATCGCCGCGGCGGTCTCGCAGGTGATCTCCTCCGGCAGCCTGATCAGCGAATCCGCGGGCATGACCCGTTCCGTGCTGTAGGCACCCAGTGGGCTGCCGGTGTAGGTCACCCGGTCGCCCTCGGCGACGTGCGTGACGCCCTCGCCCACCGCCTCGATCACACCCGAGGCCTCCACCCCGAGCCCCGCGGGCAGCGCAGCCGGATACAGGCCGGTGCGGAAATAGGTGTCGGCGAAGTTGAGCCCGACGGCGACGTGCCGGATCCGTACCTCGCCCGGGCCCGGATCGCCTACGTCCACCTCTTCCCACCGCATGACGTCGGGACCACCGGATTCGTGGAAGTGAATGGCGTGTGCCATGACTTGCTCCGTTTGCTCGTGTGTGGAGTGGTGGCGGTCGCGGGACGGCCCCAGTCGCGCCAGCTTGGGTGCTGTCCCCGTCCCGCGACCGCCGCTCGCGGGTCGGATCAGCTCTTGACGTCGCGCAACATGAAGCCGCGTCGGCCGGGACGGCGGTTGGGCACCATGCCGAGCTGGGCCAGGGTCTCGTCGGCGTCCGAGTACCATTCGCCGATCTTGTAGATCTTCTTCGCCTCCTGCCCGGTGGCGATCTCACGGCCGAGCGCGCCTGCGATCTGTACCATCTGCTCGACCTGCTGCACCGAGGACATCCGCTCGCCTTTGCGCCGCCACAGGTTGTCCTCGTTGCCCACCCGGACGTGCGCGCCCAGGGCGATGCCGATCGCATTCATCGGCGCCACCGCGCGCATGGAGGCCTCGATGGTGAGCACGGCGCCGTCCGGGACACGGCGGACGAACTCGATCAGGTCAGCCGGGTGCCGGCCGGCGAACCCGCCGCCGATGGCGACGTAGTTGAGCACCAGCGGACCGCTGTAGACGCCCTTGCGGATCAGCCGCTCCACGGTCTCCAGCTGCGCTGTGTTGGCGAGTTGGAAGTGCGGCTGGATGTCGTTGGCGCGAAGCCGCTTGAGGTGCTCCAGGTAGAAGTCCGGCCCGGCCTCGACGACCATGTCCCGGTAGGCCTTGTAGTACGCCGGCTTGGCGATGGACGTGCCCTCGATGTCCTCGTCGTCGAAGAGCTCGACGATGTTCATCTGGTTGGTGTTGATCGCGATCGTCACCTGGTCCGGCCGAGGAGAGATCTCGGCGACCATGTGGCGGGTGTCGTAGCTGAGCCACTTGGCGTCGGCGCCCTCGTCCTCGGGGGCGAAGGAGATCGACCCGCCGATCTGCAGGACCATGTCCGGCACGGCCTCGCGCAGTCGGCCCATCAGCTCGTTGAACATGGACATGCGCTTGGAGCCGTGGCCGTCCAGTTCGCGCACATGGATGTGGAGAACCGTGGCGCCGGCGTTGTAGCAGTCGACCGCCGCCTGTACGTGCTCGTCCATGGTGAGCGGGAGGTCGTCGGCATCACCGGGCAGCCACTCCGGCCCGTAGGGCGCGGCCTGGATGACCAGCTTCTCCTGGTTCTCCGGGTACAGGGAGTCGTCGAAGAAGTGCACGGTCCATCTCCTTTGATGATGGGTCTTCACTCGCTGCGCACATCGCTGCCTGCGGTGCGGGACCTGAGGGCTTGGCGAGGATGGGAGTGAGACTGCAGACGGGACTCCGGGGCACGAGGGCAGCTCCCGGACGTGATCAACGGGTCCTGGGAGATCTGCGGCTGCGGGCAGGGTCCCTGCTCGTGTTCGTGGGGCCGGCGGTCTCCCTTGCGGTAAGGCAAAGTTAGGGCGGAGTTACGCCAGGCGCTTTACTTGAGGTGACATCCGACTTATCAGTTGGGGACCGGCTCTCCGCGACTGGTGTCGCCCCGGCCCTGACGCGTCAGCCCCCAGGGACGTCGCGGCGTCAGATGGTTGCTTCTCCTCATTCCGCCGGGAAGCGCTGCTGCTCGGCCCTCCTGAGGCGCCACTGCCTGGGGCTGCAACCGAACCGCTCACCGAACCAGCGCGAGAAGGCGCTCGGTGCGGAGAAGCCCAGCAGCCCGGAGATCTCCGTCAACGAGCGGCGGGGATTGGCGACAAGCTGCTCCGCGATCTGGGTACGCGTCGCGTTGAGCAGGGAGGAGAACGTCTCACCCGAGGCTGCCAGATGCCGGTGGACGGTTCGTCGGTCGACTCCGAGGCTGCCTGCGACCTGCTCGATCGAACAGCGCCCGGTGGGCAGCAGGACTTCGATCAGGTCGCGCACGCGGTCCAGTTCGGTCGCGCCCCTCGAGAGGGCGATGGACTCGAAGTACTGCCGCGCGTATGTCCGCAGCAGCGGGTCGGACATGGGGTTGGGAGTGTTGAGATCGTCGGCGTAAAGAACGATCCCGTTGAAGTCCCGGTCGAATTCCACTACGGGGCCGAAGACGCGCCGGTGGGTTCCGGTGTCCGCCGGCGGGCTGTGGGTGAAACACACGGACACCGGCTGCCAGCGAGTACCGAGGAAATTGCGGAGGAGGTGATGGAAAGCACCCACAGCCAGCTCTATGGACTGGCGGGCCGTCATGGCCTCGCCCGGCTCGAGGCTCAGCTTGAGGGTGGCCAGGCCGTTGGCCTCGGAGAGCCGGCTGTGGAGCATCTCGTTGTACATGTACTCATGGCGGACAAGAAGCTCCAGTGCGCTGCGCACATCGGGCTCCTCGCGGATGACCAGGCTGATGGGGCCGAGGTTGGAGAAACGGCGGCGCTCGGCGAGGAGCAGACCGAAGTCCTCGTGGCGTGAGGCCGCCGCCGAGAGCTCGAGCAGCTGGGCCACGGCCACGCCGGATATCCACCTGTCCTGGACCGTGAGGCCGACGGGGTCCAGACCCACGCGCATCATCAGGGACCGCGGGTCGATGCCGAGAGACTTGCTGACCTCGACGTAGCTGCTCAGCGCGGCATTGCGGACAAGGGGCTTCATGGGCGCACTCCAGGCTCTGTCCCCAATTGATAAGTCGGGTGTCACGCCAGGTCAAGCGTCGACCGCGCTCGTGACCTAGCGTTGCACCACTGCTACGGAGCTCACCGCCTGGATTCGGGCGTCCGGGCCGATCGGACAACCGACGGAGAACACCATGGCAAACAGTCCAATCGTTGACCAGTCCTGGAAAAGCGGTGTCGAAATCCCCTGCGGATCAATGGCCTCACGAGCAATGCATGCGCCGAATACATGGGGTTTTCCGCGGCAAAAGGAGAGGAGTCGTTCGCGTCATTTCCGATACCAGCCGGCGCAGGACTGAACCTGACCTCGGCTGGGCGGGCGCACGACCTTGGGGAGATCACTATGACGAGCTTGACCAACGTTCTACGCCGATCCTGCACCGGGCCGGCTGTGTGGAAGGGGCCGGACCTGGCGGACTCCGACGAGTGGGTCCTCCGTCTCTCACCGGCGCAGATCGACGAACTGGAGGCCGCCCTGCGCGCGGTGCGCGAGCGGGGTGTTCCTCTCCTGAAGGTGAGCGCCGGTGACTTTCCACTGCGCACCCTCGCCGCCGAGATGGAGCGCATCGCCGACGTGCTGGAGAACGGACGCGGCTTCGCGCTCGTCAAACGGATTCCGGTCGAGCGGTACGGCCAAGCGGGAACAAGCACCCTGTTCTGGGGGCTCGGCCAGCACCTGGGTGTCCCGGTGTCGCAGAACGCCGCGGGCCACATGCTCGGGCACGCCCGGGACACCGGACGGACCATGTCCGATTCCACAACCCGTGGATATCAAACGCGAGAGAGACTTCCGTTCCACACCGACGGATCCGATGCCCTGGGGCTGTTGTGCCTGCGAACAGCCCGCCGCGGCGCACGGACCTCCGTGGTCAGCTCGGCGGCGGTCTACAACGCGGTCCTGGCCCGGCGGCCGGACCTGGTCGAGCGCCTGTACCGGTCCCACTTCCTCGACCGCCGGGAGGAGCAGACGCCCGAAGAACGTCCGTACTCGACGGTTCCCCTCGCGTGCTGGCAGGCAGGCAAGCTCAGCATGCGTTACAACCGCACTTACCTCGAGTCCGCTCAGCGATTTCCAGACGTGCCCCGTCTTGCCCCGGCGGACGTGGAACTGTTCGACCTCATCGACGAACTGGCAGAGTCCCCAGCGCTCCGACTTGACGTCGACTTCGAAGCCGGAGACCTGCTGCTGCTCAGCAACCACGCGATCCTGCATTCCCGCACGGGATACGAGGACTTCGACGAGCCCGACCTCAAGCGCCACGTACTACGGCTGTGGCTGACCCTGCGGCAGGGACGTGAACTGCCACCGCACTTCTGGGGAGACATGCACAGCTCGGGCAGCGGCCCCGGCCACGGCGGGATCAGCCCCCGCGACGTGATCGTGGCCCACGACTCCCCGGGGCGCACCGTCCCAGTCCTCCGTCGGTGTCCGCCAACAGCGCAGACCAAGGGGAAGAAGCCCGCATGAACAACCTCGCCACGCTCCTGGCAGAATCCGCCTGGTCCGAGGGCAACCGAGTCGCCATCCGCCAGGACGACGTCGTCCTCACCTATGCCGAACTGAACAACATCAGTTCCCGCGTAGCCGCGCTGTTGCGGACCAAGGGAGTGCGGGCAGGCGACCGCGTCGCGTTGGTCATGCCCAACGTCGCTCACTTTCCGGTCGCGTACTACGGAATCCTCCGGGCCGGCGCGGTCGTAGTGCCGATGAACCCACTGCTGAAGGCGCGTGAAATCGAGCACGCCCTCCGGGATTCCGGAGCCCGGATCGTCCTTGCGTCCCCGCTGTGCGAGGACGAAGTCGCCACAGCGTCGGCAGAAGTCGGGGCCGAATGCGTGGTCACGGACCCGACGGCCTTCGACGCCCTGATGCGGACCACCGAACCGATGCCGGGGATCATCGACCGGGCGGACAACGACACCGCCGTGATCCTCTACACCTCGGGCACGACGGGCACCCCCAAGGGCGCCGAGCTGACTCACCGCAACCTGATGACCAACGCGGCCACCGCCGCCAAGACCCTGCTCCATGTCGGGCCGAACGACGTGCTGTTCGGCGGCCTGCCGCTGTTCCACGCCTTCGGGCAGACCTGCGCTCTGAACACCGCCGTCGCCGCGGGCGCCACGTTGACCTTGCTGCCACGGTTCGATCCGGTCAAGGCACTGAAGATCATGCACCGGGACGGGGTCACCGTCTTCCTGGGGGTTCCCACGATGTACACGGCCCTGCTTCACGCCGGTATCCGCGACGGTGACGACCTCTCCCGGCTTCATCTGGCCGTGTCCGGTGGAGCGTCCCTGCCGGTCGAGGTACTGCACGCCTTCGAACGCGAATTCGGCGTCACTGTGCTCGAGGGATACGGGCTCTCGGAGACTTCGCCGGTCGCCGCCTTCAATCCCCCGGACAGGCCGCGCAAGGCCGGCTCGATCGGCCTGGCCGTCCGCGGAGTCGAACTGAAACTCGTCACGGACGATGGCACGCCCGTGGGCCCTGGCGGCGTCGGTGAGCTCGCGATCCGCGGCGAGAACGTCATGAAGGGCTACTGGAACCGGCCGCGTGCGACCGCGGAAGCCATCCGCGACGGATGGTTCCACAGCGGCGATCTCGCCCGTGTCGACGAAGACGGCTACTACTTCATCGTCGACCGGAAGAAGGACCTCATCATCCGCGGCGGATACAACGTCTACCCGCGCGAGATCGAGGAGGTGCTCTACGAACACCCCGCCGTGGCCGAAGCCGCAGTTGTCGGCGTGCCGCACGAGATCCATGGGGAGGAGGTCGCAGCCGTGGTCACCCTCCGACCCGGTGCGCGGACCACGCCCGACCAGGTGCGTGACTACGTCAAACAGCGGGTGGCCGCCTACAAGTACCCAAGGATCGTCACCTTCGCCGACGCACTGCCCAAAGGGGCGACGGGCAAGATCCTCAAGCGTGAGATCGTCGTCACGCCCCAGACCTCCGGGAACCGGACTCGAACGTCACCGTGATGTGGTTGCGAGCCGGCGCAGGTCAGCGTAGCGGCGTCCGCCGATCACAAACGCTGTTCCCGGTGTGGATCGCGACGAGCTCGGGGCTGGAGGACACCCTGACTAGCTGTCATGTTCCAACTCCGGAGGAGGCCGTCGGGCACGATGCCGAGGCCGGACAGCGGGATAGGGTTCGGGTGACACGAATCCGCTCGGTCCACGCGAGCTGCGGTAAGGACCGACCACCGCAGTTGCCCCGCGAGGAGGACCGGATGCTGCAGGCCCTGGGACTGGGGCCGACCGAGGAAGCCGTCTACACGGCACTGATGGCCCAGCCGACGGCCTCCGCGCATGACCTCGCCCGGAGCACCGGAATCGCGGCGGCCGAGACCGCCCGTGTCCTGGCGGACATGGAGACGCGAGGCTTGGTGTCGGTCGCCCCCCAGCCGGAGCATGAGGAATCGGGCCCGGTCGGGCAGCCGACCGGGTCCCAGTTCGTCCGCTACCGGCTCACACCGCCTTCGGTGGCCCTGGCCCCGTTCCTGGTCGAACAGCGCAATGCTCTGCACCAGGCCGAGAGCGCGTTCTCCGTGCTCATCGAGCAGTACCGCAATACCGCCGTACAGTCCGCGGCCGGTGTCGTGGAGGTGGTGGTCGGTGTGGAGCAAGTCGCCCACCGGTTCCATCAACTGCAGCGCGGAGCCCAGCGGGAGCTGCTCCTCTTCCTCGTCGGCGCGCCCGTCGCGGTGCCGCGCGAGGACACCGACGTATCGGAGGGTTTCGCTCTGGATCGCGGAGTCGACTTCCGGGTCGTGGCGGCCAGGGACTACCTCGACGGTCCCGACCTAGCAAGGGACGTGCGCGCGGCCATCACGGCAGGCCTCGAGATTCGCCTGGTCGACTCGCTGCCACTGAAAATGGTCGTCTCGGACCGGGAGCGCGCCATGGTACCGCTGGACACGGCCGACTCCGGCGGCGAGCCGAGCGCGATCGTGGTGCACCGCAGCGGCCTGCTGACGGCTCTGGTCCATCTCTTCGAGAAGGAATGGGCCCAGGCCCGGCCGCTGCACACGACCACCACGGGTGTGCGCGCGGAGCCGACGGTTGATCAGCACCCGACCCAGGGGGAACTCGAAGTCCTCGCCTTGCTGCTGGCAGGATTCTCCGACCGGCGGGCCGCCTCCCAACTCGGCCTCTCGATACGGACCGTGGAGAGAAGGACACGCCGTCTGATGGACCTTGCCGGCGCGGATTCGCGTCTGCAACTCGGGTGGCACGCCGCACGTGCGGGCTGGCTTTGACCACGTCTGTCTGAGGCCCGCGAGGAGTCTGCCTCTGTCGGTGGCGCCCTGCGAGGGTCGCCGCCAGCTCACGCGGGACTCACACAGAGCCTCCGGGAGGCGGAGCGCGGAGCCTACGTCCGGGACGTACTTGCCGGCCGGGGTAGCGAAGATGCGCCCGCGTCTTTCTCAAGCAAGATCACTGGGCGAACGTCGTGTCGGCCGGGCCTACCTCGACCGGCCAATTCCCGACCGTCACCGTGCGGGCGAGTCAAGCAATGTGACCTGCTGACGGAAACCCGTCATGCGGGAAACCCGCCGCGCCCGACGTCCCCACGTGATCCGCAGGTCTGCCAGGCTGCAGCCCAAGCACGGCACGTTCACTGCGGCAACTAGGAGTTTCATGCGCCTCATAACCCGTATGGCCTTGGGCGCGGCGACCGCCACCGTCCTGGCCGTCACCGCCGTCGCGCCTTCCGGGGCGGCGGACACGCCACCTGACGGAACTCCGGGGACGAGACCCGTCGTCGGCAGCGCAACCGCGGCAACAGGCGGCAAGCAGGTGACGGTCACCCTCGTCACCGGCGACAAGGTACTGGTGACCACGGACACCTCGGGCCGCAGTTCGGCGGCCGTGCTGCCCCGCGAGGACGGCACACAGCCGATGGCCCAGACCTATCAGTTGGGCAAGGACCTCTACGTCTACCCGGAGAACGCCTCCCAGGCGGTCGCCGAGGGCAGGGTCGACGAGCAGTTGTTCAACGTCACTGGGCTCATCCGCCAGGGATACGACGACACACACACCTACACGCTGCCGCTCATCGCCACCTACCGGAACAGCGTGAACGTCGCCGACAGGGCGCCGGCGGCTCCTCGCGGGGCCGAGCCGAGCCTGAACCTCCCAGCTGTCAACGGCGTCGCCTTCAGGGCGAGCAAGGAAACGGCCGCCACCTTCTGGCAGGACATCACCAACACCCGCTCACGTACCGGTTCCACGGTGAACAAGCTGTGGCTGGACGGCAAGGTCGAGGCCACACTGGACCGGTCCACCGCGCAGGTGCACGCGCCGGAGGCCTGGACGGCCGGCTACGACGGCAAGGGCACCAAGGTCGCCGTACTGGACACAGGGGTGGACGCCGAGCACCCCGACCTGGTGGGCCGGGTCGCCGAGTCCAGGAACTTCACGGACTCAAAGACGACCGACGACCGGGTGGGCCACGGCACCCACACCGCCTCCACGGTCGGCGGGTCCGGAGCGGCCAGTGACGGCCGCAAGAAGGGGGTCGCCCCCGGTTCCTCCCTGCTCATCGGCAAGGTTCTCAACGACCAAGGCTACGGCCTGGACTCCTGGATCATCGCGGGTATGCAGTGGGCCGTCGACCAGCAGGCCGACGTGGTCTCCATGAGCCTGGGCAACCCCACGATCGGCGACTGCAGCGACCCGATGGCCCAGGCCACGAAGCAGCTGTCGCAGAACACCCACACGTTGTTCGTCGTCGCCGCCGGCAACGCCGGCCCGAACACCGAGACCGTCTCCTCGCCCGGCTGCGTGCCCGGCGTGCTGACCGTCGGTGCCGTCGACCGCGACGACACCACCGCTGGATTCTCCAGCCGCGGTCCCGTGGCCGTCACCCACACCCTCAAGCCGGAGATCGCCGCTCCCGGCGTCGACATCTCGGCGGCCAACGCAGGCGGCCGCGGCATCTACGCCTACCGGACGATGTCCGGCACCTCCATGGCAACCCCACATGTCGCGGGCGCCGCGGCCGTCGTCCGCCAGGCCCACCCGGACTGGACCGCACAGCAGATCAAGGTCGCCCTGGTCTCCTCAGCTCGCACCGGCGGCAAGGTCGCCGACGCCGACCAGACCGGTGGTGGGGTCCTCGATGTGTTCGGTGCGGTGAACCAGAAGGTGCTCTCCGCGCCCGCCGTCCAGGCCGGCAGCTACAACTGGCCGCAGGATGCCTCGGACCGCGCCACCGTGCAGGTGCCCTTCACCAACACCAGCGGCAACGACCTCACCCTGAGCCTGGAGGTCAGCGGCGTACACGGCAACGACGGCAGCGATGTGGACTCCGGCATCGTCAAGCTGGAGGAGGGCAAGGTGAGGATCCCCGCAGGGGCCACCGCTCAGGTGCCGCTGCGGATCGATCCCACCGTTCCTCTGAAGGACGCCCAGTACGGTGCGGTCACCGGTCGGATCCTGGCCACCGGCAGCGATGTGCACGTCTCCGTGCCCGTCACGCTCTACGTCCAGCCGAAGACGGTCACCCTCCGGGTCGAGGCCGTCGACCGCAACGGCAAGCCCGCGACCGGCACGTCCTCCCTGGACCTCGTCAGCCTCGACACCAACAAGGGCGAGCGCCGCAGCAACTCGGGTGCCACCGACCAGACGTACCGCGTGCGCCCGGGCGACTATTCCCTCAGCAGCTTCGTGGCGACGTACGACGCGAACAACGCAGCCGAATCGGTCAGCTACCTCGCGCGCCCGCAGCTTCGGATCACCCGTGACACGACCGTCGTCCTCGACGCCCGCAAGGCCCACCGGCTGAGCCTGCGCACCGACCGCCCCTCGACGGTGGGCAACACCACGTTCAGCTACGCCCGCACGTGGGACGACACGTGGCAGATCACCGGATCGCTCACGGCCGCCAACACCGTCCAGAAGTTCTACGCGGACGTCGACGGACGTGCCAAGAACGGCACCTTCGAGTTCCGGCCCACCTGGCGGGCGACCGGCTCCGAGAACGGCTCGTCCTACGTCTACAACCTGTCGTTCCCGACCCAGGGTCCGCTGCAGTCCGACCAGGTCTACAAGCCCAAGGACTCGGAGCTGGCCCAGGTCACCGAGACGTGGAAGGCCATGGGCAAGGAGGGCGACTACATCGACGCGATGTTCATCCGCCCCTCCTGGAGCGGCAGCGCCTACGTCCCCGTGAGCCCGTTCGGCACGGTCCATGTGCCCGGTACCCGCACCGCCTACTACACGACCGGCGACGACGTCTGGTACCACGGCGCGATGACCAGCTTCCCGTTCGCCGCGTTCATGAGCGACCACGAGCGCACCTACCAGGCTGGACAGCGCGGCGCCGAGGAGTGGTACGGCGGCCCCCTGCGGCCGGCCGCGCCACGCGACGCCGACGGCAACCTGATGCTGGCCGCCGAGCGGCAGGGCGACCTGATCGGCATCCAGACCGCACTCTGGCTCGACGGTTCCGGCGACCACTGGTCCTCCGGCGGGTCGTTCGGCGACCTCGGCAACCTGGTGCTGAAGCGCAACGGTGAGCAGATCGCCACCAGCGCCTGGCCGGACGGCGTGTTCAGGGTGCCGGACGAGGACTCCGCGTACGAGCTCACCCAGAACCTGGAGAAGATCCCGACCTCGGACCGGAACTGGCTGCGCTCCACCGCCGTCACCACCACCTGGAGCTTCCGCTCCCACCGGGAGCCGGACGTCTACTCGCGCGGCCTGCCGATCCTCTTCCCGGCGTACGACATGCCGGTGGACGGCCTGAACACCCTGCCCGCGCAGAGCGGCATCAGGGTCGGCCTGTCGGTCGAGGGCCACGCGGGGTACACCCCGGCCGCGATCAAGGCGGCCTCGCTGTCCTACTCCTACGACGGCGGCACCACCTGGACCCAGGCGCCGACCGAGCAGCAGGACGGCAAGTGGACGGCCGTCCTCGACCACACCGGCGGGTCCGGCAAGGAGGTCACGATGAAGGCCACCTTCACCGACGCCAACGGCAACGCGGTCACCCAGACCATCAAGCGCGCCTACGACGTGCGGTAGCCAGACCGTACGGTCGGGCGGACTTCCGTAACAGGCAGCCCGCCCGGCCAGTCGCCCGACCGCGATGAGCCTGCGCTGCCACGCGAGCAGGGTCGCGGGCATGACCGGGAGCGCGCGTGCCCAACGGCGTCGTGGGAACAGCGCGGACAGCGTTGCCATGGTCCGATGGCTTCCTCCGGACCAGCCCGGCCATCTGGAGCAGCGGGAGCCACCGAAGGAGTGCACGGGCCGTGCAGCCTGCATGCAGCGCTGGTCACGGCGCAGGGACTGTGTCCGGCAGGGCGCGGCTCGCCGACGGCCGGGACTGCTTACCGTACGGGGAGTGCACCGTCTGCCCGGGAGGTCCCGTGCCCCGTAAGCATCCGAAGAGTTTCGCTCGTCCCTTCGAGGCCGTCGAACCACCTCGCGACACCGAAGTATTGATCGGTGTGGTGGCAATGACGGCCCTGGTGATGGTCCTCGGTGCCCTGTCCGAGTCCCCGGTGTGGCTTCTCGGGCTCCTTGTATTCCTGCCGGGAGCGGTGTCAGCGCTGGGCACCGTACGCCAGACGAAGTTCGTGTTTGCGTGGACCACACTTGTGGTCATCGTCACCATGCTGGTCCGGCACGGTGACGGGCGGCCGTGGCTCGACAGGATCCTCATGGTGCTGCTCACCCTCGCCCTGGGCGCGGCGTCCGTCTACACCTGCCACCGTCGGATCAGCCGCGAGCACGAGATGCTGCGACTGCGCTCCACCGCGACAGCGATGCAGCGCCAGATCCTGCGCCCTCTTCCCATGCTCACCGACGACGTCCTGGTGGACGGAGTGTACGAGCCCGTACAGGAGGACCGGCTCGTCGGCGGCGACATCTACGACGTCGTCGTCTCTCCGTGGGGAACCCGGGTTCTGATCGGCGATGTCCAGGGCAAGGGCCTGCCTGCGGTCGGCGCCGCGTTCGCCGTCATCGGCACCTTCCGTGCGACGGCCCACCGAGAACCCACCCTGACCGCCCTCGTCGATGCCCTCGATGCCTCTGTCGTACGGCACAACTCCTACGCCGCGCAGACCGGCGACGACGAACGGTTCGTCACAGCGCTCATCGTCAACGTCGACGGGCACGAAGAGGTGCAAGTCATCAACTGCGGACACATTCTCCCGCAGTTGGTGCACGATGCCACCGTCACTATGCCGGCGCTCGCAGCCGGCGTCCCCCTCGGTCTCGCTGAACTCGCCGCCGAACCCGCGACCGTCGACTGGTTCGCCTTCCCACCCGGCGCGACTCTGCTGCTGACCACAGACGGGCTCACCGAGACGCGCGCTGCCGACGGCACGTTCTACCCCCTCACCGAACGCCTCACCCAGCGTGCAACTCTCTCGCCCACCGACCTGCCGCGCGCCCTCTACGACGACTCGCGCGTGTTCGCCGGGGAGGGAGGCCAGCACGACGACGTGGCGGTCCTCTCCGTCCGACGGTCGCCGACCCGCTGAGCGCATCACGCGCACACCACGCAATCGACCGTTACACCCGCCACCTGAGGGCGTCTTCCCGCACGCCAGGGGCATCGCTGCACACTGACTTCGGCTCGTCTGAGGTTCCCCCGTTCTGCGGGAGTGAGGAGTCCTCCCACAGCCTTACGATCACGGGGTACTTCCCGCAGGGCGGAGCTACGCGAGGCAATCCGCTTCCTCACGCGTGCCACCGAGGACGCGATCACGGTTGCTGAGCTCCGCGAGGAGCGTCTTCCGACCGAGGTAGCCGATGGCAGACAACTCAAGCCGCGCGCAGACGGCGCCGGGCAGAAGGGCCCGCTCTCAAGAGGTCTTGGGCATCTCCACCACCTGGGACATACAACGAGGACCACGACCGTAAGGTCGAGGCCCTCGCTTCCGTATCGCTATGGCGAGTGTCCGAGGGGGGACTTGAACCCCCACGCCCGATAAAGGGCACTAGCACCTCAAGCTAGCGCGTCTGCCATTCCGCCACCCGGACCAGGTGTCTGCCGCCTGACCGGGACTCTTCCCCGCGGCGACAGACACAACAATACCAAGCTTTCGGAGTGGCTTTCACCTGCGTATCCGTGCCCCGGGCGGTGGAGGCGGAGGGGTGCGCGCCACCTCCCGTGACACGCCACACGCACGTCACCCCACGTGAGGAAGTGCTCACCCACCGGCACCGCGCCGCTCGCGGTGGCCCGCTACGGCATCAGCTGGTACTCCGGGAAGTTCCCCGGCAGCCGCTCCCCCGCCGCCCCCTGGGTCACCGCCCGTACCAGCAGCTCGCCGCCCACGAAGGCGCCGCGCCACGCCGCGCCGAAGCCGCCGAAGA
>NZ_MUBM01000719.1 GCF_002154505.1 Streptomyces carpinensis | reverse complement strand
GCCCTCGACACCCCCGTCGGCGGGAGCGTGAGGGGGGATCCCGACGGGGGTGTCGAGGGCGCCGCCGGCATGACGGGCGGCGGGCCGAACTCCCCGGTCACCACACCTCCGGCGGCGGTGACCGACGCCTTGCTGAACCCCACCGGGCCGGACGCGGGCTCGGCCGGTCGGGTGTCGGTGGCCTCCAGGTTCAGCAGCTGTACGGCGCTGCGGCTGACCTGTTCGACCAGCCGCCCCGGGAGCCAGCCGCCGGCGACCAGGCGGGCCGCGCCCTCGGGGGCGAGACCGTGGGCGATCTCGGCGGGGGCGGGGCGCGCGGCCGGGTCCTTGGACAGACAGGCCCGAGCCAGCTCCCGCAGGTCGCCGTCGCCCAGGGAGTCCAGCTCCGGCTCCTCGTGGACGACCTTGTAGAGCAGTGCCGCCGAGGAGTCGCCCGGGAACGGGGGCTCGCCCGTCGCCGCGTGGACCAGGACCGCGCCAAGGGAGAAGACGTCCGCCGCGCCCGTGACGCCCTTGCCGAGTACCTGCTCGGGCGACATGTAGCCCGGCGAGCCGATCGAGACGCCGGACGAGGTCAGCGACGCCGTGCCGTCCATGGCGCGGGCAATGCCGAAGTCGATCAGCAGCGGGCCGTCGAGGGTGAGGAGCACGTTGGACGGCTTCACGTCCCGGTGGACCAGACCCAGCTCGTGCACCGCCGCGAGCGCCTCGGCCAGGCCCGCGACCAGCACCCGTACGGAGTGCGCGGGCAATGGCCCGCCGTCCGCGACGGCGGCCGCGAGGGAGGGGCCGGCCGCGTAGGCGGTGGCGACCCAGGGCACGGGCGCCTCGGGGTCGGCGTCCAGCACCGGGGCGGTCCAGGCGCCGCCCACCCGGCGCGCGGCGGCCACCTCGCGCCGGAACCGGGCGCGGAACTCCTCGTCCAGCGCGAAGTGCGGATGCACGATCTTCACCGCGACCGTACGGCCACCCGCGCTGCGCCCCAGGTAGACGCGGCCCATGCCGCCGGAGCCCAGCCGGCCGAGCAGCCGATAGGGCCCCATGGTGGCGGGCTCGTCGGCTCCCAGCGGCTGCATGCGTCCACCCTCCCCCGTACGGCTCCCCAGCAGAGTAGTGCCGAACAGCCGCCTCCCCCTATGGACTTCCCACGGCTCGGACCCCTTGGACTTCGTGGATCGAGAGACTTCCTGCGCTCCGGCCCCCTACCGCTGGAGCAGGTCCACCTTCACGTCCGCGGGGAAGCCGGTCGTCGGACCGACCCGCCGGGCGAACTCCGCGACCGCCGCCAACTGAGGCCCGCCGAAGCTGAAGTCGAGGGTGGTGAAGTACTCCGCCAGGATCTTCTCGTCGAAGGCCTCCCAACGGGCCGCCTGTTCGGCGACCTTGCCGACCTCCTCCAGGGACAGGTCACGGGAGGACAGGAACGCCTCGTGCACCTTGCGGGTGATGACCGGCTCACGCTCGGCGTAGTCACGGCGCGCCGCCCAGACCGCGAAGACGAACGGCAGCCCGGTCCACTCCTTCCACAGCTGCCCGAGGTCGTGCACGTCGAGGCCGTAGCGGGGGCCGTCGTGCAGGTTGGCGCGCAGCGCCGCGTCCCCGATGAGCACGGCCGCCTCCGCCTCCTGCATCATCAGGCTCAGGTCGGGCGGGCAGGTGTAGTAGTCCGGTGTCACCCCGTACCGCTCGGCGAGCAGCAGCTGGGCGAGGCGGACGGAGGTGCGGGAGGTCGAGCCGAGGGCGACCCGGGCGCCGTCGAGCCGGTCCAGCGGGACCTGCGAGACGATCACGCACGACATGACCGGACCGTCGCAGCCGACGGCGATGTCGGGGAAGGCGACCAGGTCGTCCGCGTGCTTGAGGAACTCCACGAGGGTGACCGGACCGATGTCGAGGTCTCCCCGCACGATCTGCTCGCTGAGCTTCTCAGGGGTGTCCTTGGTGAGCTCGAAATCGAGGAGCGTGCCCGTTCTCGCGAGCCCCCAGTAGAGGGGCAGGCAGTTGAGGAACTGGATGTGGCCGACGCGCGGCCGGTTGCGAGAATTGTCCACATCGCGAGACTAGACCCTGGCCACCACGGCCC
>NZ_MUBM01000718.1:445-2047 GCF_002154505.1 Streptomyces carpinensis | reverse complement strand
ATCCTGGTGCGCGGCGACCGCAGGCCGGTGAGCTTGCCGGGCAGCGCCCGGCAGCCCGCCGAGCGGGTGGGCCCTCGCCTCTGAACCTCCGAATCGGTATACGGCTCCGCCGCGACGGGATCTCCGGGTCGTAGCGAAGCCGAGATCTCGGGGAGCGACCGGCGCCCACCGGCCCGCGGACGACACACGAACTCACGGGACCGCCGTTACGGCCAGGCCCGGCGGCATGGCAGGCTTGGGGCATGGCCGTGCAGATCAACCCCAGCATCCTGTCCGCCGACTTCGCGCGCCTCGCCGAGGAGGCGAAGGCGGTGGAAGGGGCCGACTGGCTCCATGTCGACGTGATGGACAACCACTTCGTCCCGAATCTCACGCTCGGCGTGCCGGTCGTGGAATCCCTGGCACGGGCGACGGACACCCCGCTGGACTGCCATCTGATGATCGAGGACGCCGACCGGTGGGCCCCGCAGTACGTCGAAGCGGGGGCCTCGTCGGTCACCTTCCACGTCGAGGCGGCCGGTGCCCCGGTGCGGCTGGCCCGCGAGATCCGCGCCAAGGGTGCCAGGGCCTCGATGGCGCTGAAGCCGGCCACGCCCATCGAGCCCTACGAGGACCTGCTTCCCGAGCTCGACATGCTCCTGATCATGACGGTGGAGCCGGGCTTCGGCGGCCAGGCGTTCCTCGACATCATGCTGCCCAAGATCCGCCGCACCCGGGAGCTGATCGGCAAGCACGGCCTCCAGCTGTGGCTCCAGGTCGACGGCGGGGTCTCGGCCTCCACGATCGAGCGCTGCGCGGACGCCGGCGCCGACGTCTTCGTCGCCGGTTCGGCGGTCTACGGCGCACAGGACCCGGCCGAGGCGGTGCGGGCGCTGCGCGCCCAGGCGGAGACGGCCACCGCCAGGGCGTCCTGGGCCTGCGGCCACTGAACTTGACAGGGGCGTGAAACCACTGAGCGTGTCGTGGACGTGCAACCACTGGGCATCAGGAACGTGAACGGCTCTCATCAGGGCTGATCAAGAGCGCCGGATCTGCAAGGATGAACGGCGAATCCAGAGTGTGAACAGCAGTGAGGAGATCGCCGTGTCGGGTATGTCGGCGGGCCGGTCAGCAGTGCGGATGGGACCCGCTGAGCTGGTGCAGGCGGCGGCCATGGCCCGCCGTTTCTACCTCGAGGGCAAGTCGAAGATCCAGATCGCCGAGGAGTTCGGCGTCAGCCGGTTCAAGGTGGCCCGGGTCCTGGAGACCGCCCTCGAACGGGACCTCGTACGCATCGAGATCCGCGTGCCGGCCGAGCTGGACGCCGAGCGCTCCGACGCGCTCCGCGCCCGCTACGGCCTCAGGCACGCCGTCGTGGTGGAGTCCCCGGCGGACGCCGAGGAGACCCCGGACCCGGAGAACCTCGGCGAAGTCGCCGCCGACCTGCTCGGCGAGCTCGTCAACGAGGGCGATGTGCTGGGTCTGGCCTGGGGCCGGTCCACCATCCACATGGCGGCGGCCCTCGACCGGCTGCCCCCGTGCACGGTCGTGCAGCTGACCGGCGTGTACGACGCCGGGACCGCCGAACGCGGCTCCGTGGAGGCCGTCCGCCGCGCCGCCCAG
>NZ_MUBM01000718.1:0-405 GCF_002154505.1 Streptomyces carpinensis | reverse complement strand
GGCGCTGCGCAACCAGACCGGGATCGCGCGGGCCTTCGAGTACTTCGACAAGGTCACGGTCGCCTGCGTGTCCATCGGCTCCTGGGAGCCGGGCATCTCCACGGTGCACGACATGCTCAGCGACGAGGAGCGCGCCCACTACGCCTCGCTCGGCGTCGCCGCCGAGATGTCCGCGCACCTCTTCGACGCCCAGGGCCGCCGGATCGGCCGGGACCTGGGGGAGCGGTGCATCACGGTCAAGGCCGAGCAGCTGCGCCGTATCCCCGAGGTCGTCGCGATCGCGGGCGGGCAGCGCAAGGCGGCGGCGATCGACGCGGTGCTGCGCTCCGGCCTCGTCACCAGCCTGGTCACGGACACCTCGGCCGCCGACTACCTGATGACGGCCGGCCCCACCCCGAAGCTGTC
>NZ_MUBM01000717.1 GCF_002154505.1 Streptomyces carpinensis | reverse complement strand
GTTCCCCCGCAGAGGACGGCCCCGGAACCCGAAGAGCGGCAGCCGGAGCCCGTGCCCCCAACCCACGCACCGCCGTTCACGGAGCGCCCACGGACCGCGCTGTTCGTGGCACCGCGAGAGGACCGGCTGGCGACCGCCGCCCAGGCAATCCGCGACGCGGACGGCCCCGCCCTCGTCGTCACCTCCAACCCGGCCCTCTGGCAGGAGACCAAGGACTCCAGGGCCAAGCTCGGCCCGGTCCTCCTCTACGACCCCGGCCACCTCTGCGACACACCGGCCCGCCTGCACTGGTCCCCCGTCAGCGGTTGCGAGGACAAGGAGACGGCCGTGGCGAGAGCGGACGCCTTCCTCGCCCCCGTCCGCCCGACGGCCAGAATCGACCAGGCGGTCACCGACACCGCGCGCACACTGCTGCGCAGCTATCTGCACGCCGCGGCCATCGACGGCCGCACCGTCCGCCACGTCCACCGCTGGTCCCAGGGCACCCAGCTCCAGGAGGCCGTACGGTCCCTCCGCACAAACCCCAAGGCGGCATCCGGATCGGCCGGTGAACTGGAGGCCGCGCTCACCTCGCACCCGGAACGTCGCGACATCGCCCTGGAGTTGACCGGCCGCGCTCTGGCCTCGCTGGTCATGGTGAACGTCCGGGAAGCGTGCACACCAAACCGAACTGATGCGCTCGCCTTGGATTCCTTCGTGAACGAAGGGGGAACGCTTTATGTGGTGGGGGAATCCATCGAGGATCCTCGCACCAACCCGGGCGCGATGCCGCTTCTGACGGCACTCGCCGCAAGCGTGGTCGAGCGCGGCCGGCGCATGGCCGAACGGTCATCCTCCGGTCGGCTCGACCCACCACTCACGCTCGTCCTGGACGACGTGGCCGCCGTCGCCCCGCTTCCCCAGCTTCCCGAGCTCCTGACCGGCGGAGCCGGGCGTGGCATGCCCACCCTGGCGCTGCTGCGCTCCCGGGAACAGGGCCGCGCCCGCTGGCCGCACGACGAGCTCCCGGCCTGACCCACGCGGGCTACTCGGCGCCCACCGCGGGCCGCCCAGGCCCCTCAGGGGCGCTCGAGGACGTACTCCAGCTCGAGCTGGCCGGGGTCGGTGGTCAACGGCACGGTTCGCCCACTGGGGAGGAAGCCGACCCTGCGGTAGAAGCGCTGGGCCCGCCCGTTGTCCTCGTGCACGATCAGCCGTACCCGCTCCGCACCGCTCTGCCAGGCCCATTGCAGCGCCTCGTCGAACAGCACCTCGGTCAGCCCGCATCCGCGGTGCTCCGGGCGTACGTACACACCGACGAGGTGCCCCTGCCGCCGATCGACGGGGAACCCGGCCCAGTCCGTCGTGCCGGCCTGCTCCAGAAGCATGGTGACGGTCCCGACCCACTGGCCGTCCGGGCCCTCCGCGACGAACTGCTGCGCGCCGGTCGCGCCCACGCAGGCCCCTGCCGACCGTTCCTGCCAGAAGGAATCCGGTCTTGCCTGGGCTTCGTCGTACGTCTCCAGGAACGCGAGGTGGGCGACCGGGTCCTGCAGGGCGAGGAGCCGCAACGCCTTCACTGCCGGCCACTCCTCGGCGCGTATGGCGCGGACCAGGTACTTCTCATCGCTCTCGGTGCTGCTCATGGGGCCACCGTAGTGCAGGAAAACGAAAAGGCCCACGCCTTTTCGGCGTGGGCCTTTTCTGAAGAATTGTTCGGCGGTGTCCTACTCTCCCACAGGGTCCCCCCTGCAGTACCATCGGCGCTGTAAGGCTTAGCTTCCGGGTTCGGAATGTAACCGGGCGTTTCCCTCACGCTATGACCACCGAAACCCTATGAAACT
>NZ_MUBM01000716.1:559-679 GCF_002154505.1 Streptomyces carpinensis | reverse complement strand
GTACGGGTTCTTGACGTGCTGGGCCTCGTCGGCGGCGACGAGCGACCATTTCACGGCGGCGAGCCGCTCCCGGTCGCGGCGCAGCACGCCGTAGGTGACCAGGACGAGTTCGTCCCCGGC
>NZ_MUBM01000716.1:0-534 GCF_002154505.1 Streptomyces carpinensis | reverse complement strand
GCAGGTGGAGGGCGAGCAGCGTGACGGTCTTGCCGAGACCCATGTCGTCGGCGAGGACGCCGCCGAGGGTCAGGCGGGTCATGTCCGCCAGCCAGGCCAGGCCCCGCTGCTGGTAGCCGCGCAGGGTGGCGGTCAGGCCCTGTGGTGCTCGGACGGGGGCGCGGCCCTCGGGATCGCGCAGCCGGGCGACCAGTTCGCCGAAGGTGCCGGCCGCCTCCACCGCGACGCGCTCACCGTCCCATTCCACCTCTCCGGTCAGCACCGCCTGGAGTGCGTCCAGCGGGGCGAGTTCGCGGCTGCGCTGCCGCTTGAGGCGGGCCACCAGCCTCGGATCGGCGACCACCCACTGGTCGCGCAGCTTGACCAGCGGGCGCCGGGCCTCGGCGAGTTGGTCGATTTCGGCCTCGGTGAGCTTCTCTCCGCCGAGCGCGACATGCCAGGAGAAGTCGAGCAGGGCGTCGCGGCCCAGCAGGGTGTCCACGGTCGCGCCGGGCGCGGTGGCCGCCCCGATCTCCGCCCGCGCTTGAAGGGACT
>NZ_MUBM01000715.1 GCF_002154505.1 Streptomyces carpinensis | reverse complement strand
GGTGGGGGAGGGGCTGGACGAGGGTGCGTCCGCCACCGAGCTGGCCTCGGCCGGCCCCTCGTCGCGGGCGCCCGTGCCGCCCGTGCCGCAGGCGGACACCAAAAGACCGAGGGCGGCGAGCACGGCCACCGCCGTGATCACCGCCTGGAGGGTCCCCCGGGCCGGGGTGGACTCGGGCCCGGCACCGGACCCGCCACTGGGGCCGACACCAGCCTCGCCGCTCAGGCCGCGCAACGCTCCCGCTCCTCACGCTCCAGCGCGCGTGCGTCCAGATCGCGGGCCTCCAGCTCCTCGCGGAGCCGGGCGAGCGCCCGGTGCAGCGTGCTCTTGACCGTTCCCGCGGACATGCCGAGGGCAGCGGCCGTCTCCTCCGTGGACATCTGCTCCCAGTGTCGCAGCACCACGACGCTGCGCTGCTTCGGAGCGAGAACTTTCATGATGTCCATAAGAAGCGCGCGGTCGGCGTGCTGCTCGGTGGAGTCCTCGACGCTGGCGTCCGGCAGCTGCTCGGTGGGGACCTCCTCCAGCTTCCGGGCCCGCCACCACTCCGTACGCGTGTTGATCATGACGCGGCGCAGGTAGGCGTCCGCGAGCCGCTTGTCGGCGATGCCCTCCCAGCGGCCGTACGTCCGTACGAGCGCCGTCTGGAGCAGGTCCTGGGCGTCGACCGGGTCCGGCACCAGCCGGCGCGCGCTGCGCAACAGCGCGTCCTGCCGGGTGCGCACGTACTCCTCGAACTCGAGCACCTCACCCTGCGCCATGATCAACCGCCTCCGATCCCCGTTTACCGACCTGCCTGCTGCCGGATCCCGTGCTCTGTGCGGGCGGGCTGTGGTCGGCAGCCGCCCGGTGCCTGTCGGGCACGCAATTGAAGGTACGGAGGGGTTGTCACGGCGTTGTCCGAAGCAGCCTGCGGGTAGCCCTCGGCTGTACGTCGGTTGTGTAACGGACGCAGGAGCGGGATAAAGAGGCGCCCTGATTGGTCCGAATATGGGGGGATTTGGCCCTTCGGGGTGGCGTGCGGATGTGTGACACGGGTGCCCGCGACGCCTTCCGGAGGCGTCATCGCTGTTACCCGCTCGCGTGGTGACGGCGCGTCAGCTAAGTGGCAACCGGTACAGGCCGCCCGACAGCGGCTCCACCAAGCCGTCGGCGACGAGCCCGTCCAGGGCCCGGCCCCGCTGGACCGGCTCGTGCCACACCCGGTCCAGCACCGCCTGCGGCACCGGCGCGTGGGCTTCGCGCAGTACGGCGAGGAGCTTGCCGCGCACCTGCCGGTCGGTACCGGCGTACGTCTGACCCCGGCGTGGCGGACCGTCGTGCTCCGGCTTGCCCGCCAGCCGCCACGCGCAGTGCCCGGTGATCGGGCAGCGATGGCACGACTCGTTCTTCGCCGTGCACACCAGCGCGCCGAGCTCCATGGAGGCGGCGGCCCAACGGGCCGCGGTCCGCTCGTCCTCGGGCAGCAGGGTGCGGGCCAGGCGGCGTTCGGCGGCGGTGGTGGCGTTCGGCGGGTACTGCACACCGGTGACCGCACGGGCGAGGACCCGGCGGACGTTGGTGTCCAGCACGGCGTGCCGCTGCCCGTAGGCGAAGGACGCGACCGCCGCCGCCGTGTACTCGCCGATGCCGGGCAGGGCGAGCAGTTGCGCGTGTTCGGTGGGTACGTCACCGCCGTGCCGCTCCGTTATGGCGACCGCGGCGCCGTGCAGGCGCAGGGCACGGCGCGGGTAGCCGAGCCGGCCCCAGGCGCGGACGGCCTCGCCGGGCGCCTCCTTGGCGAGGTCGGCGGGGCGCGGCCAGCGTTCGAGCCACTGTTCGTAGACGGGCAGGACGCGGCTGACCGGCGTCTGCTGCAGCATGAACTCGCTGACCATCACACCCCAGGCGCCGGCGTCGGCACGACGCCAGGGCAGGTCGCGGGCGTTGGCGTCGAACCAGGTGATGACCTGGGTGTGCAGGGTCGAACCGAGCGGGGCGTCGGAGGGCGCGGCGGAGACCTCGCCGGTGCCGGCGGCCGAGGCTTCGGCGCCGGTGCCGATCTCGGCGG
>NZ_MUBM01000714.1 GCF_002154505.1 Streptomyces carpinensis | reverse complement strand
TGGGGGTGGCCCGGGGGCTGGAGCTGATGTAGGAGTGGCCGGCGGGTCCGGTGACGGGGCGCTCGCGGAAGTAGCGGGCGAGCGTGGCGAGGCGGCTTGCGGCGCTGTCGTCTGCTGTGTTGTCGTGCATTGGCGTCCCCGTCCCCTTGGCGGCCTCCAGGGGGCGCGGATCGTCCGTACAGCGTGTGCAGGGGCGCGCGCCGGAGGCCGGAAGCGTTCTCTCCGGGTCATTCCGGACGCCCCATCTTGGCACGGGTGCGGCTGGAGTTGAACGGATAGTTTCAAATGATCAGCGGTGTGTGTCGGGTCCGTTGGTCAGCCGCACCCGTCAAACGGTATGAACCCCCGGCATATTCAGACAAGCCGTGGTGCTGCCTTCATCCCCTCGATCAGCGCGCCGAGTTCGGACAGCTGCTCGGAGGTGATGATGTCCATGGCCTCGGCTCCCTCGAGGGCTCGCCCCACGATCGCCAGGGTCCGTAGGTAGACGAGCGCGGTCTCCTCGTCGCTGAGGGTCCGGTCGATGTCGTTGAACGCGCGCTCCGCCTGTTCCGCGAACAGGGCCTGCGGATCGGGGCCGGGGCGGGGCTGGTCGTGGTCGGTCACTGTCGTCCACCGTCCCCTGGTCGAGGCCGCCGTCTTTCCGCGGCGCCTGGTGATATCGATTACGGCCGCCTCGCCCGGTGTGTTCAGCCCGGGAGGGATGGGGGTGGCGGGTTCTGCGGACATGGGGCGTCTCCGCTCCTCCGGCAGAAATGTTCGGGAAGGTCATGCCTGCCCTGTCGGCGTTGGGCGGGCATGTCCCGCTGTGCGGCTGCCAGTCCGGAC
>NZ_MUBM01000713.1 GCF_002154505.1 Streptomyces carpinensis | reverse complement strand
GTGGAGGCGGGGACAAGGGGAAGGGCCGGTCCAGTCCGGCGGCTTCACCGGACGATGCCGCGGGGTCCCGCGCGCTGCCTGCCTCGCTCACCGCGCAGCGGCTCGACTGGGGCCGTTGCAAGACCACCTCCGACTCCCCCGCGCCGGGCGCCGACTGGCAGTGTGCGACTCTGAGGGCGCCGCTGGACTGGTCCCGGCCGGACGGCGAGACCATCGGCATCGCTCTCATCCGGGCGAAGGCCACCGGTGAGCGCACCGGTTCGCTGCTGTTCAACTTCGGCGGCCCTGGCGGATCCGGCGTGGCCACGCTGCCGGCGTACGGCTCCGCGGTCGGCACACTCCGGCAGCGGTACGACCTGGTGAGCTGGGACCCCCGCGGGGTCGGCGCGAGTGAGGGGATACGCTGCCGCGACGACCGGCGGATCCAGGCCGCCGAGGCGATCGACGCGACACCGGACACGCCGGCCGAGGAACAGGCCTACCTCCAGGACGCGGCCGACTTCGGCAGGGGTTGTGCGAAGGCCGCCGGGAAGCTGCTCGCGCACGTCTCGACGACCGACACGGCTCGGGACATGGACCTGATCCGGCAGGTCCTCGGTGACCGGAGGATGCACTACTTCGGCATCTCCTAC
>NZ_MUBM01000712.1 GCF_002154505.1 Streptomyces carpinensis | reverse complement strand
CCGCCCGCGCCGCCCGCCGCCAGGATCTCGTTCAGCAGGCCCCACCGGACGCCTCCGCCCAGGGAGGCGACCAGGCCCTGGACGAGGACGACCGCGAAGACCGCCCACACCGGCAGGCCGGGCAGCGCCAGCACCGCCGTACCGGCCGCGAAGGCCAGCGAGATGCTCGCCAGCGCCCGGCGCGGCGGCAACCGGTCGGCGCCCGAGAGGAAGAGCGTCGCGCCCAGCACTTGGGCGAGCGACGGGCCGAACATGCTCACCGCGGACAGCAGCGGCGAGCCCGTGGCCCGGTACACGAGCGTGCCGAGCGCCAGTCCGCTCACCGTCTGGGCCACGGTCTGGGCGGCGGAGGACAGGAACAGCGGAGTGAACTCCTTGGTGCGGAACAGGTCCTGGTAGCTGCGCATGCGCCGGAGTCTCGGACCGGCCCGGCACCGGTCGTTATTGTTTCGCGCACACGCGAAAGGTGCGAACCCCGTCCGGAGGAGGACTCGTGGGCTGGTGGCAGGTGAACGCCGACACGCTCGCCGGGAGCCGGTTCGTGCTCTCACCGCTCGCCGAGACCTTCGCGAGCCTGAAGTTGCTGCACTCGGGCGTGGGCCGGCATCCGGGCGAACAGGCCTGGCTGCGCGCGCACCTGCCCGCCTACCGGCAGCACCTCGCGGCCGATCCCGTCACCGCGCTGCTCGTGCGGGCCGGGCTCGGCCGGGAATGGATCGCCGACTTCCTCACGCCCACGCCCCGGGACGAGGAGAGCTTCGAGGACGGAGTCGCCCGGGTGCGCTCGGCCGATCCGGCCGAGGCCCGCGCGAACCTGCGGATCTCGCTCGCCGGACCGCTGCCGGCCGCGCTGGAGCGGGACGACCTGCCCGAGCGCGCCGCCCGGCTCCTGGAGTACGTCTGGACCGATGCCGTACGGCCCTACTGGGACCGGCGGCGGCGCGTCCTGGAGGCCGACGTCGTCGGGCGGACCGCACAGGTGAGCCGCGGCGGCTGGGCTGCCGTCGTGGACGCGCTGCGGCCGGGGACGCGCTGGCTGGGCCAGAACCGGATCCAGGTCAACGTCCACGAGTATCCGCCGCGCGAGATCTCCGGCGCCGAGCTCGTCTTCGTGCCCGTCACCCCGGGCACCGGCTGGGTCTCGTGGGAGGAGTGCGGGCAACGGTACGCCGTCGTCTACCCCTGCACGGGCGCCCTCGCCGACGGCGAGGGCGCCCGTGCAGG
>NZ_MUBM01000711.1:457-1977 GCF_002154505.1 Streptomyces carpinensis | reverse complement strand
GGGCCGCGGCACTCTTCTCCGACGAGAAGCCGTCTCTGCCGCCGTCCACACTGAGCGGTTCGTCCCCCGGCAACCACGCGGGACGGGAGGAGCCGCGCGGCCGGTGACCACGACGGGACGGTGCGGCTCTTGGGCGGCCTGACTGCCTTGGAGGAGTCGAGCGTGCCGCACGCCTGTGTCAGCCGTCGGAATGTGTCACCGAAGCCCTCGGTCGGAGCCGACCGCGCGCCGAGCCAAGCTCGCTCACTTGAGGATCTCCAGCAGCCTGTCTGCCAGAATCCCGGCTGAATGGGGGTTCTGCCCGGTGATGAGGTTGCGGTCTTCCACCATGTACGGCTCCCAGATCGGACCACGGCTGAAGTCGACGCCGACCTTTTCCTTCAGCTCGGTCTCCAGCAGCCACGTTGCCCTGGGGGCCAGTCCGACAGCCTCCTCCTCCTCGTTGGTGAAACACGTGACTCTGTAACCCTTGAACGGTGATTCGCCGTGGATCCGGGTGGCCAGCATCGCGGAGGGGGCGTGGCACACGATCGCGAGTGGCTTGTCCGAGGCGAGCTGTGCTGTCAGCAGCCGACCGGCGTCGGCGTCGAAGGCCAGGTCCGCCATTGGACCGTGGCCGCCGGGCAGGTACACCGTGTCGTAATCCTCGAGGCGAACGTCCGATAGTTTCAGGGGGCGCCGCATTGCCTCCGCGGAGCGGATGATGGCCTCCAGTTCGAGGGCCCCGTCTTCACCGCCCGCCATCGAGGGGCGCAGACTCATCATGTCGACATTCGGGATCACGCCCTCGGGTGTCGCCACCACGACCTCGTGGCCGGCTTCCGTGATCTTCTTGTACGGCATTGCGAATTCTTCGGCCCAATAGCCGGTCGCGTACCTGGTGCCGTCCTTGAGCACCCAGTACGTCGCCCCAGTCACTACGAAGAGTACTTTCGCCATCACATTCCGCCTCCTCGTCTCTGCCTGAGTTGTCGCGGAATTCCCCCCATTGCAGCCTAAACGGCTGTCCCGCAACTGCCCGGTCAGGACAGAGCTGATCTCGCAGGGGCTGCTGTGATCACGGCGCCGGAACCATCGTGGACAGCCCGCTCATCGGGCCGGCTGCCGACCACCGCTGCCCACGGGGCCTGTGATATCCGTAATCGACGCCCCCGGCGCCTCTACACACTGGCCGCAGCTCCTTTGGCGCTGTTGCAGTACTTTTCGGGGGCGCGGACCTCCTTGCGGCAGCGTACGCGCCTTATTCCAGGACGTTCACCGCTGCGGCGAAGAGGTGGGGAAGGCGGGCGGCGGCGGGCGTGATACGGGAACCGAGCGCGGGCTGCTGACGGGCGCGTACCAGAAGCTGCGTCAGGAACCGGTGGCGGCGGGTCGCCCGGTTCCAGTCGGTCTCGTAGCGGCCGGGCGTACCTCGGCGCACGTTGCGGACCAGGGCTTCGGCACCGGCGAGAGCCAGGAAGACGCCTTCGCCGGTCAGCGCGTCGATGTAGCCTGCGGCGTCGCCGACGAGGAGCACCCGC
>NZ_MUBM01000711.1:0-392 GCF_002154505.1 Streptomyces carpinensis | reverse complement strand
CGGGCCGTCAGCACTGCGACGCCGACGAGGGCCGGGCCCAGCGGGGTGACATACGCCTCCGCAGCGGATCCCCAGTGCACCTCGACGTACGACGACCACGCAGGGACCGCATAGTGGCGGCGCAGCCCGTATCGGGGTGGCGCGGCGGTCTTCATCTCCAGGCCGAGGAAACGGCGCAGCGGCGAGTGCAGGCCGTCCGCGGCGACCAGCCATCGGGCGCGCAGGCCGGTTCCGGGCACGGTCACGCTCGTGGCGTCCTGGCGTACCTCGACCACGCGCAGCGGCAGGACGGGGACCCCGGCGTCGAGGACGGCCTGGTGGAGGGCCCTGTGCAGGTCGGTGCGGCGCGCGCCGAGGCCGGGGCCGTGCCGGAACGCCGCCTGGACCCGGCG
>NZ_MUBM01000710.1 GCF_002154505.1 Streptomyces carpinensis | reverse complement strand
CTGCTCGCGGGTGGGGTGTGGGCCCTGCGCCGGCGCCGGACCGCGGCGCGGGCGGAATCGGCGGGCCGGCCGGAATCGGCGGGCCGCCACCGACGCTGAACAATCTGCACAAGCGGAATGTGAATCTCCGTACCACATGAGCCGGTGGCCGACTTATGCTCAACATCTCCTTCACCAGAGCTTCACAGTTGGGCAGCGGGCTTCCACCGGCCACGCTCAGGGCCACATTCAGGGGGAGGGGGCGGCAGCCGTTCCACGGCACCGGTAGGGGGGACCCCGCGTGGGACCGCGGGGTGCGCACCGGTACGTGGAGCGGCTGCCGCACGCACGGCCCCGCCGGCTCAGCCCCGTCCCACGTACGGCATCGTCGTCGCCAGCACCGTTGCGAACTGCACGTTCGCCTCCAGCGGCAGCTCGGCCATGTGTCGCACCGTGCGCGCCACGTCGGCGACGTCCATCACCGGTTCCGGGGCCGTCTTCCCGTCGGCCTGGAGCGCGCCCGTCTGCATGCCGGCCGTCATGTCGGTGGCGGCGTTGCCGATGTCGATCTGCCCGACCGCGATCCGGTACGGCCGCCCGTCCAGCGACAGCGACTTGGTCAGGCCGGTCAGTGCGTGCTTGGTGGCGGTGTAGGGCGCCGAGTGCGGCCGGGGCGTGTGCGCCGAGATCGAGCCGTTGTTGATGATCCGGCCGCCCTGCGGGTTCTGCTCCTTCATCTGCCGGTACGCCGCCCGGGCGCACAGGAACGCCCCGTTGAGGTTGGTGTTCACCACGTGCAGCCACGCCTCGTAGGGCAGGTCCTCCACCGGCACCCCGCCGGGCCCGAACGTCCCCGCATTGTTGAACAGCAGGTCGACCCGCCCGAAGCGTTCGACGGTGGCCGCGAACAGCGCGGCCACGTCCTCCGGTCGGGCCACGTCGGTGCGTACCGCCAGTGAGGCGGCCCCCGGCACGAGCGCCGCCGTCTCCTCGAGCGTCTCCGGTCGCCGCCCCGCCAGTGCCGCCGACCAGCCCGCGCACAGCAGTTCCACGGCGACGGCCCGCCCGATGCCCGATCCGGCGCCGGTCACGACGGCGATCTTCGATGAGGTGTCAGTCATGACATCGGAGCGTACGGGCGCAGTCCGTCATGCGGAATCCGCTGTCCGTCATACGGATGTGAGGGCCGAGGGGGGTTCAGACGAGCACGGGCTCCGTCTCCTCCCCGGGGTAGCGCACCCCGATCCGCTCCCGGATCGTGTCCAGCGTCCGCATCACGGCCAGGGTGCCGTCCAGCGGTACGAGCGGCGACTCGGTCTCGCCCGCGCGCAGCGCGCGCATCACCTCCACCGCCTCGTGCCTCATGCTGGTGCGCGGACCGTCCGCCGGGTCGGCGGCGAACTCCTCCGGGTCGCGCCCGTCACGGTGCAGCACGAAGCGGTCCGGGTGGAAGAAGCCCGACGGGATGTCGATACGGCCCTTGGAGCCGGTGACCGAGGCTCCGGTGGCCGTACCTCCGGTGATGGAGCAGTGCACCTGGGCCAGCGCGCCGCCGTCCCAGCAGAGCAGGGCGCCGGTCTGCAGGTCGACGCCCTCGGGCGAGAGCACCGCCCGGGCCGTCAGATCCGACGGCTCACCGAGCAGCAGGTGCGCGAACGACACCGGGTAGACGCCGAGGTCGAGCAGTGCCCCGCCGCCCAGCTCCGGGTCCCGCAGCCGGTGCGAGGGCGGGAACGGCCCGGCGAGCCCGAAGTCCGCCTGAACGGTGCGTACTTCGCCGATCGCCCCGTCGTCGACCAGTGCCTTCAGCCGCCGCACCAGCGGGTTGCAGTACATCCACATGGCCTCCATCAGGAAGCGCCCCTGCCCCCTGGCCAGCGCGACCAGTTCCGCCGCCTCGCGCAGGTTCAGCGTGAACGGCTTCTCGCACAGCACGTGCCGCCCGGCCTCGAGGCACAGGCCGGCGGCCGTGCGATGGGCCGAGTGCGGGGTGGCGACGTAGACGACATCGATGTCACCGTCCTGCGCGAGCGCCTCCCAGGAGCCGTACGCCCGCGGGATCCCGAACCGTTCGCCGAACGCCTGCGCCGACTCCTTGCTGCGCGAGCCCACCGCCACGACCTCCGCGTCCGGCAGGTCCACCAGGTCCGCGGTGAACGCGGCGGCGATCCCACCGGTCGCCAGAATCCCCCAACGCACCTTCTCTTCCGTCACACCGGATATCCCGGACATCCCGGACCCCACCCTCGATCATGTGTTCCTCGGCACGGCGTACGAGCTGAGAGCATAGGTGGCGGATCAGCCGGAGAGGGAGGGACCCATGTCCGAGGGCGGGGCGTCGGCGCCGCACGCGCCGAAGGAGGCGGTACCGGCCGGACCGGGGACACGGCAGCGCACCGGGCCCCCCGACCCCGCCGCCCGCCGCACCGGCTTCCTGGTGACCCTGATCCTGGGCGGCCTGACCGCCACGCCCCCGCTCGCGATGGACATGTACCTCCCCTCGCTCCCGGAGGTCACCCGGTCTTTGCACGCCCCCGCCGCGACCGTCCAGCTCACCCTCACCGCCTGCCTGGCCGGGATGGCGCTCGGACAGCTGGTCGTCGGCCCGATGAGCGACCGCTGGGGCCGCAGGCGACCGCTGCTGGTCGGCCTGGCCGTCTACGTCCTCGCCACCGCCCTGTGCGCGCTCGCGCCCGACGTCGAGATGCTGGTCGCCCTCCGGCTGGCCCAGGGCCTGGCGGGCGCGGCGGGCATAGTGATCGCCCGCGCGGTCGTCCGCGACCTGTACGACGGCGTGGCCATGGCCCGGTTCTTCTCCACCCTGATGCTGATCTCCGGGGTCGCGCCGATCGTGGCGCCGCTGATCGGCGGTCAGATCCTCCGGTTCACCGACTGGCGAGGGGTGTTCGCGGTGCTCACGGTGGTCGGGGCACTGCTGGGCGCGGTCGTGTGGACGAAGCTGCCGGAGACCCTGCCGGCCGTGGAACGCCATGCGGGAGGCATAGCGGAAGCCCTGCGCTCGATGCGCGGGCTGCTCGCCGACCGTGCCTTCGCCGGCTACATGATCGCGGGCGGCTTCGCCTTCGCCGCGCTGTTCGCCTACATCAGCGCCTCGCCCTTCGTGATCCAGGAGATCTACGGCGCCTCCCCGCAGACGTTCAGCCTGCTGTTCGGGCTCAACTCGGTCGGACTGGTCGTCGTCGGCCAGATCAACGGCAAGGTGCTGGTCGGCCGGGTCCGCCTGGACCGGGTGCTGGCCGTCGGCCTCGCGGTGGTCATCCTGGCGGCGGGCGCCCTGCTGCTGATGGTGACGGGGGCGCTCGGCGGGGTGGGCCTGGCGCCCGTGGCCGCCGCGCTGTTCGTGCTGATGTCCGCCATGGGCGTCACGCTGCCGAACACCCAGGCCCTCGCCCTGATGCGCACCCGGCACAGCGCCGGTTCCGCGTCCGCGCTGCTCGGCACGTCCTCCTTCCTCATCGGCGCGGTGGCCTCCCCGCTCGTCGGGATCGGCGGGGAGCACACCGCCGTACCCATGGCGGTCGTCCAACTGGCGGCCGCACTGGTGGCGCTGGCCTGCTTCGTGGGAATGTGCCGTCCCCGGACTGAAGCCGCGAGTGTGGGGGAGGAGAGCTGAGCGCACCGAGACTGCGCCGGGACACGCCGGAGAAGGCCGGACTCGACCCCGCCGAACTGCACCGCCTCGCCCGCGAGGTCCACGCCCTCACCACCGGGGAGCGCCCCTGGGCGGCAGGCGCCGTCGTCGTCGCCGGGCGCGGCCCGGTGATCGCCGTGGCCGAGGCGGCCGGCTGGGCCGTACGGTACGCCTCCTACAACCCCGTGACCGACCGCGGCGTCGAACTGCCCCCCGAGGCGAGGGTGCCGATGACCCTGGACACGCCCTTCGACCTGGCCTCCCTCACCAAGCTGTTCACAGCGGTGGCCGCGGTGCAGCAGATCGAGCGGGGCACGCTGGGCGTGGACGCGCGGGTGGGGGCGTACCTGCCGGAGTTCCACGCCGCCGCCGCGCACGGCGTCACCGTACGGCAGCTGCTCACCCACACCTCCGGGCTGCGCCCCGACCTGCCGCTGTACGACTGCCCGGACCACGCCTCCCGGCTGGCGATGCTGCGGGCGGAACGCCCGGTGGGCGCACCCGGCGCCCACATCTACTCGGACCTGAACGCGCTCCTGCTCCAGTACGTCCTGGAGCGTGTCACGGGCCGCTCCCTGGACGCGCTCGTCCGCGACGGCATCACCCGCCCGCTGGGCATGACGTCCACACGCTTCGGGCCGTGCCCCGGCGCGGCGGCCACCGAGGACCAGCGACGGCCGTGGGCCAAGGCGGACCGGGGAATGCTGCGCGGCGAGGTCCACGACGAGAACGCGTGGGCGCTGGGCGGTGTCGCCGGTCACGCGGGACTGTTCTCCACGGCGGGGGACCTGGCCGTCTTCTGCCGCACGCTCCTGGCCGGCGGCTCCTACGGTCCCGCCCGTATCCTCGGCCCCGACCTCGTCGAACTCCTCCTGACCCCGCCGGGTCTGGGCTTCGCCGTGGACCAGCCCTGGTTCATGGGCGAGCTGGCGGGTGGGGGGGCGGCGGGCCACACGGGCTTCACCGGCACGTCCCTGGTCCTGGACCCGGCGACGGACGCCTTCCTCGTACTCCTGGCCAACACGGTCCATCCCCGGCGCCGCCCACCGGACAACGGCCCACGCGCGGCCGCCGGGAGTCGCTTGGCGCGGGCCGTGCGGGGCTCTTGAGCCTCGCACGGGTCGGCCACCGAGCCCGGTGAGCCCTGCGGGCTCGTGAGGTTCCTGCGGGAGCTGTGCGGGCTTGCGAGGTGTCCGGGCGGCTCGGGTGGAGTGGTTTGTCGCCCCGCCGCCCTTACCCGTCCCATCCAGGGGGCTCCGCCCCCGAAGCCCCTTTCGGCCTGCGGTCGGGTGTGGATGGGTGGGGGCTGGGCGCGCAGTTCCCCGCGCCCCTGGGATGGGGCGGACGCCCGCCCCATC
>NZ_MUBM01000071.1 GCF_002154505.1 Streptomyces carpinensis | reverse complement strand
GCCCTATGCCGTGGGCTTCGGCTTGCTCCCGGCCTTCGTGACCCTCGGTCTGTCGCCACCGGCCTGGCCCGCCTGGTGGGCGGTTGCGGCAGGGGTGCTCCTGGGGGTGGGGGCACACCTGGTCAACGTGCTGCCGGACATCGAGGACGATCTTGCGACCGGGGTGCTCGGGCTGCCGCAGCGACTGGGCGGCCCGGCCTGCCGGTGGCTGGCCCCTCTCGTGATGCTGGCCGCGGTGGGCATCCTCGTCGTAGGGCCGCCGGGTGCTGTGACGTTCTGGGACTGGGCGCTGGCGGCGGCCGCCGCGGTCGTCGCGGTTGCCGGTACGGCGGTGCCGCCGTCGGGGAGCCGAAGCCGATGGCCGTTCCGGGCGGCGATCGTCGTGGCGGGCATGGCCGTGGCCCAGCTTCTGCAACGCGGCGCGGAGATGACCTGACCCCGGTCCGACGAGGGCCGGCCGGGGCCGCACGGCACGCGTCAGCGTGAGGGTGTCCACCCCTGTTCCCCGGCTCGTCGGCACCACGGAGCAGGAGGGTCGCAGCAGCGCGGGAGGCAGTTCCGCTGCTGCGGTCATCAGGCGCGGCACTGTCCTGTCCACGGCCGTGTGTGCCGGTGACGAGCGGCTCCCGATATCGGCTTGTCGCTTTGTCGTCAGTAAGCACTACCCCAGATTCAGGCCGGGGCGTGGGCTTCGAGGAAGGGCAGGAGGAGTGCCATCGTTTGCTGCGGGTCCTCGAGCATGGGTGAGTGGCCGAGGCCGGGCAGGGTCTCGACCCTCGCACCCGGAACGGCGGTGTAGTCGGTGGCGGAGGACGGTCGCCACCTGTGGTCCTCCGCCCCGAAGATGACCAGTAGTGGCTTCCCGAGGGCAGCCAGTCTCGCCGGGACCGGGCGCTGTCTCATGTAGTCCTCCGCGCCCTGCGCTGTCGCGACAGATCCGTGGAGTGTCATGGCCCGTACGTCGTCCACGATCTGCTGCGGGACCTCGTAACCGGGGCGGCTGAAGGCGGTGCTCAGCGCCTTGCGGATCAGGCCGTCGGTCCGGACCCGCCACAGCAGGGCCCCGATGCCCGGTGCCAGCACGAGCCTCCCGGCGAACCCGTTCGAGATGAACGCGTCCAGGCGAGGCCCGGTGTCGATGAGGGCCAACGCGGTCACCAGGCCGGGCCGTTCCTCGGCGAGTGCGGTCACGACCAGACCGCCGGTGGAGTGGCCGATCCCGACGATCTGCTCCACGCCGAGCTGGTCAAGTGCGGAGCCGACCCGGCGTCCATGCTCGGGGAGCCGGTAGCCGGGGCCTTCCGGTTTGGCGGACCGACCGTGTCCGAGCAGGTCGATCCGGATGACTCGAAAGGCTCCGGCCAGTTCCGGCACGATCGCGTCCCACCAGTGCGTCGACCCGGCGAGGCCATGGACGAGTGCGAGAGCCGGGGCGTCGCGGGGGCCCTCCTGTCGTACGTGAATGTCCCCTTCTTCAAAGGGAAGAAGCAGGTCCTCAGTGGTCTTGAGCCAACTGTGGCGTCCGCGCGCCCCCGCGTCTTGGACGAATGTTCCAACCGGCCCGGGATGCGTAGCATCGGGGGATGCGATCCAGCGCGTACGAACGTGCGTCTGTTTGGGACGTCGTGAGCCCAGCGGGGCCCAGCCGGCTGGCAGGGGTCGGCATGGCGGGTTTCCGGGATGGTGGCGCGGCTTCGGCCGGCCAGCGGGTGATTCCGCATCCGTCCGTGATGTTGGCGGTGGATTTCGGCTCGGGTTCACCGGTCGTGGCCGATGCGGCGGGGCGGCGACAGAGGGGAAGCGTGGCCGCCGGACCTGGGATGGGGTTCGGCGGTTCGGTGTGGGTGCGGGGCGAGAACATCGAGTGCCTTCAGGTCCGCCTGTCTCCGCTGATCACGCGCACGGTGTTGGGGGTGTCCCCGGCCGACCTGGACGGTGTTGTGGCCCTTGACGATGTGTGGGGCAGGGAGGCGGCACGGATCCGCGAGCGGCTGAGTGAGGCGTCGTCCTGGGAGGAGCGCTTCGCATTGACCGAGGCGCTGCTTGAGCGCAGGTGCGGGGCACAGGCGTTGGTGGACCCGGAGGTGGCGTGGGCGTGGAGGCGGATCGTCGGCTCACGGGGGATTGTCCGAGTCGAGGGGCTGGCGAGCGAGGTGGGATGGAGCCGTAAGCGCCTGTGGTTCCGGTTCCGGTCGCAAGTAGGGCTGCCGCCGAAGCGCGCCGCGCAACTCGTCCGCTTCGACAGAGCGGTGCACCGCCTGGTGGCCGGTGAGGGCACGGCCCAAGTCGCGGCGGAGGGCGGCTACGCCGACCAGTTCCACCTGCACCGTGACGTCATGGCCTTCGCCGGAGTCACCCCGTCGGTCGTGGCCCGTGAGCCGTGGCTGGCAGTCGACGACGTCGCATGGCCCGACCACACTCGCTGACCGGTTGCCGGGCCCGACCTCACCCGGCTTCCTCCGCTGCTGGACGCCGTCCCACGGATCCGGGCCGGCCCACCGCCGCTGGGTGGTGGAGCGCACCTTCGCCCGGCCGAACGGTTGCCGCCCGCTGCACCGCCGTTGCGAGCGGAAGGCGGAGCACTTCCTGGCCTTCGCCGCCCGGCCGCCGCCATCATCGGTTACCGGCGCCTGCACGGCAGAGCCCCCGGCGGGCACCGTTAGTCTGATCCGCGTGACGGACGAAGCGACCGTATGGCGGTCCCTGGCTGATCTCCTTCCTCCCGCACCGGCACGGCAGGTCATGGACCGCTGGTCCATCGGTGAGCAGGAAAGCGCCCTTGACCTGGCCGTCTCCGCCCTGCTCGAGCATGACATCCCGATCAGCGCGAGCATCCGCGCGCAGTTGGCGGTCGCCTCGGAGATGTGGGGTCAGCGGGAGGCGCTCGAAGAACGGATCGGCCGGTGCCGCGCCGACGGCGATGTCTCCGCCCTTCGTTTGCTCGCTTTGGCGGATGCCGTTCCCCTCACCGGAGCCTCGGTCAGCGAGCGGCCAGAGCTCGCCGACCTGCTCGTGGTCCCGTGGATCCGCTGCGCGGTCTGCGAGCAGGTCCTCGGCCGTGCCCACGAGCGCGAACCCTGGGGTGGCCTCTCCTTCCTGGCCGCGCGCTACGTACTCTTCCGGCCCGAAGCACCCGCACAGGCCCAGGTCTTCGGCTCCACGTCCGTGTGGGAGGCCCTCACCGTCCTGGCTTCTTGCCCCGGTGACCAACCAGCGGCCCATCTCCGCCTGTCTCATCCCAGGACGTCGGCATCCGAGTTGGACTTCCGCGGGTGATGCCGTGCGCCTGGGTGTGCTCGACTGCACCCGATACCCAGACGTGCCCGTGGTTCGCGCTGCGTGGGCCGGGATCATGCCCCGGCCCGTCGGGTGGCGGGTGCCGCACCGCCGAACTGGCGCGATGCGTCGGTGTGGCCGAAGGCCTCAGCGCGGTCCAACGGACCATGCTCCGTATCTGTCACCGTTCGTCGCGGAAGCTCTTGTACTCGTCGTTCATGAGGTCCCAGAAGGAGCGGTAGCGGACCGCTCCGGGCAGCCAGTGGGCGAGGTACCAGGCTTCCCACTCGCCGTCCGAGGTGACCACGCATGGATTGAGGAGGTAGACGTCGGTGGTAGCAGATCCCGCCATGCATAGCAGCGCACACCATCTCGCCCCTCGCGTGGTCCCGATGGCGGAAGGTTAAGGGCGAGCACCGACACGGTGCCGCGCTTCGCACCCTTGGGACGCAACCCCCGACGGAGGTTGGGACCCCGGCGGGTTGTTGTGGTTTCTCGGGGGCCACGTGCCTTCTTCGTGGCTGTCGGCCTGCCGGCTCTGGGGCGGCCCTCTGAAGCGGCCGGGCGCCACGACCAAGCAGGTCTTGCGGACCGTCGTCGTCGAGCCGTCGCCGCGGCGCTTCGGCCACCGCTGTAACCGTTCCGTGGATGCGCGGTGCTGCCACTGCTTCGGCAGGGTCATGCCGAGGTCGAGTGGGGGTGTGCGAAGCCCCGGCGAACAGCTGTGAGGCGAACAGCGATGTGGATCAAGGTTTGCGGAACATTTGAGGTTTCCGCGGTGGGGACTTGGATGTCGGAGATGACGAGCAGTTCCCTGGTTCTCCCTGCAGACGGTGCCGATTCAAGCCGCCTGACCGCCCTGCTGCACCGTGCCGCCACCGGTCGGGACACTCAGGCCTGGAGCGACCTCTGGACGGAGCTTTATCACAACGGTTCGCTCGACGTGTCCCATCCGCTGGTGCTGCCGGCGCTGACGGACATGGTTGAGGGCGACGACGCTGACACGGCGGCCGCGGCCCTCCATCTGGCCGGTGCCCTCCTTGTACAGGCCGACCAGCGATACGAGACCCGGGAACTACGGCACCAGCACGCCCCCACGTCGCACGCCTGCTGGCCGCTGCGAACCGGTTGCGGCAGGCCACCGCTGACCCGAACGACTACTGCCACCTGCTTGAGACGGTCCTGAACCTGGAGGGCGACATCCACTGGGCCGAGGACCTTATCTGGGGCATCGTCAGCGAGGAGTACGAGCTCGAGTGCCCCGATCCGGACGGCTGCGCGGACCTCTGGGTGATCATCGGTCAGTGGGCTTCTTCAGCACGTCGGAGGACCACGCACTCTCCGACGACGCCGAAACCCTCCCTCTCCGTCCGGCCGCCCCCGGGACCCTGGACGGCCTCGGCCGTCGCCTCTACGAGCTGGCCCTGGCGGACGGCCACGAGGAGGTGGCGCACGCCCTGACCTATGCCTTCGGCGAGGCGACCTGTCCACAGTGCGAAAGGCGCTTCTCCGTCGTCGGACAGGTCGCCGCTCGCTGGGGCTGAGCAGCTGTTCCCTCCCCGTTGGGCGGTCGATCGAGTGGAACGGGACGCTGGGTCAGGTGAGTCAGCGCCACGGATGCGTGCAGAAGTGTCGGGTTCAGCGTTCCACCCATACGCCCGCGAACCGGCCGCGGAGGGAAGGTGAGCCGGCCGGTGCCGCATGCCAGGCCGAGCAGACATCCGTGCCCTGACGGGGCCGCGCGGTGGGTTCTCCGGCGGTGCTTCGGTGCGCGGCGTCACTGCATCGTGTGCATCCGGCGGATCTCGGCGGACTGCTGGGCGATGACGTCGTCGGCCATCTCCTCGATGCGGATGTTGTTGCCCTGGCCCTTGACGTCCGTGGCCATGGTCAGCGCACCCTCGTGATGCGTGATCATCAGCTTGAGGAAGAGTGCGTCGAACTTCTCGCCGTGGGCGGCGCGCAGTTCCGTGAGCTGCTCCTCGGTGGCCATCCCCGGCATCGCCCCGTGGTCGTGCCCGTGGCCCGCCTGCTCCCCGGCACCTGCCTCCTTCAGCCAGCTGCGCATGGTCTCGATCTCCGGGCCCTGTTCGGCGGTGATCCTTTCGGCAAGCTGCTTCACCTTCGTCGACCGGGCATGGCCCGGAGCCAGCCGGGTCATCTCCAGAGCCTGCTGGTGGTGGACGATCATCATCTGCGCGTAGGAGATGTCGGCCGTGTTGGGGCTGTCGTCCTGCTTGCGCCGCCGCTGGGCCTCCTCGGCGGACAGCACCTTGTTCTTCTCGCCGGGCTTGCCGGGCGCGATCACCGATGGGCCGCTCGCCGGACGGGAGTCGGCCGTCGCGGAGCCGTCGCCGGATCCGGAGTCGCAGCCGGTGGCGGCGACGGCGAGCAGGGCGAAGGCCAGCGGGGTGAGGGTGCGGGCGAACGTGCGGCGTGCACGGGAGAAGGGCACAACAACCTCCAGTTCCGGACGAGTTGGGGTCAATCGGTTGTGTCGCAGGGCAGGCGGTCTGTCTCTGCCCGATCCTCCTGGCACGCCGATGACACAACCGAGCAAGGGGATTTCATGGCAGTCTCGTTACCTCCTATTGATATGTGCATGGTGAAGACGATACTTCAAGGGTCCGAGAACCGTTCCCGTTTGAACGGAACATCAGGGAGGACGTAGTGACCCTGCGCCACACGACCCGAATCCGCCCAAGACGTCTGGGAGTCGCCGCCGCCGCGGCCGGCCTCCTGGCCGCGCTGCTCACGGCGGCTCCGGCGGCTGCCACCCCCGACCCGGGAGATGCCAAGAACTCGTCCAAGTCGGTGTCCGAGAGCACCGAGGCGGAGGTCAGGGCGGCCATCGCGAGTGAGGAGATCCCCGCACCCGACGAGATCGTCCACTCCGACAACATCACGCACGTCGCCCACGTGCCGAAGGCGGGCCTGGCGGACTACAACACCGACCTCGCCTTCCAGGGCAAGTACGCGTTCGCCGGCAACTACGACGGCTTCCGCATCTACGACATCAGCAACCCGAAGAAGCCCAGGACCGTCTCCGAGGTGCTCTGCCCCGGTTCGCAGAACGACGTCTCGGTCTCCGGTGACCTGCTGTTCCTCTCCACCGACTCCTCGCGCAGCGACAGCTCCTGCAACAGCACCACGCAGCCCGCGACCGAGAAGTCCTCGTGGGAGGGCATGAAGGTCTTCGACATCAGCGACAAGGCCAACCCGCGGTACGTCGCCGCCGTCGAAACCGCCTGCGGCTCGCACACGCACTCGCTGGTGCCCACGGCCAAGAACGTCTACATCTACGTCTCCTCGTACTCGCCGCGCGCGACCTTCCCCGACTGCCAGCCGCCGCACGACGGCATCTCGGTCGTCAAGGTCCCGCGCAACGCGCCGGAGAAGGCGGCCGTCGTCGGCTTCCCCGTGCTCTTCCCGGACGGCGGCAACCCGGGCGACAGGGGCAGCAGCGCCACCACCGGCTGCCACGACATCACTGCCCTCCCCTCCAAGGGCATCGCCGCCGGCGCCTGCATGGGCGACGGCATCCTGATGTCCATCGCGGACCCGGAGCACCCGAAGGTCATCGACCGTGTCGAGGACAACGTCAACTTCGCCTTCTGGCACTCCGCGACCTTCAACCAGACGGCTGACAAGGTCGTCTTCACCGACGAGCTCGGCGGCGGCGGCGCGGCCACCTGCAACGCCCAGATCGGCCTGAACCGGGGCGCCGACGGCATCTACGACATCGTCGGCAGCGGGGACGACGCCAAGCTGGTCTTCCGCAGCTACTACAAGATCCCGCGCCACCAGGCGGACACCGAGAACTGCGTCGCCCACAACGGCTCGCTGATCCCGGTGAAGGGCAAGGACATCATGGTCCAGGCCTGGTACCAGGGCGGTGTCTCCGTCTGGGACTTCACCGACTCCTCGCAGCCGAAGGAGATCGCCTACTTCGAACGGGGTCCGATCAGCGCCGACCAACTGGTGCTCGGCGGTTCGTGGTCGGCGTACTACTACAACGGCTACATCTACTCGAACGACATCGCCAAGGGCTTCGACGTCCTGAAGATCTCGGACAAGAGGACCGACCCCGCGAAGGAGGTCAAGTTGAAGGAGCTCAACGTCCAGACCCAGCCGGACTACTTCGACTGACCGTCCACCCGGCCCCCGGGTCGGTCACCGGTCACGAAGCGGTTTCCGCCCACGGGTCGGTCACCGGTCACGAAGCGGTTTCCGCCCACGGGCCGGCCCTCCGGGCAGGGCTTGCTCAGCCGGCAGCACCGCCGCCGCCTCCGGTGAGGCGGCGGCGGTCACCCGAGTTGCGCGTCGCGACGGCTCAATAGGTGAACCGCTGCAGCCCGTTCGCCCATGGATTCACCAGGTAGCCGGTGCGAGTGCCGGGGTCGAGGAACAGTCCCCGGCGGCTGGTGAAGTCGAAGTCGGCCGTGGACAGGGTGGAGTTCACCAGGTTGGCGATCGGATGCCGGGCGAGGACCTTCCCGGTGTCCGGGTCGAGGACGGTGACCTCGCTGAGGGCGTTGTTGTCGCCCGTGGTTCCCTCCTCGTAGAGGTGGGCGACGAGGGCGATGTGGTGCTCGGCGTCCAGGGCCGGCCACATGACGCCTCTGGTCCCCAGGTCGGCCGGCGCCGAGGTGGCCAGGGTCTTCTGGTCCGCGGAGCGCCACGTGCTGGTGGGGAACTCGCCGCTGCTGTAGTTGGGGGTGGCGGCCCCGGCGGCGACGTAGAGGTGGTTCCCCTTGCCGTCGGGCAGCAGCCCCGCGGTGCAGGCCGGCATGGTGGACAGCGGTGACACCTCGCCGCTGACCGGGTCGACCGACACGGCCGCGTAGGGGACGCGGCCGGACAGGCATGGGCCCATGGTGCCGGTGGTGGCGACGAAGAAGGTGCCGGTCGAGGCGTCCACCGAGACGTTGCTGAAGGCGCGTCCCGGGCTCGTCCGGTTGAGCGGGAGCGGTGCGGAGACCTCACCGGTGGCCATGTCGACCGTCCACAGGCTGGCCACGCCGGTCACTCCGTCGAACGTCGCCACTGCGGCCCGATGGTGCGCCGGGTCGACGACCCCGCCCTGGTAGTAGACCGAGGTCGAGCCGGTGCCCGGGTCCAGGGTGCTCAGCCGCACCCTGGTGCCGGTGGCGGTGTCGCGCAGGTCGACCTCAGGAAGCGCACCGCCGGCGAACGGCCGGTGCGCGACGAGGGTGTGGCCCGTCGTCGGGTCGGCGCCCACCACCTCCTGCATCATCGAGGTGCCGGTCTCGTGCGACACCTGCGTGCCGAGGCGACCGTCGGCCAGGGAGTAGGCCGTGGTGGCCGCACCCCGCAAGGAGACCCCGCCGTCGTCGCCCTCGGCGAAGTCGTCCGTGGCGAGCAGCGCGGTGCCGTCGCTCACCTCGAAGTTCTCCAGCGTTCCGGAGACCGTGTCGCCGTCGAGGTACTGGACGAACGACGTGGGCGACGCCTGTCCGACGGGTTTGCCGTCGCGCGTGGCGAGGATGCGGACCGGATACTGCAGGCCGGTGGGCAGGCCCAGCGACTCCAGGTCCAGGACCGTCCTGCCCTTGGCCGACGGCAGGGCCCGCAGCAGCGTGGAGGCGTGGTCGACGCCGTTGTCGTCGCGGCCGCTGCCGTTCTGGTTGGTCGCGGTGTTGAGGGCGCCGTACAGGGTCGGCGCGGGCGTCAGGAACTCGATCGCGGCGCCGTCGGCGTGCCGCACGGAACGAGTGTCCCAGGACACCGTCAACCGGGCGTCCGTACGGGTCAGTTCCACGGCGTGCGCCTCGGCCGTGGCCCCGTGGCCCAGCAGCGGTGCTGACGGTCGCCGGTCCGCGTCGGGTCCCACGCGCAGGGCCCGGAAGTCACCGAAGACCTGGCCGTCGTGGAGGGTGACCCCGACGCCGTAGAGACCGGCGCCGCCCGGGGCGAACGCGGCGGCCGGGATGGTCACCGAGCCCTTGGCGCCGGTGAGCCGGGTGCGCCACTGCGCGCGCCACTTGTCGCTCGTGGTGAAGGGGGTCCAGTGCCCGACCGAGGACAGCACCAGTTCCGGATCGGTGGCGTCACGCAGTCCGGTGAGGTCGTAGTGCACGGTGACCGGCTTGCCGAGCGGGGCCGAGCCGGGGGTGCTCGGGGCCTGCGGCTGCACATAGGTGCCGTCGGTGGCGGCGAAGGTGAGGTTCCGGGAGGCGGAGGCGACGACTGTGCCGTGGTCGAGTGCCTCGAACGTGGCCCGCACGTTGCGCGGTTCGGAGGAGACGAGCGGGAGTCCGGCCGCGCCGAGCAGTTCGCGGGGCAGGACGCGCAGGCTGGGGCCGGTGGCGGGGACGGTCGTTCCCTCGCCGCCGACGCGCAGCCGGTACGTCAGCCCGTCGTGTGCGCCGGTGAGGTCGAGTCCGAACGTGATCGGGGAGACCGCGTTCTGGCCGCTTCCCTCCGGGCCGGACAGGTCGATGGCGTCCGGGTCGGTGGCCTCGACGAAGGAGGTGGTGGGCGTGACGGAGAGCAGTTGGCGTTCCGCGACGGACAGCCGTACGGCGGAGGGGCTGAGGGCATGGCGGCGGGAGAGGACCTTCTCCACGGCCGCGGTCACGTCCAGTTGCGGGCCCATGTGCAGGTCCTGGTCGGCCTGCGGGGGCCGGGCGAGCGGCCGGCCGGTGGCGACGAGCAGGTCTCGGACCTGGTGCGGGGTGAGCCGCTGCCCGGTCGCCTCGGCCGCCGCCAGCACGTTGGCCGCCGCCGCGGCGATCATCGGTGCCGAGGCGGACGTACCGCCGTTGAGGACGACGCTCGTGCCGTCGGGGGTGTGGATCAGGGAGGGCAGGTTGTCGCCCGGCGCCGCCAGGTCGACGCGGGTGCCGAAGCCCGAGGAGTAGCCCGCCGAGCCGTTGTAGCGGGTCGTCGGGTAGACCGCGGTGCGGGTGTCGTCCGAGGTCAGGGTGTCGTCGACGGTGGTTCCGCCCGCGGCGATCACCCCGGTGTCGCGGACGAGCGACGGGGTCGTGGTCGGGGCGATGTCGTCGATGCTCGTCTGGGCGGCGGGCTTCGACGTCACATTCGTGGGTGTGCTGCCGCCGTCCGGGCCCACCGAGACCGGAAGTCCGAGGCGTGTGCCGTCGTTGGAGGACACGACCACGACGACGCCCGAGTCGACGATGGAGCGCAGGGTGTCCCTGATCGCCGGGTCGTCCTCGAGCCAGCGGGAGGGAAAGCCGATCGACCCGTCGGTGCCGAAGCCCAGGCTCGCGGTGATGACGTCGGGCCGCGGCTTCTGCGCCGCCGCGGCCCGCAGCGCCGTGGCGATGCCCTCGGCCGACGGCTCCTCGGGGACGACCAGCCGGTACTGCGCGCCGGGCGCGATGCCCAGCAGGTCGGTGGCGCCGCTGCCGGTGGCGCCGGGGCGCTGAAGGTCGTGCGGCAGCGGGGCCATCATCGAGAAGTCCAGCAGCACCTCGGCGAGGTTGGGGTCCTGGCCCTCGGTGGCTCCGGCAGGGTCGAGGCGGCCCTTGGCGTCGCTGGTGTAGGTGGGGATGAGCGGCAGGGACGGATAGTCCAGATAGCGCCGGCCGTCCTTGAGCACGGTGGTGGGGCCGTAGGCGCGTACGTAGTCGTCGCCGGCGTCGGCCATGCCCTGGTCGGTGAGGTCGCCGAGGGACACGTTGGTGACGATCTGGCCCTTGCCGGGCAGCGCGCCGAGATACGTCGCGGTGTCCTGGAACGCGCCGACGGCGTTCACTCCGCCGGAGTTGAGGTACGACTGGAAGGACGTCGCCAGGCCCTGGTTGGCGGGCAGGCCGTCCGCGGCGGTGACGCGCTTCTCAGCCTGTGCGCCCATGCCCTTGACGGCCGCGCGCACGCTCTTCGGCAGGGGGACGGCCCCCGAGTTCATGGTCTGCGGGCGGACGGAGGAGTCGGCCCCGCCGGTCGCGCCGCCCACGTCGTACGGTGCCAGAGCCTGGGCGTCGGCGCGGCGTTGGAGGAGGCCGGCGGTCGGGGTGATCGGTTCGCCGAGACCGCTGCGCCCCGTGGTGCCGGGGACGGGGAAGGCCCGGGTGGTGCCGTCCTTGCGGGTCAGGGTCCCTGTTCCGTCGTCGGACCAGTGCACCACCGAGCCGTCGTCGAGGGTGAGGGAGTGAGTGGTGGCGGATGCGGGCGGGACGGTCGGGGTGCCGGCGTCCGCGGCGTGCGCGATCGGGGTGGCGAGGGCTGCGAGCAGCACGGCGGCGAGCGCCGTCCGTCCGGCTCTGCCGAGGCGTGGGAACATGCAACGCCCTTCGAAGAGGAGGCGCGGACCGGCCGCGCCGTCGGTACGGGAGGGACGGAGCGCACCTTGACCGTGTCACGTCATACGTGACAAGACCCGGACGTGACGGGTTCGTGCAATTGCCCACATGCGCTACCGCCCCGTAACGCGTGAACGCTGACGTAGGCTGCACCAACGATGTGCACTACAACGGAAGTTCGGGCTGCATGGATGTGACGTCGGACGGCCCATGGCACGGAATCGGCCTTGACGCGCTCGCGTTCCGTGTCCTGGAGTACCTGGTGGGCCGGTCAGCCGCCGATTCCGCCACCGTGGCCACTGCGGTCGGTGCGTCCCGTGACGAGGTGGACACGGCCCTGCGGTCCCTTGAGGACGCGCTCCTGGTCATTCCCGTCCCCGGGCGGCCTCCGCGGTGGAAGGCCGGCCCACCGCGCGCGTCGCTGGGCTCGCTGCTGGCCCGCAGGCGGGCCGAACTGGCCCGCGCCGAGCGGTACATGGAGCAGCTCCACGACATCTACGACGCCGCGGCCGGCCCGCAGCACCTGCTGGAGGTCATCGAGGACGCCGAGGAGGTCAGCGCACGCTACGCGCACCTCCACAAGGCCAGCACACAGGAGATACTGCACCTGGCCAAGCCGCCGTATGTGACCGGGGCGTCCGACGACTCGGGGCAGGAAGGCGCCACCCGGCCGGAGTTCCGCGCGGGCATACGGCTGCGGTCGGTCTACGACGCCGAGGGCTTCACGGACACGGTGTCGCTGGAGACGGCGCTGCGCGGCAGCGAGGACGGCGGCGAACTGCGGCTCAGCTCCCGACTCCCCGTCAAACTCGTCCTGTTCGACCGGACCACCGCCCTGCTGCCCCTGCACGAGGACCGCCCGTCGGCGGGATCGCTCGTGGTCCGGTCGCCCGCCCTCGTCGGCGCTCTCGTCGCCTTGTTCGAGACGATCTGGAAGCACGCCGTACCGGTGTCGCTGGCAAGCCGCGACGACTGGCCCGCGCCCCGCCGCAGCCGCGATGCGACGCGGATCGACGACCGTACGCAGGCCATCCTCGATCTCATGGCGACCGGAATGAAGGACGACGCCATCGCCCGGGTGCTCGACGTCAGCCGTCGTACGGTGCAGAAACACGTGAGTGAGGCCGGCGCCGTGCTGGGTGCCAGAACACGTTTCCAGATCGCTCTGCGCGCGGCCGAACGGGGCTGGCTGAAGCTGGAACCACCCGCACTGGACTCGGACGCGTGACGGGTCATCTGTGATTCCGCGCAAACGGGAAGCCGACATCTGCTGACGGGCCACCGAACGCCGTCGGCCAATGAATCGCCCCCCGCGAGTCACCTGGCTGTACCTCCCGTCGGCCCCGGCCCCGGGCGTTCGGTGACGTGGCGCTGCCCGCTGTCGACCCGGCGGACATCTCCGCGGTCGCCGCGGCCGTGGCACCCTGGCCGCCGAACTCGACAAGCGGGCCGACGGCACCCTCGACGCCGAGGCCCGCGCGGTGATCCGGCGGCTGCTGGACTGGGCCGGACGCCAGTTCCGCGAGCGGGGCGTGTCCGACCCGGACGACCTGGCCCTCACCCTCGTCTCCGGATACCAGGGCATGTCACTCCTGGGCGCCCTGCGCAACCCGGACATCATGACCCGTGAAGGAGCCCGCCTGCTGCGCTGGCTCGACTCACTGTAGAGGCGTGTCCGTCGACCCCCAGGGAAATTCCTCGACGCCGAGTACTCCCAGCAGCTGAAGCCGTTCGCGGGCCTCGGCGTCCGCCGGGGTGAGCACCAGCAGTTGCTGGCCCAGGTCGGGAGTGACCAGGGTCTCGCAGTCCAGCAGCAGGGGCCCAACCCGCGGGTGCAGCAGTGTCTTGCGGTCGGCGCGCCGTACCGCCACCTCGTGCTGGGCCCACAACCGGCGGAAGTCGGCGCTCGCGGCCTGCAGCCGTTCGACGAGTCCGGAGACCACGGGATCGCCGGGGCGGCGGCCGGCGGCCGCGCGCAGGTCGGCCACGAGCTGGCGGGAGTGGTGCTCGTACTCTTCGGGCGGGTGGATGGCATGGACACCGGGTTCGGTGAACCAGCGGTAGGCGAGGTAGCGCCGGTCGCCACGCAGTCCGGTGTGGTCGCCCATCAGCAGGACAGCCGCCCGATTCTGGGCGAGGACCTCGCCCAGGTCCGACAGGACCAGTGCCGGAGTGTCACCGAGCAGGTCCAGCATGCGCACCAGGCCGGCACGGGCCAGGCGGGCCACGCTTTCGGCGGGCGGGGGCCGGTGGCCGGCCAGGTGGAACAGGTGGTCGCGCTGGTCGTCGCCAAGGTGCAACGCGCGGGCCAGGGCGCCGAGCAGTTGGGGCGAGGGCCGGCTGCTGCGGCCCTGCTCGAGGCGTACGACGTAGTCCACCGACATGCCGGCGAGCATGGCGACCTCTTCCCGGCGCAGGCCGGTGGTGCGACGGCGGGGGCCGTCGGCGATGCCGACCTCGGCCGGACGGATCGCCTCGCGGCGGCGGCGCAGGAAGTCGGCGAGCTCGTCACGTTGCATGACCCCATGGTCCTCGCGGCGGGCGCGGCTATCCAGGGAGTGGTTCTCCCATGATGAACGCTCCGCTCCCGGACGTCGCGGCGCGAGCCCACAGTGGCGGTCGGAACGATCACGAAGGAGGACGTGATGCAGATGCGAACCCTGGGCAGCACCGGCCCGGCCGTCTCCGCGCTGGGCCTGGGCGCGATGGGCATGTCGGGCGCCTACGGCGCGGCCGACCGCGCGGAGAGCATCGCCACCGTGCACGCCGCGCTGGAGGCCGGTGTCACGCTGATCGACACCGGCGACTTCTACGGCATGGGCCACAACGAACTGCTGCTCGCAGAGGCGCTGCGCGGCCGGGACCGGGACAGCTACCGACTCAGCGTCAAGTTCGGGATGGTGCGGGGACCGGGCCCGCAGTTCGGCGGGCACGACTGCCGTCCCGAGGCGGTGAAGAACTTCCTGGCCTACTCGCTGACCCGGCTGGGCACGGACCACATCGACATCTACCGTCCCGCCCGTCTGGACCCGGCGGTACCCATCGAGGAGACGGTGGGCGCGATCAAGGAGATGATCGACGCCGGATATGTGCGCCACCTCGGTCTCTCGGAGATCGACGCGGCGACCATCCGCCGAGCGCACGCCGTGCATCCGGTCGCCGACCTGCAGATCGAGTACTCGCTGCTCTCCCGTGCGGTGGAGGCGGAGGTTCTCCCCACACTGCGGGAGCTCGGCATCGGCCTGACCGCGTACGGCGTCCTCGGCCGCGGCCTCATCTCCGGGCACTGGTCCGTCGGTCGCACCGCAGGCCCCGGCGACAGCCGCGGCCTCGGCCCGCGCTTCTCGAACGGGAACGTGGAACACAACCTCGCCCTCGTGGAGGCTCTGCGCCGGGTCGCCGACGCGAAGGGGTGCACCGTCGCGCAGTTGGCCATCGCCTGGGTGGCCGCACAGGGCGAGGACGTCGTGCCGCTTGTCGGTGCCCGTACCCGCGAACGGCTGGCCGAGGCGCTGCCCGCGACGGCGCTGGACCTCACCGCGGACGACCTCGCGGAGGTCGAGAAGGCGGTGCCGCCGGGTGCGGCGCGCGGCGACCGGTACCCGTCCGCGTTCATGTCGGGTCTCGGCGTGGGGAACTGAGGCGGGCTCCAGAGGCCGGCTTCCCGGTGGGGTCCGCTCCGGCGAGGGCCGCTCCGGGAGCCGGCGCCACATGTCCTGAAACGACTCCGAGTCCTAGCTTGCTAGCATGCTAGCCTCGACCCTGTGGGCGACGAGGACGTCAAGCAGTTCAACGTGTACCTGCCGATCGGGCTGATCAAGCAGGTCAAGTACCGCGCCATCGAGTCGGGCATGTCCCTGTCGGCGCTGGTCGCCGAAGCGCTGCGTGCCTACCTCGACGACGGCCACGGGCGGCAGCGGGAATCGAACGAGAAGGAGGACTGACATGGCGACCGAGGGAATCGAGGCCGTGTTCCTGACGACCCACAACTGGGGCAAGGCGGCGCACTTCTTCCAAGGGCTGGGCTATGAGCTGGAGTTCGAGACCGACCACAACTCCGGCCGGCTCCGCAACGGCGAGGGTCCCTACGTCTTCATCGCCGAGGTCCCCGAGGACCAGGAGCCCCGAACTCGGATCGTTCTGAAGGTGGCCGACGCGGAGTCCTTCCGTCTCGATCCCGCCGTCGAGGTGGTCACACCGTTCCAGGACACCCACTACGGGACGCAGGAGATGACCGTCCGCGACCCCGACGGGCGCCTGTGGAGTCTTCAGGCACCCGGAAAGCACTGACCGGAACGAGGGCGAACGCCATGACAGACGAGCGGACCGGGATGCCGGACAGCACCGCGGTACGGACCGCCCTGTGGCGGGCGATGCATGTCGAGGTCGACTCGCCGCCCCATGTCTTCGAGGACGAGATCGGCCTGCGGCTGGCGGCTCCCGGCGGTGACTGGCGCCGCCGCCCGGACATGGACCCGCAGGCCACTCGGGGGTTCCGGGCGGGCATCGTCGCCCGCGCCCGGTTCATCGAGGACCTCGTCGTCGAGCAGGCCGACCGCGGCGTCACCCAATACGTCGTCCTGGGAGCCGGTCTGGACACCTTCGCCCAGCGCAGGACGGAGATCGCCTCCCGCATCCACGTCTTCGAGATCGACCAACCCGGCACGCAGGCCTGGAAGCGCCGCCGCCTGACCGAACTCGGCTACGGCGTCCCCGACCGGCTGCACCTGGTGCCGGTCGATCTCGAAGCGAGCGAGTCATGGCTTGAGCGGCTGGCTGCCGCCGGCTTCGACTCCGGCCAGCCCGCGGTCATCGTCTCCACCGGCGTCACCATGTACCTCACCAGGGAGGCCACCGCGGCCACTCTGCGCCAGATCGCCACGCTCGCCCCCGGCTCGACGCTCGCCATGACCTTCCTGCTGCCGGTCGATCTTCTCGACGAGGCCGATCGTCCCGGCCTGCGGGCGAGCAAGGACGGCGCGCGAGCATCCGGAACGCCGTTCATCAGCTTCTACGCCCCGCAGGACATGCTGTCCCTGGCCCGGGAAGCAGGCTTCACGGACGTCAGGCACGTGCCGGGAGCGACGCTCGCCGAACGCTACTTCGCCGATCGCGCCGACGGCCTGCGCCCGTCGAGCGGGGAGGACCTGTTGCTGGCCACCACATGACCCCTCGTCCACGCCCTCTCGTCCGGTCCGGGAACCTCCCCGGCCACCAGCGGCGCGCGCCGGCCCCGCGCGGCTCCCGACGCGCACCGTCGCACGCGTGCGGCGGGCGTTGTCGTAGGCGGGTGGCACAGTGACTGCCACCGAACGGGAGGAGCTGACGGACGATGGGCGATTTCTTCGAGCGGATCGTCGATGTCCAGGTGACCGGCGACGAGGCCGGGCCGCTCGCGGAGCGGATGGTCGACTGGATGGTCAGCGAGGGCCTGATCACGCGGGAGACGTCCGGCGACGGCGTGTACAGCCTGACCGTGGACCAGGGCCATGTGCCGGGCCCCGACTGGGTTCGGGCCGTCGCGGACGCGTCGGATTCGGACCGGCGACCGGGCCCGGTGGCCGTCGTCGTCGGGCGCGACCACCACGTCGGAGGGCAGGGAGCGGATGACGCGGAGTACGCCATCTGCCCGCGGTGCCGGACCAAGACCGTGATCATCGAATACCCCGAGGAGTTCGAGGCGGACGAGGAGGTATGGCGGCCGTTCAGGGACGGCATCGCGGCCTGGAAGGAGACGGGGGAGGGGAGTGCCCCCTGCTCCGCCTGCGGTGCCTCGGTCCCGGTCACCGAGTGGCAGTGGGAGCCCAACTTCGCGGTGGGCGCCCTCGCCTTCGACTTCTGGGGCTGGCCGCCGCTCTCCGCCGGCTTCTGCGCGCAGTTCAGCCGGCGGCTGGGGCACCGCATCGTGGGGCACATGGGCAAGTCCTGAAACGCCCCCCGCGCTCACCGGTGATCGGCTGCGTGAAGCGGTGGCCTCGTCGAGGCCCCTTCCGTAGCTACCGTTTCGGTGGGATTCGGTAGACGGAGACGTGGGATCGCGACTCGGCGGTGAAGGCGGCGCCGGTCCAGTCCGCGTCTCTGGTTTCGAGTTCGAATCCCGCGAGCTGGGCCATGAGGTCGAGTTCGGCCGGCCAGATGTAGCGGTGGGGGCTGCGGACCAACTGCGCCTGAGTGGTCTCGCCGAACCGGAAGTGGTGCGACACGACGTGCTGGCGCAGGACGTCGTAGGTGTCCAGACCGATGTAGCCCGGTTCGCACTGCCAGACGGTGGCCGTTTGCCCCGGCGGGAGTTTGCGCAGCTCGGGTACCCAGAGCTCGACCACGAACCGGCCACCCGGCTCCAGGTGCCGGGCCGCGTTGCGGAAGCACTCGACCTGCTCAGCCTGGGTGAGCAGGTTGGAGATCGTGTTGTAGACGAGGTAGACCAGGGTGTACTTCCCCGGGGCCAGGGCGGTCGCCATGTCACCGACGATCACCGGGATCGTCGCCTCGTCCGCCTTGGTGCGCAGTTGCTCCACCATCGGCGGTGACGAATCGATGCCGGTGACAGCGATCCCTCGCTCGGTGAGCGGGACGGCCACGCGGCCGGTCCCGACGGCGAACTCGAGCGCCGCTCCTTCCCCTGCGAGCTCGGCGAGGCGGTCCACTGCCGGGACCAGGACCTCGGGCGCGAACATGCCGAGTCCCGGCGTGTCATAGCCCCGGGCGGTATCGGCGTCCCAGATGTTCTCCTGCTGCATTCCGCTGAGGCTCGTCGCCGGGCTCTGCGATGTCCAGCGAATTTCCGCCTGTTCCGGGTGGGGGCCTGGAACAGGCACCGCAGGAAGGGGCCTTAGGGTTCGCGCATGACGGATGAGAACGAGCGGGCCGTTCAAGCGGCCGTCGACGGGGAGATGCGCCTTCTCGATCCGGAGGTGCGTGCGTTCCCGGCCCGTGTGCTGGAGCTGCTGGACCCGGAGTTCACCGAGATCGGTGCCTCCGGACGCCGGTGGGACGTGGGGTCGATCCTCACGGTGACGAGCGGTGGCTCGGTGTCCCCGGAGTCTCCGGTCAAGGTCAGCGAGATGTCCGGAGTCGTCCTTGCGCCAGGTGTCGTTCACCTGACGTATTTCGCCGACAACCAGGGCCGGCGGGCATGGCGGAGCTCTCTGTGGCGCCTGACGGAGACGGGCTGGCGGATGTACTTCCACCAGGGCACCTTGGTCGGCTGAGGCTGTGGAAGCCCGGCCGCCCTTCGTTCAGGAGGCGGGGATGCCGAGTTCGGCCGCGGGGGCGCGGCGGGCGAGTGGCGCGGTCACGCGGTGGCTCCTGCCGTCCGCCCAGTGGCCCGGAACGCGGCGAGCTTGGCCAGGACGCCGGGCAGCACCCAGTAGTAGACCCAGGTCCCGCGTCGCTCGCAGTCGATGAGCCTGGCCTGGCGCAGGAGCTTGAGGTGGTGGGAGATCGTCGGCTGGGACAGGCTGAAGGCCGGGGTCAGCTCGCAGACGCAGACCTCGCCGCCCTCTCCGCGCGAGGCGATCATCGACAGCAGGCGCAGCCGGATCGGGTCGCCGAGGGCCTTGAACACCTTGGCCAGTTCGGCCGCCTGGTCCTCGTCCAGCTGTGCGGCGGACAGGCCCGGGCAGCAGGTGGCGTCCTGCCCGATCACCTCAAGCTCTTGCTTCGACATAGCCTTATATTGACGTTCTTCGATCCAGGGCGCAAGGTTGCATCAATGAACGTCAATACAGCCCGTTCCGGGGTCGTGCTGTGCCCCGTCACCTGGGAGTGAGTCATGAGCGAGCAGTCCACCGACCTGCGTGAAACCGTCCGCCGGCGGTACGCGGGGGCGGCCGTGAAGGTCACCGAGGGCGGCACCGCCTGTTGCGGACCGCAGCCGGTCGAGGTCGACGAGAACTTCGGCTCGACGCTGTACGCCGCGGACGAGCGCGACGCCCTGCCCGCCGAGGCCGTCGCCGCCTCGCTCGGCTGCGGCAACCCCACCGCCGTCGCCGAACTGCGCGCCGGCGAGCGTGTCCTGGACCTCGGTTCCGGCGGCGGCATCGACGTCCTGCTCTCCGCCCGTCGCGTCGGACCGACGGGGAAGGCGTACGGGCTGGACATGACCGAGGAGATGCTCGCCCTGGCCCTGGCCAACGCGGAGAAGGCGGGCGCGACGAACGTGGAGTTCCTCAAGGGCACCATCGAGGCCGTGCCGCTGCCCGCGAACACGATGGACGTCGTGATCTCCAACTGCGTGATCAACCTGTCCACCGACAAGGCGGCCGTGTTCGCCGAGACCTTCCGCGTGCTCAGGCCCGGCGGTCGGATCGGTGTCTCCGACGTCGTCGCCGACGACGACCTCACCCCCCAACAGCGGGCCGAGCGCGGCGACTACGTCGGCTGCATCGCCGGCGCGCTCTCCTTCGCCGAATACCGAGCCGGCCTGGAGGCCGCCGGGTTCACCGGCGTCGAGATCACCCCGACCCACCCGGTCGCCGACGGCATGCACTCCGCCATCGTCCGCGCGGTCAAGCCCCTCGACGCCAAGGACGCCGCCGCCCAGGCCGTCTCGGGCGAGGCGTGTTGCCGGGCCGGCGCCTGCTGCACAACCGCGGAGACCTCCGCCGATCCCGCGCAAACGGTCACCGAGGCCAAGGCGGCCTCCGGTTGCGGCTGCCACGACTGACACGCGGCCCGCACGGCCGCGCGCCCGCCCTCGGCCACGGCGCGCGGCTGCGCCCTTCTCACCGAGCGGGTCAGGGCACAGGCGGTCCGACGGCGCCGGGCGGTGGGGCGTACCGGTCGCCGCGAGGCCCGCACAACCCGAGGCCGGCCGCGCGGCGGTCCGGACGTCAGGTCGCTTCCGCGCCGTATTCCGCCTGGTCAGCGGCACGGTCGTCACGGCCCGTCACATCCTCTGTCGCGCAGCCCAGTTCGCGTGGCCAGATGCCGTCGGGCGAGCGCAGCAGGCGGACGAAGGCCCGTTCGGCCGGAGACAGCAGCCGGTCGCGGCGCCGTACCAGCGACACCGGCCGCGGCCTCGGTTCCGGCCGTACCGGCAGGACCGTCAGCGCCGCGGAGCGCTCGACGTCGTCGACGACGGCGTGTTCGGAGATCAGTGCGACACCGAGCCCCGCCGCCACACACTGCTTGACCGCCTCCGGGCCCCACACGTCCGACCGGGACACACTCTGCGCGATGCCCCATTCGTCGAGGACGTGCTCCTGCTCGGTGCGCGTGTGGGAGCCCGGCTCCCGCATCAGGAAGCGCTCTGCCGCCAACTGGTGCGGCCGCAGCGGACCCGCGTGGCCGGCCAGCGGATGCCCGGCCCGCGCCACCAGGACCAGCCGCTCCCGCAGTACCGGCTCCACCAGCAGCTGCGTGGCGGCCGGACCGCCGGCCACCACGGCGATCCCGATGTCCCCGGCCAGCAGCCGCTCGGCCACCGCCCGGTTGTTGCCGACGAACACATCGCACTCCACCCCGGGGTACAGCTCGCGGAACCGGGCCAGCAGGGCCGGCAGCAGATAGGTGCCGACCGTCGTCGAGCCGCCCACCAGCAGCCGTCCGTGTTCGAGCGACGACACCTGCTGCACCGCCGCCACCGCCTCGTCCGCCAGCAGGAACACCCTCTTGGCGTACGCCGCGAGCACCTCGCCCTCAGCCGTGGGCCGCACCCGCGCCCCCGAGCGGTCCACCAGGGTCACCTTCAGCGACTGCTCCAGCCTCCGTACCTGGTTGGAGACCGAGGGCTGGCTCATGTACAGCTCGTGCGCGGCGGCGGAGAACCCCTGGTACTCCACCACCTTCAGGAAGATCCACAGGCGGTGCAGGTTGAGCTCCACGTCTCCTCCCCGGGCGGAAGATCACCAGGTGGGCGAGCGTAACCCAGTCTCACCGCGGTCGAACAGGCCCGTTCGACAGGTCGCGCGGACGCCCACCCTGCTATGGCGCCCATAGCGAACTTCGTGGTTCTGCCCCGCCGAAACCCGGTGGTACCCATGACAGCGAGGGACGCCCGATGGCCTCCCGCACCTTCGACCAACAGGGGTGGACGTACATGAATCCTGTCGCCGGCACCACGTGGCAGACCTCCGCCGACGGCCGGCTGACCGTCAACGGACGCACCTACCCGCGCCCCGGCCGCCCGGTCGTGGTCGTGTGCATCGACGGCAGTGAGGACGCCTACCACGAGCGGGCCGTCGCCGACGGGCTGATGCCCTTCACCGAGGCGATGCTGCAGCGCGGCAGCGATCTGCGCGGCGAGTGCACCATGCCGTCCTTCACCAACCCCAACAACCTCTCCATCGCCACCGGCGCCCCGCCCGCCGTCCACGGCATCTGCGGCAACTACTTCTACGACCCCGCCTCCGGCGAAGAGGTCATGATGAACGCGCCCGAACTGCTGCGCGCACCCACCCTCTTCGCCGCCTTCTCCCGCACCGGCGCGAAGGTCGCCGTCATCACCGCCAAGGACAAGCTGCGCCGGCTGCTCGGCAGCGGGCTCGCCGAAGGCGGCATCTGCTTCTCCGCCGAGAAGGCCGACCAGGTGAACCTGGCCGAGAACGGCATCGAGAAGGTCCTCGAATCCACCGGCCTCGATCTGCCCTCCGTGTACAGCGCTGAGCTCAGCGAACTGGTGATGGCCGCGGGCTGCGACGTGCTGGAGCGCGACCGGCCCGACCTGATGTACCTCTCGCTCACCGACTACATCCAGCACAAACACGCTCCCGGCTCCCCGGTCGCCAACCACTTCTACGCCATGCTGGACGGCTACTTCGCCCGCATCGACGCCCTCGGCGCGATCCTCGTGGTCACGGCCGACCACGGGATGAACGCCAAGTCCGACGCCGACGGACAGGCCCGGGTGATCTTCCTCCAGGACTGGTTCGACGCGCGCTCCGGCACCAACGCCTGCCGCGTCATCCTGCCGATCACCGACCCGTACACCGTCCACCACGGCGCGCTCGGCTCCTACGCCACCGTGCACCTGCCGGCCGGCGCGGACCGCGAGGCGCTGCTCGGCGAACTCGCCGGACTCGACGGCGTCGACACCGTCCTCACGCGCGAGGGCGCCTGCGCGCGGTTCGAGCTGCCCCCGGACCGGATCGGCGACCTCGTCGTCATCGCCGAACGCAACACCGTGCTGGGCACCACCCCCGCCCGCCACGACATCTCCGGCTTCACCGAGCCGCTGCGCTCGCACGGCGGCCTCACCGAACAACGCGTGCCGGTCCTGGTCAACCGGCCCGTCGAACTCCCGGCCGGACACCGACTGCGGAACTTCGACGCCTACTGGATCGGCTGCCACCTCGCGGCAGGGGAGCCGCTCACCGCCTGAGCCAGCCGCATCCCCCCACTTTTCCATCACGGCCATTCACCGCCCCTGGAACGCGAACGGTGACACCAGGGACGGCCCAGTACCGGCCCCGGCGCGCCGCCGAGGTGCGCGCCGGGGCCGTGCCGTACCCGGAGCCGTGCGCGGCCTCCCGCCCGCGTCGGCGCACCGGGCCAGCCCATCCGCTCCTTCGAGGATTGGACCCACACCATGGCCGAAACCGACCCAACCGTCACCACCCGGGAAGCCCAGCGCACCGTCCACCCGTACCTGGTGAGCCGACGGCTGCGCTGGCAGATCTTCGCCGTCACATGGATCGCCTACGCGGGTTTCTACTTCGTGCGGCAGGCGTTCTCGGTCGCCAAGCTGGGCATCCTCGACGACCCTCTCGTCTCGGGCGCGCTCACCGAACGCGTCCTCGGCGTCATCGACGCGGTCTACCTCGCGGCCTACGCCGCCGGGCAGTTCCTGTGGGGCGCGTGGGCGGACCGGTTCGGGCCGCGCGTCGTCGTCATCAGCGGCATGATCGGCGCGATCGGCGCCGCCTGTGTGATGGGCGCCTCCAGTGGCCTGCTGGTCTTCGGCGGAGCCATGGTGATCCAGGGCCTCGCCCAGTCGGCCGGGTGGGCGCCGCTGTGCAAGAACATGGGGGCGTTCTTCCCCCTCGCACAGCGCGGGCGCGTGCTCGGCATCTGGTCCACCAACTACGCCTTCGGAGGCCTGGCGGCGCCCCCGTTCCTCGGCTGGATCGCGTACTCCGTCTTCGACAGCTGGCATGCCGCCTTCTTCACCGGGGCCGCGACCCTCGCCGTCGTCCTGGTGCTGTTCGTCGCCTTCCAGCGCAACGCGCCCGAGGGGACGGAAGAGTCCGGGGCCCACTCCGGCACCGACAAGCCCCAGCGGAGTCTGGCGCTATACCGCAAGACCCTGCGCGACCCCATGGTCCTCACCCTGGGCGCCGCCTACTTCCTGCTCAAGCCCGCCCGTTACGCGATCCTGCTGTGGGGCCCCGTCCTGGTCAGCCGGCGTCTGCCGCAGGTCGACAAGGTGGGGGCCACGTTGATCCCCGTGGCCTTCGGCGCCGCCGGCGTGCTCGCCCCGATCGTCGTGGGCTGGGTCTCCGACCGGCTCTTCCAGTCCCGGCGCGTGCCCGCGTGCGTCCTGTCGCTGGCCCTGCTCACCGTGGTTCTGGCGCTGTTCATGCCGCTGACCGCGACCGACAGCGTCGGCGTCATGGTCGGCGTCCTCGCCGTGATCGGGCTGGCCGTCTACGCCGCGGACTCGATGATCTCCTGCGTCGCCGCGGTGGACTTCGGGGCCGAGGAGGGCGCGGGCACCGCCGCCGGACTGGTCAACGGCTGCGGCTCCATCGGCGCGATCCTCGGTGGTCTGCTGCCTGGTTTCCTCTCCGGCTCCACCCTGTTCATCCTCTTCTCCGCCGCCGCCGCGCTGGCCGGAGCGGTCATGGCCCCGCACTGGAACCGCCGCCCGCGCCCGGCCGTGGCCCAGTGAGCCCGCTCCCTCCTCCCCGCGAACTCCCCTCCACGAGCACCACTTTCCCGCACCTCACCCCCGTACCCGGCACGCTCAGATCGGAAGGCAGGGACACATGAACCGTCAGCACGCGGACACCGTCGTCGTCGGCGCCGGCATCGTCGGCCTCGCGCACGCGCTCGCCGCCGCCCGGCTCGGCCGCAAGGTCGTCGTCTTCGAACGCGACGACTTCGCGGTGGGGGCCTCCATCCGCAACTTCGGCATGATCTGGGCGGTCGGGCAGCAGCGCGGCAAGGTGTACCAGCGGGCGCTGCGCAGCCGCGAGGTGTGGCTGGAGGTGGCCGCCAAGACCGGCCTCTGGGCCCCCGAGACCGGATCCCTGCACCTGGCCCACCACGAGGACGAGGTCGCGGTGCTGGAGGAGTTCCTGCAGCTGAGCGCCCCGGCACGGGAACGCGGAGCGCGGATGCTCACTGCCGAGGAGGCCGCCGCCCGATCGGGGTACGTACGCCGCGACGGCCTGCACGCCGCGATGTGGAGCCCGACCGAGGTCAACGTCGACCCACGCCACGCCATCCCCGCCGTCGCCGAGTACCTGGCCGCCGAGCACGGCGTGGAGTTCCGCTTCGGCACGCACGTCCGCGGCATCGCGATGCCCACCGTCTCCACCACCGCCGGCGACTGGGACTGCGAGCAGGTCTACGTGTGCTCCGGCAACGACTTCGCCTCGCTCTACCCGGAGGTGTTCGCCGACAGCGGCCTGACCCGCTGCAAGCTCCAGATGATGCGCACCGCCCCGCTCGCCGGCGGCGGCACGCTCGGCCCGATGCTCTGCGGCGGACTCACCCTCCTCCACTACGCGTCGTTCGACGGCTGTCCCTCGCGCACCACGCTCGCCGAACGCATGGGCCGAGAGCGGCCGTTCCACCGTGAGCACGGCATCCACGTGCTCGTCTCGCAGACCGCCGACGGGCGCCTCACCCTCGGCGACTCGCACGCGTACGGCACCACCCACCCCCCGTTCGCCGACGGGGCGGTGGACGAGGCCGTCCTGGACTACCTGGACACCTTCGCCCTCCGCCCGCCCGAGGCGGAGATCACCGAGCGCTGGGTCGGCTACTACCCGTCCCTTCGTGACGGCCGCACGGAACTGGTCGTCGACCCCGAGCCCGGCGTCACCGTCGTCAACGGCGTCGGCGGGGCCGGCATGACGCTCTCCTTCGGCCTGGCCGAGGAGAACCTGGCCCGCTGAGCCGGCGCACATTCCGGAGGGCCGGTGCCTCCCACGAGAGGAGGCACCGGCCCTCATGTGTGTGCGGGCCCGGTCAGTAGGAGATACAGGCCGAATGCCATGCGGTGTAGAAGTCGAAGACCTCCGGCGAGCATTCCGGAGGACCGTACTGGCTGGCCTTGGCACCGGTGTGCGGCAGATGCGCGTAGGCACCCACGCCCGGCCGGTTGACGTGAAGCATGCCCGCCTCGAAGCGGTCGAGTGCCTCGAAGGCCCGCGCCTGCGAGGCCGTGAAGACCGTCCCGGACATGCCGTACTTCACCGAGTTGGCGATCCGTATCGCGTCGTCGAAGTCCACCGCGTCGACCACGGCGAGGACCGGACCGAACACCTCCTCCTGCGCCAGCTCCGCGTCCCACGGCACATCCCGGATCACCGTCGGCTGCAGGTAGCAGCCGTCGGGCAGGTCCGCGCGCTCCGCGCGGCCGCCGCCGCACACGACCTTGCCACCGTCGCGCTGCGCCCCCGCGATCGCCGCCAGCGCCGCGTCCATCCGGCCGGTGTCGACCACCGGGCACAGCTCGGACGCCTCGTCGAATCCCGGCCCCACCCGCAGGTGCGCCACCCGCGCGACAAGTCGCTCCAGGAACTCCTCGCGCACGCGTACGTCGACCACGGCCCGGCTGGTCGCCGAACACCGCTGCCCCGCCTGCCCGAAGGCGCCGTGCACGACCGCCTCCACGGCCTTGTCCAGGTCGGCGTCGTCGCACACCACGACCGCGTTCTTGCCGCCCAGCTCCAGCTGCGTACGCAGC
>NZ_MUBM01000709.1 GCF_002154505.1 Streptomyces carpinensis | reverse complement strand
GGAGGGCCCGGCGGGGGAAGGCTCGGCGGCGGACTCGGACGGGGACGAGTGCCCGGCGCGGGAGGCCTGCGTGGTGCCGCACGCGGGGAGGGTGGTGAGGACTGTGCTCAGGGCGCAGACCGCGGTGATTCGTCGTACAAGTGAGATCACCGGACGAACGTAGGGTGATCTCCAGTCATATGAACGGCGGCACGGCCGTGCGGTCACCCACCCGGATGTCCCGTGCCGGGCACGGGCCCGCGCTCACCACCGCGCTCACAGCTCCCTGCGCTCCAGCGGCTTGGTCGCCGGGCCCTGGAGCACCCGGCCGTCGGTGTCGAAACGGGAGCCGTGGCACGGACACTCCCACGCCCGCTCGGCGGAGTTGAAGGAGACCAGACAGCCCAGGTGGGTGCAGCGGGCGGAGAGCGAGTGCAGGTTTCCCTCGTCGTCGCGGTGCACGGCGCAATGGTCGACGCCGGCGCGGACCACGGCACCCCCGCCGGGCGGTATCGCCTCCACCGGCGGTGCGGGCCGGAGCCGGTCACCCACGAAGTGCCGGGCGACCTCCGCCTGGGTCTTGAGGAACGTCGGCGCCTGGCGCACCGCCGTCCGCAACCGGCGCGGGTCGTACAGCTCCCGCCACGCGCACTCCTGGCCGGTGATCAGCGCCGTGAGCAGCCGCCCCGCCATCATGCCGCCGCTCAGCCCCCAGCCGCCGAAACCGGTCGCCACGTATGTGTTGCGGGCGCCCGCGTGCATCAGGCCGACCATCGGCACCGTGTCGGTGGGGTCGATGTCCTGCGTGGCCCAGGAATGCACGAGGTCCACGCCCGGGAAGTGCTCCCGCGCCCAGCCGGCCAGGCGGTCGAAGCGGGCCGCCGTGTCGGCACTGCCCGGGGTGAAGTGCTCCCCGGTGACCACGAGCAGCCGCTGCCCGTCCTCGCCGTACGGCGCGGTGCGCACCGAACGGACGCCCTCCTCGGGGGTGATGTACATGCCCTCCGGGTCCCGGCCGGCCTCGATCGGTCCCGCGACGACCAGTTCCCGGCGCGGGGAGAGCCGGGCGAACAGCAGCGCCCGGTCGAAGATCGGGTAGTGCGTGGCGACCACCACGTGCCGGGCCCGCACCGTCGCGCCGGTCGCGGTCGTCACCCGGCACGGCTCGCCCTCCGCCAGGCCGCACACCACGGTGTCCTCGTGGACGCGCCCGCCGCGCCGCACCAGGTCCGCCGTCAGGGCCAGCAGATACCTGCGCGGATGGAACTGCGCCTGCCCGGCCACCCGGACCGCGCCCGCCACCGGGAACGGCAGCCCGGTCTCCGTCACGAACGACGCGGGCAGCCCCGCCTCCCGCGCGGCCTCCGCCTCGGCCCGCAGCTCCGCCACCCGGTCCGGGTCACGGACGTACGTGTACGCGCTGCGCGGCTCCCACTCGCACTCGATGTCCAGCTCGTCGACCAGCGCCTCGGCGTGCTCGATCGCCTCCGACTGGGAACGGGCGTACAGCCGCGCCGCCTCCGCGTCGCGGGTGCGCCGCAGTTTGTCGTAGATCAGCGTGTGCAGCGCGGTCAGTTTGGCGGTGGTGTGCCCGGTGACGCCCTCCGCCACCCGCCGCGCCTCCAGCACCGCCACACCCAGCCCGGCCCGCGTCAGCTCGTACGCCGTGCTCAGCCCGGCCATGCCCGCGCCGATCACCACGACGTCGACGTCGAGGTCCTCCGCGAGCGGCGGCCGGGGCGGCGGCCCGGGAGCCGTCTCGACCCAGTACGAACCGGTGACGCGCAGCCGCTCGTGGCTCGCTCCGGGCTGGTCCTGCCGCCGCTCGTGTCGCTGTTCGCTCATGGCCGCCGGGTACCCCGCCCGAGCCGGCCCGATCGCGGGCCGGCTCGGCCGTGGCC
>NZ_MUBM01000708.1 GCF_002154505.1 Streptomyces carpinensis | reverse complement strand
GTCCCACCCCGCGCCTTTCATCGGACCACACGCCCAGGAGCCCCGAATGCCGCCCGCTCGCCCCCGCCTCCTTTACGTCACCGACCTGGCGTACCCGGCGCGCGGACGCCGCTACTGCGACGAGGACATACGGCTGACCGCCCGCCTACGCGAGGACTTCGACCTGGCGCTGTGCCACCCGCGGGACGCGGCGGCGCTGATGGGCGCCTTCGACGCCGTCGTCGTCCGCAACAGCGGCCCCGTCCTGGAGTACCAGGCGGCCTACGACGACTTCCGGACCCGGGCCCTGGCCGGCGGAACACGCGTCTACAACCCGCTCACGGGCCGGGCCGACATGGCCGGCAAGCAGTACCTCCTCGACCTCACCGCGGCCGGGTATCCGGTCATCCCCACGGTCGACCGCCCGGAGGACCTGCACCTGCTCCCCGACGCGGACCGGTACGTGGTCAAACCGAAACTGGGCGCCGACTCCATAGGGCTGCGCATCGTCACCGCCGACGGGCTGGCGGGACTGGTCGACGGCACCGTCCTCGCCCAGCCGCACATCGACTTCGCACACGAGATCTCCTTCTACTTCGTCGACCACGACTTCCAGTACGCCCTCTACGCGCCGGAGCCCGCGCGGCGCTGGGAACTGCGGCCGTACGCAGCCACCCGGGACGACCTGGAGTTCGCCCGGCGCTTCATCGACTGGAACGCTCTCGACCACGGCATCCAGCGAGTGGACGCCTGCCGCGCCCCGGACGGCGAACTGCTGCTGGTCGAGCTGGAGGACCTCAACCCGTACCTGTCCCTGGACGCCCTCGACGACACGGGCCGGGACGCCTTCGTCGCCGCGATGAAGAGCTCCCTGCGCGGCTTTCTCGCCGCCGCGCACTGACCGCGGCGGCCGGCGGCGGGGGGAGGG
>NZ_MUBM01000707.1 GCF_002154505.1 Streptomyces carpinensis | reverse complement strand
CCCTCGGCCCGCAGCCTGCGCGACGAGGAACTCACTTTGGAGATCCGCCGGATCCATGAGGCCAACTACGGTGTCTACGGGGCACGCAAGGTCCACACAGCCCTGGGACGCGAGGGATTCGAGGTGGCCCGCTGCACGGTCGAGCGCCTCATGCGCGCGGCCGGACTGCGCGGAGTGATCCGGGCCAAGAGCCCGTGCCCCACCCGGCCCGCTCCCGAGACCGCCCGGCCCGCCGACCTGGTCGAGCGGCAGTTCACCGCGACCGCGCCGAACCAGCTGTGGGTAGCGGACATCACCTACATCCGCACCTTCTCCGGCTGGGTCTACGCCGCCTTCGTCATCGACGTCTTCTCCCGCATGGTCGTCGGCTGGCAGGTCGCCACCAGTCTCTACACCGACCTCGCTCTCGACGCGCTGGAGATGGCGATCTGGCGCCGCCGGCACGCCGGACCTCAACGACCATCTACTATCGATCAAATAAGCCGGTGTTGCATCCACTGGTTGAACCTGGTCAATACCGAGCTCTCCGCTACACAGAACGTCTCGAACAGGAGGCCGCCGTGGCCTCGGTCGGTTCCAGGGGCGACTCGTACGACAACGCCCTGGCCGAGGCGTTCAACAGCCTGTTCAAGCCGAACTGATCCGCAACAAGGGGCCGTGGACCGGCATCAACGACGTGGAGGTCGTGGTCGCCGAGTACGTCGACTGGTTCAACCAGCGACGCCTCCACGGCGAACTCGGCCACATCACTCCTGCCGAACACGAGGCAGCCCACTACCTCACGGCCGAACCCTCTGCGTCACTCCAGAAAACCAGCTAACTCACTCTCCACGAAACCCGGGGCTTGACATTTCCATTCAGCCACGGCAAGCAGGCCGGTCTCAAGGGATTACCTGGCAACCGCCGCCGACGACCGCGGCGGTGACCATGACGCCCATCAGCAGGCCGAGCGTGTCGACCACGACATGCCGCTTGCGCCCGTTGATCAGCTTGCCGCCGTCGAAGCCACGGCTGTCGGCGCCGACCACGGCGTCTGCCTTGACTGACTGCGAATCGATCACCCCTAACCGATGGCCCCGGGCGTGCTGCCAACACTGCGACAGGCGCAGGCCACGACGCAGGGCACGGCATCGCTGATGATGCGGCCATCCTCAGCACTCGGAATCTGCCGCCAGGGGGGAACTCGTATGGATCGGGTGTGAGGTTCCCCCGGTGCACGGGAGTGGATGACTAGCTGGTCAGGACGGGTTGACGTGGTTTCAGGTTCACTTGTTCGGTCGTTGCCTGGTTGGCGTAGTGCTTCTCCTCGTACTCGATGGGGCTGAGGTAGCCGAGCCGTTTCTGGATGCGGCGAGGGTTGTAGAAGCCGTCGATGTACTCGAAGAGGGCGAGGTTCGCTTCGGCCCTGGTGGCGAAGACCCGACCGCGGATGCACTCGGTCTTGATCAGCATCCACAGGTTCTCCGCCAGGGCATTGTCGTACGAGTCGCCGACCGAGCCCATGGACGCTTGGATCCCGGCTCTGACCAGGCGTGTTGTGAGCTTCACGGACGTGTATTGACAGCCGTGGTCGGCATGGTGGACGAGCTCGCCGGGGACGGGCTCGCGGCGGGCCAGGGCGTACTCCAGCGAGGTCAGGACCAGGTCCGCGTCCGCACGAGCGGAGGTTTCCCAGGCCACCACCCGGCGGGAGAACGCGTCGCGGATCGCGGACAGCCACAGCGGGCCCTCCAGCGTCGCGATCACGGTCAGGTCGGTGACCCACGGCCGGTTCGGCCCGTTCGCGGTGAAGTCGCGCCTGACCAGGTCAGGAGCAAGGTCGGCGTCCGGGTCACGTCGGGTGAAGCCCTTGCCCCGGCGGGGGCTGATCCCTGCGAGGGCCATGCCGCGGGGTTGCCCTCAGCGCCGAACAGCGGCCGGACTTCGGTGAACCACTCGTCCAGGATGTCGGGAGTCCAGTCCCACACGGTCAGCACGGAACGCCGCATGGGAGGCGAGCCCTTCTTGGCCTTGCCGAAGCGGACCCGGCAGAGACCGAACTCGCCGTACTCGGCTCCGTGCGGGTTGCGGCCGAAGTCGGCGGCGTCCAGCATCCGCGTCTCGTTCCGCCGTGTGCCGAAGGCGTACGCGGTCTTGAACAGGGTCGCGTCACGGAAGGCCGGCAACCAGCCCTTGCGGCCGAAGGCCCGGATGCGGGCGACCTCGTCGTCGCAGTGAGCGAAGAAGGCGTGCAGCTCAGCTTTGGTGAAGGCCCGCTTCTTCGCATCGGCCTCGTTGTCCTGGATGTGAACGGCGGTGTTCCACTCGTGCACGACCTGGACCGGGTGGGAACCGAACCGCTCCTCGCAGGTGGCGGCCCACTCGTAGAGGGGATCGGTGGCGAAGTGGCAGAAGGCGCGGACGGCTTCGGAGTACGAGCGGATCGTCGATCGCTTCAGGTCACGCAGTGAGCGCAGGTCACCAAGCCACTCGTCGACCATCGCCGGCGTCCACTGCCACGGGAAGGCGTTCACGTAGGCGGCGAACGCCTTCACCGTGTTCTCCCTGCCCTCAACCGTTGAGCGGGCCAGGTTCCGCGCGAGCTGCTGGTTCGCGAATCCGCCCAACATCGCGGTGAACACCTGCTCTTCCGGCCGCAGCAGTGCGACCCCGTCCGCCAGGTGCAGCGTCGCCGCCCCCTGCGCCGTTCCTCTGAACCTCACCGGCTACCACTCTCCGTCACTCGCATCTGATGCGAGGAAACCGCATCAGATGCGAGCCGGAGCTGAAACCGCAGGCCATCCACCCTGACGAGTGACAAGGGCTCGCCACTTCCCCTTGCCAAGCGCTACGGTCACAGTTCACTCAGACGTCCGACGCCGCAGATCAGCCGCGCGTCCGCGGCTCGCACAGGACGCGATGCGCATACCGTCGCCAGTTCGCATCCGATGCAATTGGCGGCGCTTGAACAACGGGACGAAAACTGGCGCTAAGCCCTTCGCGTGCCTGAGAGCGCTTTGACCTGGGGTTCGGCGGAGCCGGAGCCTTCGGCAGTCGTGTCGATCACTGACTGTCTGGAGGTCCGGAGTGCCGGTCGAGTTTCTGACGGATGAGCAGGCCGCAAGCTATGCAGCCGTGCGTGCGTACGACGTCATCCGCATGCTGTCGCGGGACGGGCGCCCCACCCCGCTCGGCGACGCGATCGCCAGCAGCCGGTGCGAGCTCCGGGCTGCTGCTGGGCCGGGACTGGGAGCCGGTCCCACCCACGGCCGCCGCACCCACCCGGTGTGGCGGCGCGTGGTTCGAGTCTGCCGTGCGAGAGTGGGTTTTGGTCACTCCAGCACCTCCGTCACCAGGTCCAGCCCCAGGTCGTGGGTGTGGTGGACCGAGAGGCCCTCGTCGAGGAACCAGTCGTCGGTGGCTTCCGGGTGGGGGCCCACGACACCGACGCGGCCGTTGCCGAAGGGGGTGACCAGGGCGGCTATGGTGCCGTTCGGGTAGGTGGCGAGGATGGTGACGTCGGCGTCGCGGTCGAGGATGAAGTGCGGGCCGTCCTGGAAGTAGAGGGTGCGGGTGAGGCCGCGCCATGCGGTTTCTACCAGGGTGTCGCGGTCGTTGTGGATGGTGGCGCCGGGCGTGGCGATGTATTGGTCGGTGTCGCCAGGGAGGAGCGCGAAGCCGGGAGTGGCGCCGGCCAGGTAGCCGCCCAGGCAGAAGCCCAGGTAGCGGCCGCCGCCGTGGACGTAGTCGCGGATCTCGTCGGCGTGCTTCTTCAGGCGGCGGTACGCGGCGGAGAGGGAGCCGCCGCCGGGCTGGGCGTAGACGTGGGCGTGGGCCAGGGCCGTGGCGGAGAGCGGGATCTCCTCGTGCGGTCCGGTGTAGCGGACGTCGAGGTCCCAGGGGCCGGAGGCGAGAAGTGCGGCGACCGCCTCTGAGCAGCCGGCGGGGCGGGCGGCCGGGCCCCGGTAGACGAGGGCCAGGGGGCGTCCGCCGGGGAAGGGG
>NZ_MUBM01000706.1 GCF_002154505.1 Streptomyces carpinensis | reverse complement strand
ACCTCGGCGCCGAGGTGGCGGACCACTCCGAGGAGATCCGCTCCGCCGTCCGGGGCGGCTTTCAGCGGTGGGCCTCGCGCATCCGGCAGGTGCTCACCGAAGCTCAGGAAGCAGGTGAGCTGGACGCCGCTCTCGACGTCGAGGAGGCTGCGCTGTTCATCCTCAGCGCTTGGGAGGGCACGCTGATCGCGGCCCGGGCCGACAAGTCCTCCGCCCCCTTCGACGCCTTCTTCCGCATGGTCTTCGGCGTCCTTCTAAGCTGATCGCGGCCAGCCGCTGAAGAGTCGTGGGCGCCGCCACCCACACCAAGGGCTCCGCCGGACCGCTGAGACAGGCGCATGCAGGCCCGAGCGCCTTGAGTACACACTCCTTGTGGGAGGGGTCTTACGGGTGCTGTCGGGGGCGGCCTTGCTCGGTCCAGACCGTCTTCCCGTCGTTGGCGTAGCGGATCCCCCAGTTCTGTGCGAGCTGGGCGCAGATGAACAGTCCGCGGCCGCCTTCGTCGACCGACCGTGCATGGCGCAGCCGTGGGGCGGAGGTGGCGGAGTCGTGGACCTCGCAGGTGAGGGTCCGGTCGTTGATGAGGCGCAGGTGTACGGGTGGCGCGCCGTACCGCAGGGCGTTGGTGACGAGCTCGCTGACGATTTCCTGCGTGTCGTAGGCGGTGTCCTCGTCCACGCCCCAGTCGGCGAGTTGGCGCCGGGCGTTCCGCCGCGCGATGGCGGGGGCGGTGGGCTCTTCGGCCAGAGGCCAGGTGGCGACGCAGTCGGCGGGGAATCGGTGTGTTCGGGCGAGAAGAAGGATGGCGTCGCCGGGAAGAGCATCGATGCTCAGCCGATAGAGGATGTCGTCGCACAGGTCCTGCAGAGGTCGGTCGGTGTTGGCGAGCAAGCGCTGGAGCGGCTGCGTACCGCTTGTGCCGTCATCGGGCCGTGCCGCAGACAGGAGCGGGGCCGTGTAGAGGGCGAGGATGCCTCCTTCGGCCAAGGTGACGGTGGTGGTGGCGTACCGGGGGCCTTCTCCGCCGCCGAGGGCACCACCGGCAGCCAGCTCGACCACTCGGGTGCTGGAACCGGGGTCGGCGACGATGGGCGGCGGGTGTCCGGCGGAGGCGATGGCGAACGTATGGGTGAACGGGCCGTAGACCGTGCACAGGCACGTTGCGCTGAGGGGCAGCCCCCGCAGGGGGTCGCCGGATGGCAGCGCCTTCCGCTCCTGCGCGAGACGTGCCGCGGCGTCGTCGAGTCGGGCGAGGAACTCGTCGGGTTCCAGGTCCAGTGCGGCGAGCGAGTTCATGGCCGTCCGCAGCTGTCCCATGGTTACGGCCGTGTGGATTCCGTGGCCTGCGACCTCCCCGGCCACCAGGGCCGTTCGGGCGCCAGGGAGGGCGCAGGTGTTGGACCAGCCACCCGCGCCCCGGTCGTCGGCCACGTACAGGCCGGCGGTCTCGATCGCGGTCTGCAACGGAGGAGCCGGGGGCAGCAGATGGCGTTGCAGTGCTGCGGCGATGGTGTGCTCGCGGGTGTAGCGGCGGGCGTTGTCGATGCTCAGGGCGGTGTGCGTGGCCAGTTCCAGAGTGAGGGCGAGTTCCTTCTCGTCGAAACCGTCGGATCGCTGGGTGCGGTAGAGACTCAGCAGGCCGAGCACCTTTCCGCGCAGCGTCAACGGGGCGACGAGCAGGGCGCCTGCGCCGGATGCGCGGATCGCTTCGGCCCGCGCCGGATCGGCCGCCAGCCAGGGCGTGTCGGGGCGCAGGGCAATCGCCCGCGGCTTGAGGTCGGCAAGCGCCTGCGCGTAAGGGGTCGGGAACGGCAGCGCGCGGACATCTCCCACCGGATGCGCCCGGGCCTGCTGATCACCACTGCCGGTCGCGATGGCGGCGCGACGCAGCGGCACATCCCGTCCCAGAGGGCTCAGCGGTGGTTCCTCTCCGCGCACCACAGGCTCCACCACTTCCACCACGGCGACATCGGCGAACCCGGGGACCAGCGCGTGGACCAACTCCTGGCAGGTGGCCACCACATCCAGGGTTTGTCCCACCCGCTCCCGGACGGCATACAGGGCCCGGACTCCGCGGCGTTCCTTCTCCTGACCCGTCACATCGTGCGCCACGACCACCGCCCGTGAAGGACCCCGGCCCGCTCACCAACGAGTAGACCCCAGACACGACGAGGCCCCCGCCAGCTTCCTCAGCGGGGGCCTCGTCACCTGTCTATCAGGCAGCGTCGTTGTGGCGCAGCCACTCCTCCACGGCGGCCTGGACGACGGGCAGCGCGGCGACGTCGAAGTGCTCCAGCCCCTGCACCGGCTCCATGCCCACCAGACGCAGGACGAGCAGCGTCACCTGATCCAGCTCCACCGCAAGACGGCCCGGCAGTCCGGTCATGAGGCGCACCACCCGCCGGTATCCGTGACGCGCGTGGTCAGCCAGCTGAGGCCGCGCGTCACGGATACCGGCG
>NZ_MUBM01000705.1 GCF_002154505.1 Streptomyces carpinensis | reverse complement strand
GCGTCGTTGCCCGAGCGCAGGAACACGCCCTGCCACAACTGCTCGACGGTGTAGGTGGTGCCGGGCTGGATGCCGACGAGACTGGAACCGGAGGGGATGTCGGCCAGGTCGGCGGCGGTGACCCTGTGCCGCTGGGCGCGGGGGAACTTCTTCAGCACCGTGTCCGCGAACAGCATCTTCAGGGTGGACGCGGGCGCCAGGCGCTGGTGTGCCCGGTACGCGGCGAGCACCTCCCCGCTCTCCCAGTCCGCGAGCAGCCAGGCGCGGGCGGTGAGCTTCCCGGGCAGACCGCCGGCGCCGCGCACCTGCACCCCGCGGCTTGCCAGCCGCGCACCGCCGATCACGCTCGTACCGGCGGCCGCCGCGGTTCCCGCCGGGGCCGAGGCGGGGGCGGCTGCGGCCGGGACACTGCCGGCCGCGACGGCCAGCGGGCCGGCCGCGGCCATACCGAGCAGGGAACGCCGGGACAGTCGGGGAGCCTGGGCGGGCCGTGGGGACAGGGCGGAGGGGAGGGACGAAGAGGAATCGCGCACCCCGGGACCGTACAAAGCGAGGCTGAGCGCGTGCACGACGGGTCCCCAAAGGCCGTTCAAAAGATCACCAAAGGAAGGACGCCGCCTCGGTCATCTCACTCATCCGGAACATCTCGCCGGCCTTCAGCGCCCCCACGATGCGGCCCTGGGCACCCCGTGGCGCGGTCCTGGGCACCCCGCGATGCCCGAAGTCACGCCTGTCCGGTCTCGAACCGGGTGATCCGCCCGTCGTCGGCCACGTCGAAGGTCCACCGGGTGCGCATCTCGCCCCAGGTGTCGTTGCGGTAGCGGGCGAGGAGGGCCCGGCCGCCCCGGGACTCGTTGTCGACCTCCATGTGGCCGTGCGTGGAAAAGATCTCCTGCTCGATCCACTCGGCGAGGTCGCGGTCGGAGCCGTCGTCCGCCATGGTCGCGCCGGGGGCGAGGAGCTGCATGAAGCCCTCGCGGTCATGGGCGTTGACGGCGGTGACGAAGGCGCGGACGGCCGGGTCGCTGAGTCTGGCGGTCTGAATCGTCATGTCGGCAGCGTCACACCCGCCTCGGCACCCCGCCACCCGAACGGCGCCCCGGGCAGGCCGAGTGGGTGTGGCCGGTGCGAGGGTGGGAACCCCGAGTCTTTCCCCTGGAGTCATCGTGACCTGTTACGACCGACGTGATGTGGGCCTGCTGCTGCTCCGGCTGGGGACGGGCGGAGTGCTGGCCGCGCACGGCGCGCAGAAGCTGCTGGGCTGGTTCGGCGGAGCCGGCCTCGAGGGGACCGGGCAGTTCATGGAGTCCGTCGGCTACCGGCCGGGCAAGGCGAGCGCGACGGCGGCGGGACTGTCCGAGGCGGGTGGCGGTCTGCTGCTGGCCCTGGGCCTGGCGACCCCGGCGGCGGGGGCGCCAGGCCCAGGGCCAGCAG
>NZ_MUBM01000704.1 GCF_002154505.1 Streptomyces carpinensis | reverse complement strand
TTCGCGCACGGCAGCGGCAGCGGCCGGCACAGCCCGCGGAACCAGTTCGTGGCCGCCGGGCTGAACCAGGCCGGCCTCGGCACCCTGCTGTTCGACCTGCTCACCGAGGAGGAGGCGCGCGACCGGGCCAACGTGTTCGACACCGAACTGCTCGCCGCCCGGCTCGCCGACGCCACCGGCTGGCTGCGCGGGCAGCACGCCACCGAAGGGCTCGCCATCGGCTACTTCGGTGCCAGCACCGGGGCCGCCGCCGCCCTGTGGGCCGCCGCGGAACCGGACGCGCACATCGCCGCCGTCGTCTCCCGCGGCGGCCGGCCGGACCTCGCCGGCCCGAGGCTCGAGGCCGTGACCGCCCCCACGCTGCTCCTCGTCGGCGGCGCGGACCACATGGTGCTGGACCTCAATCGCGGTGCCCAGTCCCAGCTGACCTGCGAGAACCGGCTCACCGTCGTGCCCGGCGCGACTCATCTCTTCGAGGAGCCCGGCGCGCTGGAGAGGGTGACCGCGCTGGCCCGCGACTGGTTCACGGACCACATGGCCCCAGCGCATGTGTGAGCACACGAAGGAGCGGTGCCGACCGTTTCCGGTCGACACCGCTCCTCGCTGTGTCCGAGGGGGGACTTGAANNGTCGTGCGGGGATCTCCCCGCGGCGACGACGTAAACATTACCAGGCTTTCGCGCGTGCCCGATCACCGATCACCACCCGTGGACCCCGCGGGCCGACGTCGACGGAGCGTGACGGTCCGGGACCGCTCTTGGGCCGGGACCGGGGCAGGGGAGAGGATGAACGGACCACCGGCACACGAGGTGGACCACCAGCACACAGCGGGAGGAAGCAGCGTGAGCGAGACGGACACGGCCAGGGGCGTCACCGGCGAGGACGAGGTC
>NZ_MUBM01000703.1 GCF_002154505.1 Streptomyces carpinensis | reverse complement strand
GTGCCCGCCTCGGCACCCTCGCCCGTTCCGCCCGCCCTCGTCGCTTTGGCCCGCAAGGTCGCCGATGAACACCGAGCCCGGACGGGCGCCGCCATCGACACCTCGACCCTTCGAGCCCGGCTCGGTGTCCCACTGCCGCTCGCCGAAGCCATCGCCGCACAACTCACCTGATCAACGGAGGACTTCCGACTATGCGTCCGTCCACGCTCCGCGCGCTGAACCGTGCCGCCGAGCTGACCCGACAGAACCGCCTCACCGAAGCAATGCTCATCGCCGAACCCGTGATCCTCACCGCCGACGAGTACGAGGGCGAGGAGATCCGGCAGTGGCTGCTCGACCACGTCGCCGACTTCACCGGCGAGAACCACGAGAGCTGGAAGGAACTGCCCTGATGCCCGCCAGTCCCCGCTTCCGCCGCGTCGTCCGCATCGGGCCCGTTCAGGTCGCCACCTACTACGACGGCCGGGGCCGTGAGAAGCACACCGCCGTCTGCACGGCTCCGCGCTGCGGCTTCGCCACGGAGTACGACAGCCGGGCCGCCGCCGAGCTGGCC
>NZ_MUBM01000702.1 GCF_002154505.1 Streptomyces carpinensis | reverse complement strand
CACCACTGCCCCCGGCGCGGGACCCGCGCCGGGGGCAGTGGTGGTCAGTTGTTGGCGAGGGTGGCGCGGATGGCGTCGGCGACCTGTTCGGCGGTGGCCGTGGCAGGAGCGAGGTTGTGGTCCACGACGTGCCAGTCGTCCATGCAGCAGGAGTCTTCGACGCTGGCCTGCCAGTCGTGGGGGAGCTTGCAGAAGCAGCGAGGGCGGGACACGGTGACCGTGTCCCGCCCTCTTGGGTTTGAGCGGAGGGTTTATACGTCTCTTTCGTCCGTTGAGGCCCACTGCGGAAGGCGACGTTCGCTGAACGCGCGCATGCCTTCGGCCGCGTCATCAGAGGCGAAGCCGGGCGCGGCCGCAGCGTAGGACGGGCAGCGACGCAGTGGATCTCCCGGTAGTGCCGTCGTCGTAGCCCGGTCCCGGCGAGACCCTGAGCTCCGTCCGATGGAGACGTTGCTGATCATCACGGCTGCCGCCTTGCGGGACTGCGGCGCGGGCGTGCTCATATCCCATCCCGCGTACCGGCTCTCCGTGCCGCCCGAGGAACCGTGGCAGTCGGCGTGCCCGCTGCGCCGCCGGGGACACCTACGGGCCGAACACTCTCGCCGTCGCCTCCGCCATGGCCGTGGTCCGTGCGCTGCTGGCGGCCGCCACCGGGCCCGCCCCGAGCTGGTGGTCTGGCTGCTGTTCGTCTCTGCCGCTGTGCTCCTCGCCACCGTCGACTTCGCGGCACACCGGCTGCCGACGCACTCACCCTGCCGCTCGCTGTGGTCGCGCTTGCCCTGCTCGGCGTCGCCGCAGTGCTGCCCGGCGCCGGCGGCAGCTACGACCGCGGTGGTATGCCCTGGGTTCGATGGGGTCGGGTTCTTGGGGAATTGACTACCCATCGGCCATCGAGGCCGTCATGCACTCCGCTCTGGGCAACAAAAAGTCCGACCGACAGCGCCGCCGACGACGAGGCCTATAGCAATCGGCCCTGTCGTGAGTACCTGCGGCGTCGGGGCGTCCGGCACACCATCCCGGAGAGGACCGACAGCCAGGCCGCCCTCCTGCGCAAAGGCTCACGCGGCGGATGGCCCCCGGGCTTCGACGAAGAGCGGTGCAAAAAGCACAACACCGTGGAACGGCTGCATCGCTCAGAGAGGCGGGGGCCGCGGGCCTCGATTCCCGGCCGAGCGGGCGAAGGAATCGAGGTGGTGAAACCGAGGCGCGCCACTGTCGCTCCACCGCAGGGGTGAAGCGTTGGCCACGTGCCCTCGGTGTTGATCCTTTGACCAGCCGTTCGTGCATATGCAGGACGGCAGTGCGGAAGGAATGTGGCCGAAACCTCTCCCTAGGACTTACTCGTTAGGCGGACCATGCATCCGGAATTCGATATCAGCCAGCGAGGGTCAGATGGCTGGACGGTCGTGGAGATCCGCGGCGAAGCCGACGTGTTCACCGTGCCGCGCATCCGCGAGCACGTGGTCAAGCTCATCGAGCAGGGCCGGTCCCGCTTCATCGTCGACCTGCGGAGGGTGACGTTCATGGACTCGACGGGCCTTGGCGTTCTCGTCGGCATCCTGAAGCGCATCCGTACGCACGAGGGCGATCTGAGACTGGTGATCACCAGGCGGGAGATCCACAAGATCTTCCATCTCACCGGCCTGCACCGCGTCTTCTCGATCTACGACTCGCTGGACGATGCGCTGACGCCACCGTGAGGTGTTTGCAGAACTGGCGCGGTTCAGGCGGCTTGCACGCCATCCACTGCTCCGTGACCAGGCCACGATGCCCTCAGCGACCGAAGTGCGGGAACGTGGCACTGGGCTCTTTCATCAGCACCGTCCGTCGACGCGCCGCAACGCTGAGCCGGCAACAGGCGTCCGCCTGCGCACCGTGGCGGACACCCCAGCGGGGGTTCTCGCTGCCGAGCCAGATGATCAGTTCCGCGAGGCGAGCGGGTAGAGCATCCGAACGAGCACGAGTGTCGATCATGCCCGACCGCTGACTGGGCACATAGCACGAGGTCAGCCGCGGTGAAGCCGTTTTGAAGTACTACGGGCTCCAGCCGGCGCGGACGCTGCGGGAGTAGCCGAGTTGCTGCAGTTCACGAAACAGGCGGCCGCCGTCGGTGCAGTCCTCGCTCCACCGCTGGTTGAGGTAGGCGGCGTAGCGGACCACGGCGCGTCCGCCAGAGCCGCGGGGTGATGAGCATGTCCTCCACACGGTCCGCGTGCGCGTAGCGGCGTACCGTCTTGCGGTCCAGGCCGAGCCGGTCAGCGATGCGCCTGATGCGGACTCCCTTGCCCCACAGGTGTGCACGTCGGCGTACTGCTGGCGTACCGTCGCCGCCCGCGTGCCTTCGGGCAGCACCACGTCGGCGTCATCGACGAGTACCGGCGAGCATCCTGCCGCAGGTGGACACATGGCTTGATCAACAGTGCGAACCAGGGTTTCCCCGCGGGGTGGGGATGTCTTGCTCGGTCCAGATGCATTTGCCGTCGCGGTGGTAGCGGGCGCCCCAGCGTCGGGCGAGGGCGGCGACGAGTTGCAGGCCGCGGCCGCCCTCGTCGGTGTGAGCGGCGTGGCGGATGCGCGGGGTGCTGAGGCTGCCGTCGTAGACCTCGCAGGTCAGGGAGCGACTGCGCAGCAGGCGCAGCCGGATGGGGCCCTTGGCGTGCCGGATCACGTTGCCGATCAGCTCGCTGGCCAGCAACTCGGTGGTGATCGCGAGGTCGCCCAGTTGCCAGGTGGTCAGTTGTGCGCGGACGAATTCCCGGGCCTGTCCGGCCGCGCGGGGATCCTCCGGGAGGATGCAGGAGGCGACATCACCGGCGTCGATGGCCCGCGTGTGGGCGATCAGTAGTGCTGCGTCGTCATTCGTGCGGCCATGGTCGGGCAGCAGGGCCGAGACCACCGTGTCGCACAAGTCCTCGAGGTGCTGGACGTCGTCGGCCTCGCCCGGTGAAGTGAAGGTGAGCACCGCATGCTGGGTGAGGATCTGTTGCAGTCTGGCCAGACCCTGGTCGATGCCCTGGGTGGCGGATTCGATGAGCCCGTCGGTGCACAGGACCAGCAGGCTCTCCTCAGGCAGAAGCAGTTGGTGCGTTTCGAACGGTGGCTCGGCAGCCCCGAGCGGCGGGTCCGCGATCAGGTCGGGCCTGTGGACGGTGCCATCGGGATGGACGACGACCGGCGGGGGATGACCGGCCAGGGAGAACGAGCACATCCGGGTGATCGGGTCGAAGACGGCGTACAGGCAGGTGGCGTAGCACTCCTGGCCCAGGTCGCCAGCCAGGTCGTTGAGACGGCTGAGTAGCTCGTCAGGGGGAAGGTCCAGTTCGGCGAGGGTACGCACCGCGGTGCGTAGCTGGCCCATGGTGGCCGCTTCGGGAATGCCGTGTCCCATGACGTCGCCGATCACCATGGCGACCCTGTCCGCGGACAGCGGGATCACGTCGTACCAGTCGCCGCCGACTTGTTCGCCCCGGCCCGCGGGCAGATAGCGGGCGGCGGCGCGGGCGGCAGGCAGGCGGGGCAGCGTCCGGGGAAGCAAGCCACGCTGCAGCCCCTGTGCGCGGGCGTGCTCCACGTCGTACAACCGGGCCCGCCCCAGCGACTGGCCGGCCAGACCGCTCAACGCGGTCAGCAGCGTGCGCTCCTCGTCGCTGAAGGAGCGTGGCTGGGCGAAAGACACCAGACACATGCCGATGGAGCGCCCGGAGGCGATCATGGGCAGGAACGCCCAGGCGTTCTTCTGGGCCGCCGGCGGGATGTGCTCCAGCGCTGGATAGCGGCGGCAGTACTCTGAGGCTGATTCGATGAACTGGGGCGTACGAGTCCCCAGCACATCGGTGGCCACGGCGTAGTCGGCCACGGGGATCCCATCGAGCAGGCTGAGGAATTCCTGTGGGTATCCGGCGGAGCCGACCACACGCTGTTGGCCGCCTTCGAAGACCCAGAATATGAGCCCGTCGGCCCCGAAGGGGGGCAGGACGTGCGCCGCAACGGCCTGTACCACTTCCTGGGAGGTAAGCGCCTCGGCGAGTGCCGAGGTCAGTTTGCCCATCCGGACCGTCTGCTCAGAGCCGGCCGGTGAACCACGGACGGGCAGCCTGCCCGGCAGGTCCTCCAGGCCTGCAGCGGCCCATTCCGCCACCGAATGCAGAAAGGACCGCTGCACCTCATCCGGCTCACCGGACCCTTCCATGATCACGGACAGCACGCCTATCGGCCCATCGGCACCGGGAAGGGGTACCGCTGCCGTGCCGGCTGCACCCATGCCCAGGCTGTCCCCACCCACCCAGGCATACTCACCGCGCCGCATGGCGTATGCGGGCGCCACGTCCTGGTCATCGGAGAGATCCGCCCACGCCTCGGCGCTCTGCGCGGCCAACCCGCTGGCCGC
>NZ_MUBM01000701.1 GCF_002154505.1 Streptomyces carpinensis | reverse complement strand
CGCCCGCCGCATGTCGGCGTTCGCCAACTACGCGGTCTCCTTCACGATCATCTCGGTCCTCTCGGGCTGTCTGACGCTCTACCTGTTCGGCATGGACACCGGCGGCCCGGCGGTGATCACCTGGGGCTGGCTGGCGGTCGGCCTGATGACGCTGTTCGTCGGCCTGTCGATGGCCGAGATCTGCTCGGCGTACCCGACGTCCGCGGGCCTGTACTTCTGGGCCCACCGGCTGGCGCCCCGTCGCTCGGCCGCCGCCTGGGCCTGGTTCACGGGCTGGTTCAACGTGCTCGGCCAGGTGGCGGTGACGGCCGGCATCGACTTCGGCGCCGCCTCCTTCCTGGGCGCCTACCTGAACCTCCAGTTCGAGTTCGAGGTGACTCCGGGCCGGACGATCCTGCTCTTCGCGGCGATCCTGGTCCTGCACGGCCTGCTGAACACCTTCGGCGTGCGCATCGTGGCCCTTCTCAACAGCGTCAGCGTGTGGTGGCACGTACTGGGCGTGGCCCTGATCGTCGGCGCGCTGGCCTTCGTACCGGACCACCACCAGCCGACGTCGTTCGTCTTCCGGGAGTTCGTGAACAACACCGGCTGGGGCAGCGGGGCGTACGTCGTCCTGCTCGGCCTGCTCATGGCCCAGTACACCTTCACCGGCTACGACGCCTCCGCCCACATGACCGAGGAG
>NZ_MUBM01000700.1 GCF_002154505.1 Streptomyces carpinensis | reverse complement strand
CCATCGCCGCCACCGCCCGCCAGGCCGGCGCCGAGGTGGTGCTGCGCCCGGCCGCCATCGCCGGCGACACCGCGACCTCCGAGGCCGCCGTGCTGCACGCCCTCGACACCCACGAGGCCCTGCACGGCTCCCCGGTCGACGTCGTCCTGCTCGTGCAGTGCACCAGCCCGTTCCTGGTCCGCGAGGACATCGACGGGGTGGCGGCGGCGGTCGTCGAGAACGGCGCGGACACGGCCGTCACCGTGGCGCCCTTCCACGGCTTCGTGTGGCGGGACGCGGCGGACGACCCGGCGGTCTCCGGCACTGAGGCCACGCGGGCCGTGGGCGGTGCGGTGACCGTCGCCGACGTCACCGGCACCCGGGGCGGTTACGGCGTCAACCACGACAAGTCCTTCCGCCCGCGCCGCCAGGACCGCCCGCAGGACCTGCTGGAGACCGGCGCCGCGTACGCGATGGACGCGAGCGGCTTCCGCGAGCACCGGCACCGCTTCNNGCGGTCGTACTCGACTTCGACGGCACCCAGACCGACGACAGGGTGCTGATCGACTCCGACGGACGGGAGTTCGTCTCCGTGCACCGTGGGGACGGCCTCGGCATCGCGGCCCTGCGGCGCAGCGGCCTGAAGATGCTGATCCTGTCCACGGAACAGAACCCGGTCGTCGCCGCACGCGCCCGGAAGCTGCGGCTCCCGGTGCTGCACGGCGTCGACCGCAAGGACCTCGCGCTGAAGCAGTGGTGCGAGGAGCAGGGCATCGCGCCGGAGCGCGTGCTCTACGTCGGCAACGACGTCAACGACCTCCCGTGCTTCGCCCTCGTGGGC
>NZ_MUBM01000070.1 GCF_002154505.1 Streptomyces carpinensis | reverse complement strand
GCGGCCGGCGTCCGCCCCCCGCCACGCCCGTGTCCGCCCCCACCGCCATACGGCGACTGCCCAACCCGCGGCTGACCGGTCTCGGTGCCGGGCTGTTCTGCGTGGCGCTGATGTTCCTGCTGGGCTGTCTCGACCAGACGCTGTTCAGCGGGTCCCCGACCGGGTACGGCGTGCTGTTCCTGCCGGTGTGCGTGCTGACCTCGGTGTGGGTGCGCAGGGGGGACCTGCTGACCTCACCGGTCGTGGTCCCCATCGGGTTCGCCGTGGGCCTGCTGCCCGTGGCCGAGGGCGACGGCTTCCTCGGCAAGGTGATGGGCCTCGTGAGCGCGCTGGCCACGCAGGCGCTGTGGCTGTACGGGGGGACGCTGCTCGCGGGGGTGACGGTCCTGCTGCGGCGCGCCACGTCGGCGCCCACCGGGGCGGCGCCGGGGCACCGCCCGCCGAGGTGAGGGGAGCCCGAGGTGAGGCGGCGGCCCGAGGCGAGACCCGAGCCCCGGGTGGGCCGCCAGCACCAGCCGGGCGCGAACCCCGGGCGAGACCCGAGCCCCGGAGCACCGCCCCGGCCGTCCAGGCGCCCCGCTCCAGGGCACCCCCGGTCCAGGGCGCCCTGATCCGGGACGCGCCCCGCGTCCGCCTACGCGCCCTCCGCCGCCCGCATCGCCGCTCCCACGATGCCCGCGTTGTTCTGCAGCTGGGCAGGGACGATCGGGGCTCTGACGGTCTCGATGAGGGGCAGGAACTTGTGGGACTTGCGGCTGACTCCGCCGCCGAGGATGAACAGCTCGGGGGAGAAGAGCATCTCGAGGTGGGTGAGGTACTTCTCGACGCGGCCGGCCCACTGCTCCCACGACAGGTCGTGGTCGTCCTTGGCCTTGCTGGAGGCCCGCTTCTCCGCCTCGTGACCGTCCAGCTCCAGATGGCCCAGCTCGGTGTTGGCGACCAGGACGCCGTCGACGAAGACCGCGCTGCCGATGCCGGTGCCGAATGTCAGCAGGATCACGGTGCCCCGGCGGCCCTGGCCGGCGCCGAAGTGCATCTCGGCGACCCCCGCCGCGTCCGCGTCGTTGACCACGGTCACCGGCAGGCCGCCCAGCCGCTCGCTGAACAACGCGCGCGCGTCGGTGTCGATCCAGCTCTTGTCGACGTTCGCCGCCGTGCGGACCGTGGCGCCGCCGGTGACCACGCCCGGGAACGTCAGCCCGACCGGTCCCGTCCAGCCGAAGTGGTCGACGACCTGCTTGACGCCGTCGGCCACCCCGTCGGGCGTCGCCGGGTGCGGGGTGAGCACCTTGAAGCGCTCCTGGGCCAGGTCGCCCTTGCCCAGGTCCACCGGGGCGCCCTTGATCCCCGACCCGCCGATGTCCACACCGAAGATCTGCATGGCTCCACGTTACGACGTGCGACTGACAGTCACGGCGTCATCGGCGATCACGCCTGCGGCGTACCCGACCCGCCGCGCTCGGCGACCAGGGCGGCGGCCTCCTCGCGCAGGTCCCGGCGGAGCTCCTTGGGCAGGGAGAAGGTGATGGACTCCTCCGCCGCCTTGACGATCTCCACGTCCTCGAAGCCGCGCTGCGCGAGCCACTCGAGCACCTGCTCGACCAGAACCTCCGGCACCGACGCGCCCGACGTCACGCCGACCGTCGACACCCCCTCCAGCCAGGCCTCGTCGATCTCGTCGGCGAAGTCCACGAGATAGGCCTGGGCCGCGCCCGCGAGCTTGGCGACCTCCACCAGCCGCTTGGAGTTGGAGGAGTTGCGCGAGCCGACCACGACGACCAGGTCCGCCTCGGCACCCATCTGCTTGACGGCGAGCTGGCGGTTCTGCGTGGCGTAGCAGATGTCGTCACTCGGAGGTGAGATCAGCTGCGGGAACTTCTCCTTCAGCGCGTCGACCGTCTCCATGGTCTCGTCCACCGACAGAGTGGTCTGGGAGAGCCAGACGACCTTCGACGGGTCGCGGACCTCGACGTTCGCCACGTCCTCGGGGCCGTCGACGAGCTGGATGTGGTCGGGTGCCTCGCCGGAGGTGCCGATGACCTCCTCGTGGCCCTCGTGGCCGATCAGGAGGATGTCGTAGTCGTCGTTGGCGAAGCGGACGGCTTCCTTGTGGACCTTGGTGACCAGCGGGCAGGTGGCGTCGATGGTGGCGAGGTGGCCCTGCCTGGCCTCCTCGTGCACGACGGGCGCCACGCCGTGCGCCGAGAACATCACGATGTTGCCCGGCGGCACCTCCTCCGTCCGCTCGACGAAGACGGCGCCCTTCTTCTCCAGGGTCTGTACGACGTACTTGTTGTGGACGATCTCGTGCCGGACGTACACCGGAGCCCCGTACTGCTCCAGGGCTTTCTCGACGGCGATCACGGCGCGGTCCACACCCGCGCAGTAGCCCCGGGGGGCGGCGAGCAGGACACGGCGGCCAGACGTAGCAGTCATGGCACCCATCGTAAGGCCGCCCCGCCGGCCCCAAGATCTCGCGGGCGCCGCCCCCGTGCCGCCACGGCCCGCCGCCGCACAGCCGCTACGGCGTTGTCGGTGGTGGCGGCTACTCTCGCGGACATGGCTGTCTCCACGTCCCCCGAAGCTCCCCTGCCCGTCGGCGAGGTCTCGCGGCTCATCGGCGGCTGGATCGACCGGCTCGGCGCGGTGTGGGTCGAGGGCCAGATCACGCAGCTGTCGCGGCGGCCGGGCGCGGGCGTGGTGTTCCTGACGCTGCGCGACCCGTCCTACAACATCTCGGTCGGCGTGACCTGCTACCGCGAGGTGTTCGACGCCGTCGCCGACGTCGTCGGCGAGGGCGCCCGTGTCGTCGTGCACGCCAAGCCGGAGTGGTACGCCCCGCGCGGGCAGCTGTCACTGCGGGCCGCCGAGATAAGGCCGGTGGGCGTCGGTGAGCTGCTGGCCCGTCTGGAGCAGCTGAAGAAGTCGCTGGCGGCGGAGGGGCTGTTCGCGCCCGAGCGGAAGAAGGCCCTGCCCTTCCTCCCCCAGCTGATCGGCCTGGTCTGCGGCCGTGCCTCCGCGGCGGAGCGGGACGTGCTGGAGAACGCCCGGCACCGCTGGCCCGCCGTCCGCTTCGAGGTGCGCAACGTCGCGGTGCAGGGCGTGCACGCGGTCCCTCAGGTCGTGCAGGCCGTCAAGGAGCTCGACGCGATCGACGACGTGGACGTGATCATCGTCGCGCGCGGCGGCGGCAGCGTGGAGGACCTGCTGCCGTTCTCCGACGAGCAGCTGGTGCGTGCGGTGGCCTCGTGCCGTACGCCGGTCGTCTCCGCGATCGGGCACGAGCCGGACAACCCCCTGCTCGACCACGTCGCCGATCTGCGTGCCTCCACCCCCACCGACGCCGCCAAGAAGGTCGTGCCGGACGTCGGCGAGGAGTACGAGCGGGTGCGGCAGCTGCGCGACCGCGCGCGGCGGTGCGTGCGGGCGCTGGTCGACCGGGAGGAGCGGGGCCTCGCCCACGCCCTGGCGCGGCCCTGCATGGAGGATCCGCACCGCATGATCGACGAGCGCGCGGACCACGTCGCCTCGCTGCTGGACCGCGGCCGGCGCACGCTGCGGCACCTGCTGGACCGCGCCGACTCCGAGCTGACGCACACGCACGCACGCGTGGTGGCCCTCTCCCCCGCCGCGACCCTGCGGCGCGGGTACGCCGTACTGCAGAAGGCCGACGGGCACGTGGTCCGCGACCCGGCCGAGGTGACGGCGGACGAGGCGCTGCGCGCACGGGTCGCCGAGGGCGATTTCACAGTTCGTGTCGACACATAGGGTGGGCGGATGACAAGCAACGCGGCAGCGGCGGACGAGACGCTCGGCTATGAACAGGCCCGTGACGAGCTGATCGAGGTCGTCCGACGCCTGGAGGCGGGCGGTACGAGCCTGGAGGAGTCCCTCGCCCTGTGGGAGCGGGGCGAGGAGCTGGCCAAGGTGTGCCGGCGCTGGCTGGAGGGCGCCCGCGCGCGTCTGGACGCGGCACTGGCCGAGGAGGAAGCCCAGGACGAGGCGGAATCCGCCGAGTGAGGAACCCGGCGCCGGCCACAGCGGCCCGGCGCCGGGCAGGCGTTCCGTGGGGTGCCGGGTCCCTGGACAGGAAACCCAGGGACCCAGGGGCCACGGGTCAGGACTTCGCCAGTTGCAGCGACTGCGCCATCTTCGTCAGCTGGTCGAAGGAGGCCGTGCCCGCCACCACCGTCGTGGAGCCCTTGGCCCCCTCCAGTACGAGCGCGTCGTAGCGGCCGCCGGTGTACCGGGTCCAGGTGCGACCGTCGATCTCCTGGGTGACCTTGGTGGCATGGCCGCCCTGGCTGGCGTCGTCGACGAAGTCCTTGCGCTTCTGCGTGGACTGCTCGATCGCCACGTATTGGCCGTCGGGATCCTGGAAACCCAGATGCCAGCGGTTGTCCTGGTCGGCCTGGTAGCGCACGGAGGTGGCCTTCCAGGTCTCGGGCAGGCCCTCCGGGGCGGCCACCGGATACGGGGCGGTACGCCGCGCGGTGAGCAGTTCGACGCGGTAGTCGACCCGCTTGATGTCGGGAGCGTGATCGTCGTGCGGGATGAAGAGATACACGACCGCGGCCGCGAGCACGATCACCCCGAGGGAGAGGATCATGCTCCGGACTGACTTCTGCTTGCCGTTCGAACCTGCCACGCCCCCTATCGTCGCAGGTGTCCGGACCGCTCATCCGTGGGGTCCCCTGCTCATTTTGTCTGCTCGGCGATAGAGTCGGGGTCACACCCTCATCCGGCCGTCGTCGTATCAGAAAGGTGCGCTCCGATGACCGAGCATCATCACTTGCCGTCCGAACTTGAAGTCCCGGACGAGGCTCCCGACCGCAACATCGCCCTGGAACTCGTCCGGGTCACCGAGGCCGCGGCGATGGCCGCGGGCCGCTGGGTCGGTCGCGGCGACAAGAACGGCGCCGACGGTGCCGCGGTCCGCGCCATGCGGACCCTCGTCTCCACCGTGTCGATGAACGGCGTCGTCGTCATCGGCGAGGGCGAGAAGGACGAGGCCCCGATGCTCTTCAACGGAGAGCGCGTGGGCGACGGGACCGGCCCGGAGGTCGACATCGCCGTCGACCCGATCGACGGCACCACGCTGACCGCCAAGGGCATGCCGAACGCGATCGCGGTGCTGGCCGCCGCCGAACGCGGCGCCATGTTCGACCCGTCCGCCGTGTTCTACATGGACAAGCTGGTCACCGGGCCGGACGCGGCCGACTTCGTGGACATCGACGCGCCCGTGTCGGTGAACATCAAGCGCGTGGCCAAGGCCAAGCGGGGCACGCCCGAGGACGTCACCGTCGTCATCCTGGACCGGCCGCGGCACGACGGCATCATCCAGGAGATCCGCGAGACGGGCGCCCGTATCAAGCTGATCTCCGACGGCGACGTGGCCGGCTCGATCCTCGCGCTGCGCGAGGGCACCGGTGTCGACCTGCTGCTCGGTATCGGCGGCACGCCCGAGGGCATCATCTCGGCCTGCGCCGTGAAGTGCCTGGGCGGCACGATCCAGGGCAAGCTGTGGCCGAAGGACGACGAGGAGCGGCAGCGGGCGATCGACGCCGGGCACGACCTCGACCGCGTGCTGACCACGGACGACCTGGTCTCGGGCGAGAACGTCTTCTTCGTCGCCACCGGCATCACCGACGGCGAGCTGCTGCGCGGTGTGCGCTACCGCTCGGAGACGGCGACGACCGACTCGATCGTCATGCGGTCCAAGTCGGGCACGGTGCGCCGGATCGACTCCGAGCACCGGCTGAGCAAGCTGCGGGCGTACAGCGCGATCGACTTCGACCGCGCGAAGTGACCGGGCACCCGCGCCCGCGGGCCCGGCTCGGCGCATCGACCGCGCGACGCGGGTGGTGCGCGTAGTACGCCTGGTGCGGTGCGTACAGCGGTCCGGTGCACATCGTGCGTACGGGGCGCTCCCGGTGCGGAGGGAGCGCCCCGTACGTGTGCTGAGAGACGGCTAGCCGGCCGCAGCTATACGGCCCGTCGCGCGGGCCGTGTTCTTGAGCTCCAGTTCGCGACGGCGGCGCCGGGCGAGGACGACACGGCGCTCGGCGGCGGTGAGGCCGCCCCAGACGCCGTACGGCTCCGGTTGCAGCAGCGCGTGCTCGCGGCACTCCACCATCACCGGGCAGCGTGCGCAGACCCGCTTGGCCGCCTCCTCGCGCGACAGCCGCGCGGCGGTGGGCTCCTTCGAAGGTGCGAAGAACAGGCCTGCCTCGTCGCGCCGGCACACCGCCTCGGTGTGCCAGGGTGCGTCTTGGTCCCTGTCCCGCACTGGCACCCGCGGGGCCGGAACGGCAGCTACCTGCAGGGACGAATGCGGCGGTTGCAGCACGGTCTTCTCCTGACGACGGCTTCGCGAGCGAGAGAGAGGATGCAGCAAGGCCTACCCGCTGTGCGCGCGCCTATGCACTGAGTTCCCGACCGTGCGGTTGGTCCGGGTGTCGCAGCCGCTTCAGAGGTGTTTGCGCAAACTCCTGTCGACCTTGCGCTGCACGCGGTCGAGGATGTCGGCGACGAGCTTGCCCCGCTTGGGCCGCGCCTCGACGTTGCCCAGGATCGCCCAGCCGTCGACGTAGACGACGGGCGCGTCGGGCTCGGCCGAGTCCAGCGTCTCCACCTCGAAGTTGCCGAGGACGCCGCCGCCGGTGCCGCGCAGCGAGACGTTCTCCGGGACGCGGATCTGGACGTCGCCGAAGACGGAGACGGCCTTGATCACGACCTGCTGGTACTCGAAGATCGCCTCGCTGAGGTCGATCTCGACACTGCCGAAGACCGAGTACGCGTGCAGTCGCCGCCCGGCGCGCCAGCGGCCCTTGCGCATGGCCGCGCTGAACACCGCCACCACGTTCTCGTCGGCCTCCGGGGGTATCGCGCCGGCCGCCGGGCGGTTGGGTGCGCAGGCGTACGCCTGCGCCGTACGGCCCTGGTGGGCGGCGGGCAGGTCCTGGATGAAGACCTCCAGCTCGCCGACCGTCTTGGCGTTCAGCACCCCCTCGACGCGCTCGGCGTGCTCCTCGGCCGTCAGACGGCCCTCGGCGAGGGCGTCGCGCAGGATGTCGGCGATGCGGTCACGGTCGGCGTCCGAGGCGCGCAGCTCGGCGACGCGGGCGGGGGCCGCCGTACGCTGTTCGGTCTGCTTCTGAAGGTCCACGACAGCAGAGTACCGAAACGCGATAGATCGCGACTACCCCTCGTCCCGACCCTGTGGAAAACCGGTGCGGTCACAGCCGGCCGGCGTGCGGGCCGGGGCCCGGGCGGAACTGAGCCGGACCTCACAGGCTCGCCGCCGGCGGCAGGTTCTACGCTGGTCGGTGCCCGTCGGCGTCGACGGGCAGCCGTCCGTAGAGTGAGGAATGGGCTGCGATGCCTGAATTCGCGTACACCGATCTGCTCCCCCAGGGTGAGGACACCACTCCGTACCGACTGGTGACGTCCGAGGGCGTCTCCACCGTCGAGGGGCCCGACGGGCGTACGTTCCTCAAGGTCGAGCCGGAGGCGCTGCGCAAGCTGGCCGAGGAGGCCATCCACGACATCCAGCACTACCTGCGCCCGGCCCACCTCGCCCAGCTGCGCCGCATCATCGACGACCCGGAGGCGAGCTCGAACGACAAGTTCGTCGCCCTGGACCTGCTGAAGAACGCCAACATCGCCGCCGCGGGCGTCCTGCCCATGTGCCAGGACACGGGCACGGCGATCGTCATGGGCAAGCGCGGGCAGAACGTGCTGACGCAGGGCGACGACGAGGAGGCCCTCTCCCGGGGCATCTACGACGCCTACACCAAGCTGAACCTGCGCTACTCGCAGATGGCGCCGCTGACCATGTGGGAGGAGAAGAACACCGGTTCCAACCTCCCCGCCCAGATCGAGCTGTACGCCGCCGACGGCGGCGCCTACAAGTTCCTGTTCATGGCCAAGGGCGGCGGCAGCGCCAACAAGTCCTTCCTCTACCAGGAGACGAAGGCCGTCCTGAACGAGACCTCCATGATGAAGTTCCTGGAGGAGAAGATCCGTTCGCTGGGCACGGCCGCCTGCCCGCCGTACCACCTGGCGATCGTCGTCGGCGGCACCAGCGCCGAGTTCGCCCTGAAGACCGCGAAGTACGCCTCCGCGCACTACCTGGACAACATGCCGGCCGAGGGCTCCCCGCTCGGCCACGGCTTCAGGGACAAGGAGCTGGAGGAGAAGGTCTTCGAGCTGACGCAGAAGATCGGCATCGGCGCGCAGTTCGGCGGCAAGTACTTCTGCCACGACGTGCGCGTGGTCCGCCTGCCCCGGCACGGCGCGTCCTGCCCGGTCGCGATCGCGGTGTCCTGCTCGGCGGATCGGCAGGCGGTCGCCAAGATCACCGCCGAGGGCGTGTTCCTGGAGCAGCTGGAGACGGACCCGGCGCGCTTCCTGCCGGAGACGACCGACGAGCACCTGGAGTCGGACGGCGACGTCGTCAAGATCGACCTCAACCAGCCGATGGAGTCGATCCTCGCCGAGCTGACCAAGTACCCGGTCAAGACCCGCCTGTCCCTGACCGGCCCGCTGGTCGTCGCCCGGGACATCGCCCACGCGAAGATCAAGGAGCGCCTCGACGCCGGCGAAGGCATGCCGCAGTACCTCAAGGACCACCCGGTCTACTACGCTGGCCCGGCCAAGACCCCCGAGGGCTACGCCTCCGGCTCCTTCGGCCCGACGACGGCCGGCCGCATGGACTCCTACGTCGAGCAGTTCCAGGCGGCGGGCGGCTCCAAGGTGATGCTGGCCAAGGGCAACCGCAGCAAGCAGGTCACCGACGCGTGCGACGCCCACGGCGGTTTCTACCTGGGCTCCATCGGCGGCCCGGCGGCCCGCCTCGCCCAGGACTGCATCAAGAAGGTCGAGGTCCTGGAGTACGAGGAGCTCGGCATGGAGGCGGTCTGGAAGATCGAGGTCGAGGACTTCCCCGCGTTCATCGTCGTCGACGACAAGGGCAACGACTTCTTCCAGGACCCGGCCCCGCAGCCGACGTTCACGTCGATCCCGGTCCGGGGCCCGGGGCTGGCGTAGCCCTTCGGGTGCGGCGGAGCGGGTCCCGCCCCCGCCGCCTGCTGAGAACCAGCCCCTCCGGCGTCGGCGGTGCGGATGTTCCGGGAGCACCCCGGAACATCCGCACCGCCCCCCGCGCTGTACCCGGTATGAGCGAATACCGCATCGAGCACGACTCCATGGGCGAGGTCCAGGTCCCCGTCCAGGCCAAGTGGCGCGCCCAGACCCAGCGCGCCGTGGAGAACTTCCCCATCTCCGGGCAGCGGATCGAGCGCGCGCACATCGAGGCGCTCGCACGCATCAAGGGCGCCGCGGCCAAGGTCAACGCCGAGCTCGGCGTGCTCGACAAGGACGTCGCCCAGGCGATCCAGGAGGCGGCGGAGGAGGTCGCCGAGGGCCGGTGGGACGAGCACTTCCCCGTCGACGTGTTCCAGACTGGATCGGGCACCTCGTCGAACATGAACACCAACGAGGTCCTCGCCACGCTCGCCGGCGAGCGGCTCGGGCGGGACGTGCACCCCAACGACCACGTCAACGCCTCCCAGTCCTCCAACGACGTCTTCCCCTCCTCGATCCACATCGCCGCCACCGCCGCCGTCACCCGGGACCTGATCCCGGCCCTGGAGCACCTGGCCGCGGCCCTCTCCCGCAAGGCCGAGGAGTTCGCCGACGTGGTGAAGTCCGGGCGGACCCATCTGATGGACGCCACCCCCGTCACCCTGGGTCAGGAGTTCGGCGGGTACGCGGCGCAGATCCGCCACGGCGTCGAGCGGCTGAACGCCTCGCTCCCGCGGCTGGCCGAGCTGCCGCTGGGCGGCACCGCCGTGGGCACCGGCATCAACACCCCGCCCGGTTTCTCCGCCGCCGTCATCGAGGAGGTGGCCCGCGCCACCGGGCTGCCGCTCACCGAGGCCCGCGACCACTTCGAGGCGCAGGGCGCCCGGGACGGGATCGTCGAGACCAGCGGTCAGCTGCGGACCATCGCGGTGGGCCTGACGAAGATCGCCAACGATCTGCGCTGGATGTCCTCCGGGCCCCGGACCGGACTGGCCGAGATCAGCCTGCCCGACCTCCAGCCCGGCTCCTCGATCATGCCCGGCAAGGTCAACCCGGTGATCCCCGAGGCCGTGCTCATGGTCGCCGCGCAGGTGATCGGCAACGACGCCACGGTCGCCACCGCCGGCGCGGCCGGCAACTTCGAGCTCAACGTCATGCTGCCGGTCATCGCCAAGAACGTCCTGGAGTCGATCCGGCTGCTCGCGAACGTCTCGCGGCTGCTGGCCGACCGGACCGTCGACGGGATCGTGGCGCACCGGGAGCGGGCCCGCGAGTACGCCGAGTCCTCGCCGTCCGTCGTCACACCGCTCAACAAGTACATCGGGTACGAGGAGGCCGCGAAGGTCGCCAAAAAGGCGCTCGCGGAACAGAAGACGATCCGTCAGGCGGTGCTGGAGGGCGGGTACGTAGAGCGCGGCGACCTGACGGAGGAGCAGCTGGACGAGGCGCTGGACGTCCTGCGGATGACGCGTCCCTGAACGGCCCGTACCCGGGCGAGAACCACGACGGCCACCGCGGCGTCGTATGGCCATGACACCTAATATCTGTGCATGGCAGACGACGGAGCGGTGAGACGTGTGAAGACCGGCGGCGCGACGGCCCACTGGGCCCCCGGGAGTCAGATCCTGTGGCGGTACCGGGCCAACGGCGGCACGGGTTTCCACATCGCGCGGCCCGTGACCGTCGTACGCGACGACCCCGAGGTGCTGGCCGTGTGGATGGCGCCCGGCACGGAGTGCGTCAAACCCGTGCTCTCCGACGGCACGCCCGTGCACCTGGAACCGCTCGCGTCGCGCTACACCAAGCCGCGGACCGTGCAGCGCGACCGCTGGTTCGGCACGGGCGTGCTGAAGTTGGCCCGGCCCGGCGAGCCGTGGTCGGTGTGGCTGTTCTGGGAGCCGGGCTGGCGGTTCAAGAACTGGTACGTCAACCTGGAGGAGCCGCTGGTCCGGTGGGAGGGCGGGGTCGACTCCGAGGATCACTTCCTCGACATCTCCGTGCATCCGGACCACAGTTGGCACTGGCGGGACGAGGACGAGTTCGCGCAGGCCCAGCGGGACGGGCTGATGGACGCCGGCCAGGCCGAGCGGGTCCGGGCGGCCGGCCGGTCCGCGGTGGAGGTGATCCGCGCCTGGGGGCCGCCGTTCTCCGAGAACTGGCAGCACTGGCGCCCGGATCCGTCCTGGGCGGTACCGTCACTGCCGGAGGACTGGGACCGTACGCCCGCGCACGTGTCCTCATGAGACCCTTGATGCGCCCCCAGGCGGGAAACGTAGGATCGTCCTCCGCAAGGGCGCAGGGAGGCACCTGACAGAGCAACTCCCGCAGCGAGCGCCGAGTCTGACCGAACGTCACCGAGGGGCGGCAGGACGTGAGCGAGGGGTACGAGCGCACCAGGGCTTGTCCGGCGGGCCGCCCGTGGTTCGCCTGTGGCACAGGAACAGCCTCTGACCACGCCGGAAATCCGTTCCTGGGGCACGTATTCCGGGTATCGGGTCTTCGGCGGGACGAACTGCGCGCCCGGCGCGCAGCCCCGGACGGATGGATTCGACACGCGTGACGGAGCAGCCGACCTCCTTCGAACGCCCCCAGCCGGGCGCCGACCCCGCGGACGCCCGCGGGGCACTCCTGCGTACCCCCGAATCGCCCCAGGTATTACCGCCACAGCCCCGCCCGGCCGGCGCGCCGCCCTGCCCGGCCACGGCGCAGGGCGCGCAGGGCGAACCGCCGCGCGGGACCGGGACGAACGCGCCGCGCGGCGGCGAGGCCGCGCCTCCGGCCGGGTACGAGCACGCACAGCCCGTGTCCGCCGAACCCGACATGCCCCGGCCGCGCCCCGTGCCGGAGGGCATCCCGGCGCAGCCGGACGGCGCGAACACCAGGACCTCCGACGCCACCGGGACCTCCAACGGCACCGACGCGACGCCGAGGACACCGGGCGCGCCCGGCGGACGGGAGCGGCGCGGCCCCGGCGGACAGGAGCGCCGTACCGGTCAGGGCCTGCCGCCCGGCCGTCCGCTGCCGATGCGGCGGGACGGGGACCGGCTGCGGTTCGTGGGCGCGGCCACCCGGCGGATCGCCCGCGGCATGGACCTGGACGAGATCGTCATGGGCCTGTGCCGGGCGACCGTGCCGACGTTCTCCGACGCCATCCTCGTCTATCTGCGCGAGCCGCTGCCGGTGGGCGACGAACGGCCGGTGGGCCCGCTCGTGCTGCGGCTGCGCCGTACCGACCGGATACCGGCGGAGCGCGACCCGGAGGTCGGATTCCTGCCCGCGCCCGCGCCCGAGCAGCCGGCCGAGCTGTCCGTGGTCACCAACGAGCTGTGCGAGGTGCGGCCCGGCAGCGCGCTCGGCGAGGTGCTGCGCGGCGTACGGCCGGTGTTCACGGACACGCCTCCCGCGGGCGCCGCGCTGGGCGAACTCCTCGGCGAGGGCTCGCAGCTGGCCGTGCCCGGTGGTCAGCGCACCATTCTCGCCCCGCTGCGCGGGCGGCGCCGTGTGATCGGCGCCGCGCTGTTCCTGCGCCGCCCGGAGCGTCCGGCGTTCGAGCCCGACGACCTGCTGGTCGCCGCCCAGCTGGCCACCCACAGCGCGCTCGGCATCGACAAGGCCGTGCTGTACGGCCGTGAGGCCTACATCGCCGACGAGTTGCAGCGCACCATGCTGCCCGAGACGCTGCCGCGCCCCACGGGCGTGCGGCTGGCCTCCCGCTATCTGCCCGCCGCCGAGACCGCCCGGGTCGGCGGCGACTGGTACGACGCGATCCCGCTGCCCGGCAGCCGGGTCGCCCTCGTCGTCGGCGACGTGATGGGCCACTCCATGACCTCGGCGGCGATCATGGGCCAGCTGCGCACCACCGCACAGACCCTCGCCGGCCTGGACCTGCCGCCGCAGGAGGTGCTGCACCACCTGGACGAGCAGGCGCAGCGCCTGGGCACCGACCGCATGGCCACCTGCCTGTACGCCGTCTACGACCCCGTCTCGCACCGCATCACCGTCGCCAACGCCGGCCACCCGCCGCCCGTCCTGCTGCACCTGGGCGGCCGGGCCGAGGTGCTGCAGGTGCCGCCGGGCGCCCCGATCGGCGTCGGCGGCGTCGACTTCGAGGCGGTGGAGCTGGACGCCCCGGCCGGCGGCACGCTGCTGCTCTACACCGACGGCCTGGTGGAGTCGCGCCTGCGGGACGTGTGGACCGGCATAGAGCAGCTGCGCGAGAAGCTTCAGGCGACGGCGCGGCTCACCGGTCCGGACCACCCGCCGCCCCTGGAAGCCCTGTGCGACGAGGTGCTGGACATGCTCGGCCCGGGCGACCGGGACGACGACATCGCGCTGCTCGCCGCCCGCTTCGACGGGATCGCGCCGAGCGATGTGGCGTACTGGTTCCTGGAGCCGGAGGACTCCGCACCGGGCCGGGCCCGCCGTCTGGCCCGCCGCGCGCTGGACCGCTGGGGCCTGCAGGAGCTCACCGACTCGGTGGAGCTGCTGGTCAGTGAGGTCGTCACCAACGCCGTTCGCTACGCCTCCCGCCCGGTGACGCTGCGTCTGCTGCGCACGGACGTGCTGCGCTGCGAGGTCGGCGACGATGTGCCGCAGCTCCCGCGGCTGCGGCAGGCGCGCGCCACGGACGAGGGCGGCCGCGGCCTGTACCTGGTGAACAAGCTGGCCCGCCGCTGGGGCGCGACCCGGCTGAGCACCGGCAAGGTGGTCTGGTTCGAACTGAACCGGACCTGAGGAGCCGCCTCGCCCTCCTGCGGAGGAACGGCCTCCCGCGAAGAACAAGGGGCGCTCTGCCGGAGACCGGCGGGCGCCCCTTACGTGTTCTCCGGGTGCCGCGGCCTGTCGTGCCCTCGTGCCGCCGCGGCCGGAGTGACCCTGGGTCCTAGTTCGCCGGCTGTCTGCTGTTCAGCTGCTGCTGGTCGTTCGGGTTGAGCGGGTTGTCCGTGATCGGGGCCGTCGGCCTCTGGGAGGTCGGCGTCTGACTCGGCGTCTGCGACGGCGACCGGCTCGGCGTCTGCGAGGGCGACTGGCTCGGCGGGGTCTGGCTGGGCGACTCGGACACGCTCGGCGGAGAGCTGCTGGGCGTCTGGGACGGGGTCTGGCTCGGCGATCGGGTCACCGACGGCGTCACCGACGGCTTGACGGCCGCGCCCTGCGTGGTGTCCAGCTGGAACTTGCTGGTTGCATCCATCACCCCGAACGTGTACGCGGCCCAGATCTGCGCCGGGTAGCCACCACCGTTGATCCGGCCGGTGCCCGGGAGGAGGCCCGTCGCGCCGGCCAGCGACACATGGTTGTGGGTCTTGGCGTCCTCCCCGAACAGACCGACCGAGGTGACGAGGTCCGGCGTGTAACCGGTGAACCAGGCCGACTTGTTCTCGTCCGAGGTGCCGGTCTTGCCCGCGACCTGCTGGCCGTTGCGCAGCGGGTTGTCCCGCACCGACGTCCGCGCCGTACCGTCGTCGACCACGCCGGTCAGCACCGAGGTGACCGTGTCGGCCGCCTCCCGGCTGATGACCTGGTCGCCGATCGGGTCGTCCATCTTCACCGTGCGCGTCTTGTTCTCGGCATCCGCGACGATGGTCGGGGTGACCTTCTTGCCGTGGTTGTCCAAGGTGGCGTAGATACCGGCCATCTCCAGCGGGCTCGCGCCCATGGAGCCCAGCGTCTGCGCGGGCACCGCCTGCATGCCCTTGGTGTCCATGCCGAGCTTGTCGGCGACGCTCATCACCTTCTCCATGCCGACGTCGACGCCCATCTGCGCGAAGACGGAGTTGACGGACTTGTTCATGGCCGTCTGGACGGTGATGTCGCCGTAGTTCTGGTCGTCCTCGTTCGGCGGGCCGAAGCCGACCTTGGCGCCGTGGTCGACGACCTGGCGGCCGCTGGTGCCGTCGTAGACGGTGTTGGCATCGATCGGCAGGCCGTCCTGCGTCCTGGCGCCCTCGTCCAGGGCGGCCGCGAGGATCACCGGCTTGAACGTGGAGGCGGGCTGGTAGTCCCGCCGGGTGGCGTTGTTGTAGTAGTGCTTGAAGTAGTCCTGGCCGCCGTACAGGGCGAGGACCTTGCCCGTCTTCGGGTCGACGGAGACCGCGCCGGCCTGGACGTCGGCGTCGACCTTGCGCTTCTTGGCGTCCAGTTTGCTGGTCAGCTGATCCTTGACCGCGCTCTCCAGGGCGGCCTGCTTCTTCTTGTCGACGTTCAGGGTGATGGTCCACCCCCGGTCCACGACCTCGGCCTCCGCCTGGGACTGGGAGATGCCCTCGTCCTTCATCAGCTTCTGTTCCAGCTGCTTGTTGGCGAGGTCGATCAGATAGCCCTTCTGGCCCTCGAGGCCGGGGGCGCCCTTGGGATCCTTGGGCTTGGGGAACTTCATGGCCTGGCGCTTGCCCGGGTCGAGCCAGTGCTGCTTGACCATGTTGTCCAGCACGTAGTTCCAGCGCGCCTGCGCCAGCTGCTTGCCGGTCGGGCTCGCCACCGCCCAGTCGTACTGGCTCGGCGCCTGCAGGAGGGCGGCGAGGTACGCGCCCTGCTCGACGGTGAGCTTGGAGGCGTCGACGCGGTAGTAGGCCTGCGCGGCGGCCTGGATGCCGTAGGCGCCCCGGCCGTAGTAGCTGGTGTTGATGTAGCCGGCCAGGATGTCGTCCTTGGACAGCTTCTGGTCCACCTTCAACGAGATGACCAGTTCCTTCAGCTTGCGCGTGACGGTCTGGTCCTGGTTGAGGTAGTAGTTCTTGACGTACTGCTGGGTGATCGTCGAGCCACCCTGGGCGCCCTTGCCGGAGAGCGTGTTGAGCAGACCGCGCGCGGTGCCCCTCAAGTCGACGCCGGAGTCGTGGTAGAAGGTCTTGTTCTCCGCGGCGACGAAGCAGTGCTGGACGTCCTTGGGCACTCTGTCCAGGGACACGCTCTCACGGTTGACCGTGCCCTTGCGGGCCAGGACCGAGCCGTCGCTGTACTTGTAGACGTTGCTCTCCTGCTGCGCCACGGCGTTGCCCTTGGGTATGTCCACCACCAGGTAGAGCACGATGAAGGCGCCGATGCCGAGCAGGCAGAGCCCGAATATCGTGCCGAGGATCTTCTTCCAGGTGAACAACCGGCGTATGCCGCTCTTCCCGCCCTTGGCCGGTCCGGCCGCCCGCCGGGCCGCGGCCCGGCCGCCCGAGGCGCCGTGGCCGCCCGAAGGCATCCCGGACGAGCGCCGGGGCGCCGCGCGGCGGCCACCGCGCTGCCGCGCTCGTCTCTCTTCCGCTCGTCCCATGCGTCCGTCCGCTCCGCTTCCGTCTCGGCTGTCACTCACGTTCATGGCCCAGGTCAGCTCAGAAAGCTAACACCGCCCTCTATGACAAAGGGCTCGCGATCCGGGCTTTTACGGACGTGACAATCAGCACCCGTCCCAACGGAACCGACGTCCAAGGAGGGTTGAGGGTTGCCGGAAGACGAAAAAGTGATATCACTTAGATAGACCGCCGCCGGGATCGGCGACGCACGAGAACGGGGGAACCCGCCATGTCCAGCACCCACGAGCCATCACCCGCCACCACCGCGTCCGACGCCCCGGAGATGCCGGCGCCGCAGGTCAGGGAGTTCCCGGCGCGCAGCATCAAGGGCGGCCTGGCGCTGCTTCTCGGCCTGCTCGGCCTGCTGGTCGCCGCTGGACTGGTCGCGTCCGGTGCGGCCGTCACCGCCACCGGCGCCAAGGCCGCTCTGATAGTCGTCGGCATCCTGATCGGCATCGCCGCCCTGCTCGCCATGAGCGGACTGAACATGGTCGCGCCCGGCGAGGCGCGGGTCGTCCAGCTCTTCGGGCGCTACCGGGGCACGATCCGCGAGGACGGCCTGCGCTGGGTGAACCCGCTCACCTCCCGGCAGAAGATCTCCACCCGGGTCCGCAACCACGAGACGGCCGTCCTGAAGGTCAACGACGCCTACGGCAACCCGATCGAACTGGCCGCGGTCGTGGTCTGGAAGGTGCAGGACACCGCGCAGGCGTCCTTCGAGGTGGACAACTACCTGGAGTTCGTGTCCACCCAGACCGAGGCGGCCGTACGGCACATCGCGATCGAGTACCCCTACGACGCCCACGACGAGGAGGGCCTGTCGCTGCGCGGCAACGCCGAGGAGATCACCGAGAAGCTCGCCGTCGAGCTGCACGCACGCGTGGACGCGGCAGGGGTGCGGATCATCGAGTCCCGCTTCACCCACCTCGCGTACGCTCCCGAGATAGCCTCCGCGATGCTCCAGCGCCAGCAGGCGGGCGCGGTCGTCGCCGCGCGGCGGGAGATCGTGAACGGAGCGGTCGGCATGGTCGAGGCCGCGCTGTCCAGGATCGCCGAGCAGGACATCGTGGAGCTCGACGAGGAACGGAAGGCGGCGATGGTGTCGAACCTGATGGTGGTGCTGTGCGGGGACCGCGCCCCGCAGCCGGTCCTCAACGCGGGGACGCTCTACCAGTGACGGATCCGTCCGAGGCGCCGACTCCCCGGCGCCGGCCGCAGCAGCGCAAGCAGGTGCTGCTGCGGCTGGACCCGTCGGTGTACGACGCGCTCGCGCGCTGGGCGTCGGACGAACTGCGGTCGGCCAACGCCCAGATCGAGTTCCTGCTGCGCCGCGCCCTGGCGGAGGCGGGCCGCCTCCCGGGCGAGACCGGCCCCATCCCCCGCCGGGGCCGCCCGCCCCGCAAACCGCCCGGAGCTCAGTAGCAGAACCGTGACAATCCCCTCCCACCAGGGGCGCGGCACCCGGCGCCCACCCGCCGCCACGATCTAGACACCCGACGTATACATCCCGCGTATACACGCTATGTACAGTGCTGCCATGTCCATCGGTCACACCCTCCTGGGACTCCTGGAGTCCGGGCCCCGCCACGGCTACGACCTCAAGCGGGCCTTCGACGAGAAGTTCGGTCACGACCGGCCGCTGCACTACGGCCAGGTCTACTCGACGATGTCCCGGCTGCTGAAGCACGGCCTCGTCGAGGTCGACGGGATCGAAGCCGGCGGCGGCCCCGAGCGCAAGCGGTACGCCATCACCGAGGCCGGCATCACCGACGTCGAGCGGTGGCTGGCCACCCCGGAGAAGCCCGAGCCGTACCTCCAGTCGGCCCTCTACACCAAGGTCGTCCTGGCCCTGCTCACCCACCGCGACGCGGCCGACATCCTCGACACGCAGCGCTCCGAGCACCTGCGCAGCATGCGGATCCTGACCGAGCGCAAGCGCAAGGGCGACCTCGCTGACCAGCTGATCTGCGACCACGCTCTCTTCCATCTGGAGGCGGACCTGCGGTGGCTGGAGCTGACCGCCGCGCGTCTGGACAAGCTCCGTGCGGCGGTGACCGCATGACTCGCACCGCACCTCCCGCCGGCTCCCTGCTCGCCGCCCAGGACCTGCACAAGACCTACGGCCCGACCACCGCGCTGGACGGCGCCGAGTTCTCCATCCACCCCGGCGAGGTCGTCGCCGTGATGGGCCCCTCCGGCTCCGGCAAGTCCACGCTGCTGCACTGCCTGGCCGGGATCGTCACCCCCGACTCGGGGTCGATCACCTACGACGGCCGTGAGCTGGCCACCATGGGCGACGCCCAGCGCAGTGCGCTCCGGCGCAGCGAGTTCGGGTTCGTCTTCCAGTTCGGGCAGCTCGTACCGGAGCTGACCTGCGTGGAGAACGTGGCGCTTCCGCTGCGGCTGAACGGCACGGCCCGCAAGGAGGCCGAGCGCACCGCGCTGGCGTGGATGGAGCGCCTGGAGGTCGACGACCTCGCGAGGAAACGGCCCGGCGAGGTCTCCGGCGGCCAGGGCCAGCGCGTCGCCGTCGCCCGCGCCCTGGTCACCGATCCCCGGGTGCTGTTCGCCGACGAGCCGACCGGTGCGCTGGACTCCCTCAACGGCGAACGCGTGATGGAACTGCTCACGGAGGCCGCCCGGTCCGCCCATGCGGCGGTGGTGCTCGTCACGCACGAGGCGCGGGTTGCGGCGTACTCCGACCGCGAGATCGTCGTACGGGACGGGAAGTCCCGGGACATGGAGCGCGTCGTATGAACGCGCGCCAGTGGGCGCGCGATCTGCGCATGGGGGCCAAGTTCGCCGTCGCCGGCGGGCGCGAGGGATGGACCCGGCTGCTGCTGACGGCCGTGGGCGTCGGGCTCGGCGTGGCGCTGCTGCTGCTGACGACCGCGATACCGAGCGCGCTCGCGGTACGGCACCAGCGCGAAGAGGCCCGGCTGGACTTCACGTACAGCCAGGCGCACCGGAAGGCGGCCGACAACACCCTGCTGATCGCGGACACCGACACGGAGTTCCGCGGCACGGACGTCCGCGGACGGCTGGTGGAGCCGGAGGGGCCGCAGGCCCCTCTGCCGCCGGGCCTGACGAAGTACCCGGCGCCGGGGGACATGGTGGTCTCCCCCGCGCTGAAGGAACTGCTCGGCTCCGGCTCCGCGAAGCTGCTGCGCGAACGGCTGCCGTACCGCGTGACCGGGACGATCGGCGAGAGCGGGCTCATCGGCTCGCGCGAACTCGCCTACTACGCCGGCGCGCAGCACCTGGCGGAGCGCATCGACGGCTGGCATGTCGCCCGGATCAGCCGGTTCGGCCCGCCGGAACGGACACCGACCGAGAAGACGGACCCCGTCCTGGTCCTGCTGGTGCTGGTCGTCTTCGTGGTGCTGCTGATGCCGGTGGCCGTGTTCATCGCCGCGGCCGTGCGGTTCGGCGGTGAGCGGCGCGACCGCAGGCTGGCCGCGCTGCGGCTGGTCGGCTCCGACGGCCGGATGACCCGCCGGATCGCGGCGGGCGAGGCACTCGCGGGCTCACTGCTCGGGCTGGTGTTCGGGACCGTCTTCTTCCTGATCGGCCGTCAGGCCGCCGGGTCCGTCGAGGTCCTCGGGATCAGCGTGTTCCCCAGCTACCTCAACCCCACACCCGTGCTGGCCGTACTGGTCGCGATCGCCGTGCCGGCGGCGGCGGTGCTGGTCACCCTGTTCGCGCTGCGCGGGGTGGTCATCGAACCGCTCGGCGTGGTCCGCACCGCCAGGCCGGCCCGGCGCCGGCTGTGGTGGCGGCTGCTGCTGCCGCTGGGCGGGCTGGCGATGCTCTACCCGATGATCGGTCAGGGCCGCGGCAACGGGGACTTCAACCAGTATCTGGTGATCGGCGGCGTCGTGCTGCTGCTCGTCGGCGTCACCGCGCTGCTGCCGTGGATCGTGGAGGCGGTGGTCGCCAGGCTCGGCGCGGGCGGGGTGGCCTGGCAACTGGCCGTGCGGCGATTGCAGTTGAGCAGTGGTACGGCGGCCCGCATGGTGAACGGCATCGCGGTCGCGGTGGCCGGGGCGATCGCGCTGCAGATGCTGTTCGCGGGCGTGCAGGGCGACTACACCAAGCAGACCGCGAACGACCTCTCCCGGGCCCAGATGCAGGTGAACGTGCCGAAGGACGTCCCGCTGAGCGCGGCCGCCGGCAGGTTCGCCGGCACCCGGGGCGTGCGGAAGGCGACCGCGTTGGCCTCGGACGACTTCGGTGACCGGCCCTGGGACAAGGGCCCGGACATCACCTCCCAGGTGACGATCGGCGACTGCGCGGCCCTGCGCGAGGTGGCGAGCCTGCCATCCTGTCACGACGGGGACGTGTTCCTGGTGCAGGGCGGCGAGTACGACACCGACACCCCGAAGCTGGCCAAGCCGGGGCGCAGGCTGTACTTCGACACGTCCGACGGCGTCGACCGGGGCCCGGAGGTGACCTGGACGGTCCCGCACGGACTGAAGCAGGCCCGCTCCGTGGACGACCCGACCGGGGTCCGGCGCGGTGGCTTCCTGATGACCCCGGCCGCCGTGCCCGCGGGGATGGCCGCCGCCGTCAGCAAGACGGTCTTCCTGTCCCTGGACGCGTCGATGCCGGACGCGCGGGAGTACGCACGGAACACGGCGGCGGAGATCGACCCGACGGCCGTCGCGACGGTGTGGGCGTCGAGCGAGCAGTCGAGGAAGTTCACCTCCATCCGCACAGGTCTGCTGGTCGGCGCCACCTGCGTGCTGGCGCTGATCGGCGCGAGCCTGCTGGTGTCGCAGCTGGAGCAGCTGCGCGAGCGCCGGAGGCTGCTGTCGGCGCTGGTCGCCTTCGGCACCCGGCGGCGCACGCTGAGCATGTCGGTCCTGTGGCAGACGGCGATCCCGATCGCGCTCGGCCTGCTGCTGGCGTCGGCCGTGGGCCTCACCCTGGGCGCGGTGCTGCTGAGGATGACCAACACGACGGTGGCCGTGGACTGGCCGGGCGTGCTGACGATGACCGGGGTCGGCGCGGGAGTCGTCCTCGCCGTCACCCTGCTGAGCCTGCCGCCGCTGCTGCGCCTGATGCGCCCGGAGGGTCTGCGCACCGAGTAGGGGCGACAAGGGGAGGGCCCTTCCTGCCAGGGAGGACCGGCAGGAAGGGCCCTCTACGCGTCCGGCTCCAGCACCCGTACCGGCAGCGCCCGCAGGTCCGCGCGCAGGGCGGCGGCCAGTTCCTGGTACTCGGCGCCGCGCGCCGCGCCGGTGCGCATGGCGAGGGCGATCCGGCGGGAGGGCGCGGGCTCGGCGAAGGAGCCGGTGAGGAGCTGGTTGCTGCGGGAGGTCTCGACCTTGAGGGCGGTGCGGGGCAGCAGGGTGCAGCCGAGCCCGCCGGCGACGAGCTGGACCAGCGTCGACAGGCCGGCCGCGGTGGTGGTGACCGGGGCGTCCTCGCGCCCCGCCTCCCGGCAGATGTCGAGCGCCTGGTCGCGCAGGCAGTGTCCCTCGTCGAGAAGCAGCAGGTTCAGCTCCTTCAGGGCCTCGCGCGGTATGCCCTCGCGGCCGCCGAGCCGGTGGTCGAGCGGGGTGACGAGCACGAAGTCCTCGTCGAAGAGGGGGAGTTCGGTGATCCCGGGCACGCCCAGGGGCACGGCGAGGAGCAGCAGGTCGAGCCGGCCGCCGGCCAGCCCCTCCAGCAGGTTGGCGGTCTGCTCCTCGTGGACCTGGAGGTCCAGGTCGGGATAGCGGTCGTGGACCAGGCGCAGAACCGTGGGCAGCAGATACGGCGCGACGGTGGGGATGACACCGAGCCGCAGAACGCCGGTGAAGGGCGCCCGGACGGCCTCGGCCTCCTCCAGCAGGGCACCGACCTCGTCGAGCACCGCCTTGCTGCGTACGGCGAGGCGCTCACCGGCGGGCGAGAGCAGCACCTTGCGCGTCGTACGCTCCACCAGGGTGACGCCGAGCGTCTCCTCCAGCGCGGAGACGGCACCGGAGAGCGCCGGCTGGCTCATGCCGATCGCGGCGGCCGCGTCCCGGAAGTGCAGATGCTCGGCCACGGCGGCGAAGGCGCGCAGCTGGGAGAGACTGGGTAGCTGCCTACTCCGGCCTGCACTACCGACGGTCACTGATAACCACCTCCGATCAACACGACCAAGTGTAGCTATTTCCGCAATCAATCGACTGTGTGCCAACATCAGCCAGGTCCAACCCCATGGGAAACCCCGCCAAAAGCGGGGCTTCCTCGCTGCAAGGAGAGCGTGTGCTCACTGTCGGTGACAAGTTCCCCGAGTTCGAACTGACTGCCTGCGTCTCGCTGGAGAAGGGCAAGGAGTTCGAGAAGATCAACCACAAGACCTACGAGGGCAAGTGGAAGGTGATCTTCGCCTGGCCCAAGGACTTCACCTTCGTGTGCCCGACCGAGATCGCCGCCTTCGGCAAGCTGAACGAGGAGTTCGCCGACCGCGACGCCCAGATCCTCGGCTTCTCCGGTGACTCGGAGTTCGTCCACCACGCCTGGCGCAAGGACCACGACGACCTGCGCGACCTGCCGTTCCCGATGATGGCCGACTCCAAGCACGAGCTGATGCGCGACCTCGGCATCGAGGACGAGGAGGGCTTCGCCAAGCGTGCCGTCTTCGTCGTCGACCAGAACAACGAGATCCAGTTCTCCATGGTGACGGCGGGCTCCGTCGGCCGTAACCCCAAGGAGGTCCTGCGGGTCCTGGACGCCCTGCAGACGGACGAGCTGTGCCCGTGCAACTGGACCAAGGGCGACGAGACCCTCGACCCGGTCGCCCTGCTGGCTGGTGAGTGAGGCATGTCCCTCGACTCCCTGAAGTCCGCCCTGCCGGACTACGCCAAGGACCTGAAGCTCAACCTGGGCTCGGTCATCGGCAACAGCGACCTTCCGGCGCAGCAGCTGTGGGGCACGGTGCTGGCCACGGCGATCGCCGCGCGCTCGCCGATCGTCCTGCGTGAGCTGGAGCCGGAGGCGAAGGCGAACCTGTCGCCCGAGGCGTACACCGCGGCCAAGTCCGCGGCCGCGATCATGGCGATGAACAACGTCTTCTACCGCACCCGGCACCTGCTGTCGGACCACGAGTACGGCACCCTGCGCGCCGGCCTGCGGATGAACGTCATCGGCAACCCGGGCGTCGACAAGGTCGACTTCGAGCTGTGGTCCTTCGCGGTCTCGGCCATCAACGGCTGCGGCATGTGCCTGGACTCCCACGAGCAGGTCCTGCGCAAGGCGGGCGTCGAGCGCGAGACCGTCCAGGAGGCATTCAAGATCGCCGCGGTGGTCCAGGCCGTCGCGACGACCCTGGACGCGGAGGCGGCGCTGGCCGAGTAGTCCGGCCGGGCACCGCCCGAGCGACATCGCTCCCCCGGAGCCCCGTTCACCCCTGCGGTGAGCGGGGCTCCGGCCGTCCGTCCGGCCGCGCGTCCGCCTGCGCCACCACGACGTCGGAGGAGGCGGTCGCACCGCGCGGCCGAGGCGAGTGGCGCAGTGCCTGCTCGTGGGAGTACGCCCGCAGGTACCCGACCACCGTGTTGGTGACCGCCACCAGCGGCACCGCCACCACGGCACCGCCGATCCCCGCGATCATGCCGCCCGCGGCGACCGACAGCACCACCGCCAGCGGATGGACCCGGACGGCGCGGCCCAGGATGAACGGCTGCAGCACGTGCCCCTCGATCTGCTGCACCGCCAGGACCACCACCAGCACCATCACCGCCGTGAACACGCCCTGGGTGACCAGCGCGACCACCACCGCCAGGGCGCCCGAGACCACCGCGCCCACCAGCGGGACGAACGCGAACAGGAAGATGAACACGGCCAGCGGCACCGCCATCGGCACGTCCAGGAAGTAGATCCCCAGGCCGATGAAGATGGCGTCGATCAGCGCCACGATCACCGTGCCCCGCACATACGCCGTCAGCGTGCGCCAGGCTCGCGGACCGGCACCGGCCACGCCCGGCCGGGCCGCCGCCGGCACCAGCTTCAGCGTCCACTCCCAGATCCGCCGGCCGTCGTAGAGCAGGAACAGCGTGGAGAAGATGGTCAGGAGGATGCCCGTCAGCGCCTCCACGACCACCGTCACGCCCTCCAGACCGGCCGAGGTGATCTGGTCGGTGTTCGCGCCGACGGCGTCTCGCAGGTTCTTGGCGATCTGGTTGATCTGCTTGTCGGTGACGTGGAACGGGCTGTTCAGCAGCCACTTGCGCAGCTCGTCGATGCCGTCCTGGACCTGGTTGGAGAGGTTGTCGATGTTCTCCATGACCTGCCAGGTCACGAACCACCCGATCAGCCCCATGATGACGAAGCCGAGGATGGCGGTGAGCGCGGTGGCGGGTCCGCGCGGCAACCCGTAGCGCCGCAGCCGCGCCACCGTCGGCTGCATCAGCGCCGTGATGAGCAGCGCGCCCACGAAGGCCAGCACCACCAGCTGGACGGCGCTGATGACCCGCATCAGCACCCAGACCGTGCCGGCGAGCACCAGCACCCGCCAGCCGGCCTCCGCGGCCACCCGCACCCCCCAGGGCACGGCCTGGGCGGGGTCGGGCCGGGCGGGCGCGCCGGTCA
>NZ_MUBM01000007.1 GCF_002154505.1 Streptomyces carpinensis | reverse complement strand
CACGATCGCCGTGTCGCTGATCTGGTTGACGACCGCCAGGTCGTGGGAGATGAACACGTAGCTGATGCGGCTGCGGCTGCGGATGTCGGCCAGCAGGTTGAGGATCTGCGCCTGTACGGAGACGTCCAGTGCCGCGACCGCCTCGTCCAGTACCAGAACCTGCGGTTCGACGGCGATGGCGCGGGCGATGGCGACGCGTTGTCGCTGTCCGCCGGAGAGTTGGCGGGGCAGCATCGTGGCGTGCCGGTCGGTCAGTCCCACGGCGTCGAGCAGTTCCAGAGCCCGGCTGCGGCGCTGCCGCGCGCTCAGCGGGAAGTGCAGGGCGAGGCTGGTCTCGATGACGTCCCCGATGCGCTGCAACGGGTCGAGCGAGGAGTACGGGTCCTGGAAGACCATCTGGATCTCCCGGGCCCGGCGGCGCCGTTCGGCCGAGGTGGTACGGCCCTTGCGCGGACGTCCGCAGACACTGATCGTGCCGGCCGTGGGCGTTTCCAGACCCAGCAGCATGCGGGCGACGGTGGTCTTGCCCGAACCCGACTCGCCCACGACGGCCAGCGATTCACCGCGGGCGACGGTGAAGGACAGGCCGTCGACGGCGACGGAGCCCTTCCCGTAGACCTTGCGCAGCCCCTCGGCCCTGACCAGGATCTCGGTCACGGTTCCTCCGCTCGTATGCAGGCGACGTGGGCGCCGTCCACCGCGCGCAGCGGGGGGCGGACGGCAGAACACTCCGGTGTGCTGACCGCGCAGCGCGGGGCGAAGGCGCAGCCTTCCTCCGCCTCGAAGGCCGCGACCGCCCGGCCGGGTACGACGGGCAGCGGATGGACGACCCGGTCCAGGCTCGGCCGGGAGGACAGCAGGCCACGGGAGTACGGATGCCGGGGCGACTCGGTGAGCGCCTCGGCGGACTGCACCTCCACGATCCGTCCGGCATACATGACGCCGATGCGGTCGCAGGTCGCCGCGGCGAGTCCGATGTCGTGGGTGATCAGCAACATCGCCATGCCGCGATCCCTGCGCAGTTCGTCCAGGACGGCCATCACCTCCGATTGGGTGGTGACGTCCAGAGCGGTCGTGGGCTCGTCGGCGAGCACCAGATCGGGTTCCGCGGCCAGCACCGATGCGATCATGACGCGCTGCAGCAGCCCGCCGGACAGCTCGTGCGGATGCTGCCGCATCCGTCGCTCGCCGTCGGTGATGCCGACGTCGGCGAGGAGCCGCACGGCCTTGGCGTGCGCCTGTTTCGGGGAGGCCGACAGATTGGTGATCTGCGCTTCGGTGAGGAAGTCACCGATGCTGCGGACGGGGTTGATGTGTGCCCGGGGCTCCTGGAAGATCATCGCGATGCGCCGCGCCCGCAGGGCGCGCAACTCGCGCGTGCCCAGCTCCAGGACCGAGGTGTCGTCGAAGGAGATCCGGCCGCCCAGCCGTGCGCCGGGTGGGGTCAGTCGAAGGACGGACCGCGCGGTCATCGACTTGCCCGAGCCGGATTCGCCGACGAGGCCGACGGCTTCGCCCGGGGCGACGGTGAGGCTGACGTCGTCGACGAGTGTCCGCCACTGTCTGCGGCCGGCCGGCACCTCGAGCCGCAGCCGGTCCAGGACCAGCAGGTCCTCGCTCATCGCGCACCTCCCTGCCGACTGCCCAGCCGGTCGCCGAGCGCCGTCACCGCGACCACCACGACCACGATCAGTACGCCCGCGCTGATGGCCTCCATCGGCCGGCCGCGCATCGCGCCGTCCAGTCCGCTCTTGACCATCAGGCCCCAGTCGGCGGAGGGCGGCTGCACACCGAGTCCGAGGAACGAGATCGCGGCCAGGTCGATGATCGCGAAACCGAACGCCGACACGGACTGGGCCACGATCAGCGGGCGCAGGTTGGGCAGCAGATGCCGCCAGCAGATGGCCACGGCCGACCTGCCCTGGAGCCAGGCGGCGGCGACGTAGGGCAGGTTGCGCTCACGCAGCGCCGCGCTGCGGACGACGCGGGCCACATAGGGCATGTACGCCACGGAGAGGCCGATGACCACTCCGGTCATACCGGGACCGAGTACGGCCACGGTCACCAGGGCGAACACGATGCCGGGGACGGCGAACAGGACGTCGAGCAGCCGGGAGATGACGGCGTCGACCCGGCCTCCGGACCAGGCGGCGGTGATCGCGAGTGCGGTCCCCACCACCGTGGACAGCGCGATGGTGATCAGCGGTCCCAGGAGCGTGGTGCGGGCCCCGAACATCAGCCGCGACAGGATGTCCCGGCCGAGCGCGTCACCACCGAGCAGGTGGCTGCCGGTGCTCCCGGCCAGTGCGTTCAAGAGGTCGGGCCGGTCCGGATCGTAGGGCGCCAGCAGCGGTGCACAGGTGCTGACCACGGCGATGACCGCCAGCAGTGCGACCGCGGCCAGGCCCGTCGGGCCCAGGCGTGTCCTCATGCCGCCTCCCCGGGAGACAGACGGGGGTCGATGAGCGAGTAGCACAGGTCGACCACCAGGTTGACGATGACGAAAGCGGTGACCAGGACGAGGACGACGCCCTGCACCACGGCGAAGTCCCGCTGGAGAATGGCCCGCACCAGGAGCGAACCGAGCCCGTCCAGCGCGAAGATGTTCTCCACGACCACGGAGCCCGCGATCAGGCCGGCCACGGTCAGGCCCGTGACGGTCACGACCGGGATCGAGGCGTTGCGCAGCACGTGCCGCCGCACGATGTGAGATTCGGGAAGTCCCCGGCTGCGCGCGGTCTCCACGTGTTCGCGGCCCAACTCCTCGCCCACCGAGGCGCGGGTGATGCGGGCCAGGAAGCCGACGCTGCCGAGACTGAGCGCGATCGCGGGCAGGGTCAGGTGATAGAGCCGGTCCCCGAAGCCCGTTCCAGGGCCGAAGACCGGGAACCACCCCAGGCCGAGGGCGAAGACGACGACCAGCACCACGCCCACGACGAAGGGGGGAGTGGCGAGGAAGACGCTGTTCACGGCGGAGACGACCGTGTCGACCGGGCCCCGTCGCAGCGCTCCGAGCAGGCCGAGGGCGACGCCCGCGACGACGATGATGCCCGTGGCGTACAGCACGAGCAGCCCCGTCGTCGTCAGCCGGGTGGACATCAGGTCGGACACGTCCTGGCGGTAGACCAGGGACTGACCGAAGTCACCGTGCAGCGCGTCGCCCAGCCAGCTGAAGTAGCGGACCAGGAACGGCTGGTCGAGGTGGTACTGGTGGCGGATCGCCGCGATCTGCTCGGGTGTGCCGCTGCGATTGCCCAGCAGGAACGACATCGGACCGCCGGGGACCGTGTAGAGCAGTCCGTACACCAGGAACGAGGCCACGAGGAGGACCGCCGCGAGCGCGGCCAGCCGCCTCGCCAGGAATATCGGCCACCTCATCGCGCACCGATCCCGACGGCCCAGGGGTAGTACAGGTAGGAGAACGAGGCGACCGCTCCGGTGATCCGCTTGTTCATGTAGAGGATGACGGGGAGGGAGGTGATGGGGGTCCAGGGATCGTCTCGGCTGACCGTGGCCTGGAGCTTGCTGACCAGTGCGGCCCGCTGTCGCGGGTCGTAGGCGGCCTGTGCCTGTTTGACGGCGCCGTCCACGGACGCGTAGTCGTCGAAGTTGGACCGGCCGCCCTTGGTGAAGACCCGGTAGACGTCGAGTGGATCGGGCATGTTGCCGTACCAGGTGCTGAGGAAGGCGTCGATGCCCTCACGGGCCTTGGCGTCGCTGTAGAGGTTGCCGTACTGCTCGACCGGGATGACCTTGATCTTGACGGGGATCCCGATGTCCTCGCCGGCGGCCTTGATGATGCTCGCCGTCTGTTCGTGCACCGCGGAACTGCCCTGGATGCCGATGGTGAGGGGCCGGGACGGCTTGCCGGCGGCGCGCAGGAGCCGCCGGGCGCGGGTCAGGTCGGGGCTCGCCTCGGGCAGAGCGCCGTGTGCGGCGCGGAAGGTGCCGGCGGCGTAGCCCCAGTAGTCGGAGTTGGCCAACGCTCTTTCCGGGGCGGCGGCCCCCTGGAAGATCACCCGGGCGATGCCGGGGCGGTCGAGAGCGGCCGAGAGCGCCTGGCGCACGCGCGGGTCGGCGTACGGCCCGGACCTGGCGGCACCGAGCAGGGCCCAGAAGGTGAGGGAGCGGCCCAGTGTGACCGATCCGGCGCGGGAGTCGCGCAGTTGGCTGAGCCCGGCAGGGGGGAGGTAGAAGTACTGCCCGTCGACCTCGCCGGATCGCAGGGCGTTGACCGCGGTGGTCTCGTCGGCGATGAAACGGAACAACAAGGTCCGTGATTTCGCCTTCAGTTCGCTGTTCCAGTAGTGGTCGTTGCGGGTCAGCCGCAGCGAGTCGCCGGGTTTCCAGCTGGCGAACTCGAAGGGTCCGGTGCACATGAGGCCGCCTGTGGGAGAGCCCAGGTTCCTGTCGGCCTTGTCCAGGAACGACTTCTCCACGACCGCCCCGGCAGCGGTGGCCATGGCCTGGTTGAAGAGCACGTCGGGCTGCTTGAGGTCCACCGTGACCCGGTACCGCCCGGTGGCCTTGATCGAGGCGACGGTCTGGAAGTAGTCGCTCCACCAGGTGCCGAGCGCCGGGTCGAGGTGGCGGTTGAGGGAGGCCGCCACGTCGTCGGCGGTCATCGGGTTGCCGTCCCAGAACCTGACGTCCCTGCGCAGCGTGTAGACCCACCGGGTCGGGGTCGGATTCTCGGCCTTCTCGGCCAGACCGGGGCGGATCTTCAGATCGGGAGTGAGCCGCATCAGGCTCTCGCACATGTTCGCCAGCGCGGTGTTCTCGGCGTAGTTGAAGGAGCGGATCGGGTCGAGCGTCTGCGGCTCGTACGGCAGGTTCCAGGTGATCCGGTCCACGCCGTGGGCGGCCGCCGCCGTGGTGGTGGCGAGGTTCGCCGCCGTGTGGGCCAGCTGCGCCCCTCCCAGCGCCGTGGTGCCGCAGGCGGTCAGGGTGAGTGCGAGTCCGCCGGTGAGCAGGGCCGGCCGGCGGCGCTTCACCGAAGGCTCCCTTCGAGCCGTCCGTCACGGGCGATCACGTTCCCGGCCCGGACGACCATCGAGGGCAACGGCCGGTCGACGAGGACCTGGGCGACGGACTCCCCGGCCAGCAGGACGAAGTCGGCGGGGTCGCCGATGCGCAGGTCGGACCGTTCCAGGCCCATGACGTCCGCGCCGCCGTGCGCCGCCACGGCGTAGCACGCCGCCAGATCCTCGTCGGTACGGGCGTCGGTGCGGTACGCGAGCAGGTGCGCACGGGTGAACATGTCGCCGTCGCCGAACGGGGTCCATGCATCCCGCACTCCGTCCGAACCGGCGCCCACCCGCACGCCCCGAGCCACCAGCGGCCGGAAGGGCACGACCGGCTCGGCGCCCAGCGCGCACGTGGTCACCGCCACGTCCGCGTCGGCCAGCAGCTCGGCGGTGCGCTCCAGTTCCCCGGGGCCGCAGTCGGACAGGCAGAACGCGTGGCTGATCGTGACCTTGCCCTGCATGCCCGCGGCCCGGGTACGGCGGGTGATCTCCGCGATCTGCTGAAGGCCCGCACGGTCGCGGTCGTGCAGATGGATGTCGATGGGCGCGCCGGTGCGCTCGGCGATGCCGAACAGCACGTCCAGATGCCCATCCAGATCACCGTCGATGCCGACCGGATCCAGGCCGCCGACGATGTCGGCGCCCTCCTTGACCGCCTGCTCCAGCAGGTCGGCGGTGCCGGGCTCGGTGAGGAGGCCGAGCTGGGGGAAGGCCACCACCTGCAGGTCCATCGCCGTCGCGAACGGAGCGGCGGCGGCGCGGATGCCGTGCACGTGGGAGAGGCCGTGGACCGGTGCGACATCGGCGTGCGCGCGCATCGCCCTGGTGCCGCGGCCGACGGCCCGGGCGATCAGGGCGCCGGCGCGCTCGCGCACCGGAGAGGTCATGGCGCGCTGAGCGGCGACGTCGTCCGCGATCAACTCGCGCAGCGTGCCGGCGGGTTTCCGGCTCAGCCACGGCCGGCCCCAGGCCGACTTGTCGGGATGGATGTGTGCGTCGACGGGGGACGGCAGGGCGAGAGCGCCGCCCCCGTCGACGACGGCACAGTCCCCGGGCCGGGTCGCGGGATCGATGGCCGCGATGCGGCCGTCGGTCACCAGGACGTCGTGAGGATCGCCGCCATGGGGACGTATATGGGTGAACAGGGCGTGGGGCATGCCAACGACCGACCCCCTTCGAGTCGGTGGAAGGGCTGGATCTCCATCCTCGGAGGGTCATATGGTTATCAAGTCATCAGATGACTGGGAAGAGGGTGCATGAAACGCGTCGGACGGGTGTCGATCGTCGACACCGTGATCAACGAGATGCGCGGCGAGCTCGCGCGGGGCACATGGCAGGTCGGCGACCGGATACCGCCGGAGGACAAGCTCGCCGAAACCCTGGGCGTGAGCCGGCTCTCCATCCGCGAGGCGGTCCGGGTGCTCGTCCACGCGGGGCTGCTCACCACCCGGCAGGGCGACGGCACCTACGTCACCGCCACCGACGAGAGCCAGGTCGCGCTGCGCCGGCACTTCGACCGGGCCAGGACCGCCGACATCCTGGAAGTCCGCCGCGGCCTGGACATCGTCGCCGCCCGCCTCGCCGCCACCATGCGCACCGATGACGACCTCGCCTCGCTCCGCGAAGCCATGGAACGCAGGGAGGCCGCCGGACGGGCCGGGGACGTGGACGCGTTCACCGACGCCGATGTCGACTTCCACCTGCGCATCGCCGAGGCGTCCCACAACCAACTGCTCAGCGACCTCTACCGCAACATGAGCGACGCACTGTGGGAGACCGTCAAGGCCAACCAGTGCATGGACGACGCCGGTGACGACCCGTTCCACACGTCGCTGTTCGAAGCCGTGCGCGCCGGAGACCCGGTCGCCGCGACCGCCGCCGCGCTCGCCATCCTCGACGACTATCCGGAGGCTGAGGCGTGACCGCCGCCGATCTGCTGATCCGCGACGCCGACCTGGTCGTCACCATGGACGAAGCCCTCGGCGACCTGCCCGGAGGCTGGGTCGCCGTCACCGGCGGTCTGATCACCGGCCTGGGAACCGCTGCCGACCCGCCGCCTCCTGCCCTGAAGGCCGTCGACGCCGGCGGCTGTCTGGTCACCCCCGGACTGGTCAACTCCCACCAGCACCTGTACCAGAACCTCACCCGATCCGGAGACCGGCCGGACCTGGACGGCAGCCTGGAGGCCTGGTTCTGGCACTACTTCGGGATGTGGTCGCAACTGGACGAAGAGGCCGTCCGGCTGTCCACCGCCGTCGGTATGGCCGAACTCGCCTGGTCCGGATGCACCACGACGGTCGACCACCTCTACCTCCACCCGAGGCCCGGGCTCCTCGACGCCCAGATCGACGAAGCCGCCCGGCTGGGCATGCGGTTCACCGCCGTCCGCGGCACGATGACCATGGGGGAGCAGAACGGCGGCATCTGTCCCGACCACCTCGCCGAGGACGAGGACGCATACCTCGCGGACTGCGAACGACTGTTCGCCCGGCACCACGACCCCGCTCCGTCCGCGATGGTCCGCGTCGCCTTCGGGCCCACGAACCTGCTCAGCTGCACCCCCTCCACGATGACCAGGACGGCCGAGCTCGCCGACCGTCTCGCCGTTCGCCTCCACACCCACGTCGCCGACGACCCCGAAGAACACGCGTTCGTCACAGCCCGCTACGAGCGCCGACCCCTGGAAGTCCTCGACTCCCTCGGCTGGCTCACCGAGCGCACCTGGTGCGCCCACGTCGTCTACCCCTCCACGGCCGAGATGGCTCTGCTCGCCGAGCGCGGCGTCGGCGTCTCCCACTGCCCGAGTTCCACCGTCATCGGCGGCGGCCTGCCCGGCGGCCCCACTCCCGTACGCGAGATGCTCGACGCGGGCATCGCCGTCGGCATCGGCTGCGACGGCGCCACCGCCGCCGACCACCAGTCCCTGTGGATGGAGACCAAGACGGCCATGCTGCTGGCCCGCCTGCGGGGTGGTACGGCCGATGCCATGCCGGCCCGTGAGGCCCTGTGGATGGCCACCCGCGGCGGCGCCCGTGCCATCGGCCGCGAGGGAGAGGTCGGCGTTCTGCGTCACGCAGCCTGCGGGGACCTGGCCGTGTGGCGCATGGACACCCTTCCCTACGCCGGGGCCCTGGCCGACCCCGTCACCGCCCTGTTCAACTGCGGCCCCACCTGGGCCTGGCACACCGTCGTGGGCGGCCGCTTCCTGGTCGAGGACGGAGAACCCCGCATCACCGGACTCGACGAGACCCTCCGCCGCCACCGCGAGACCGAACGCAGGATCCAGGGAGTGACTGCTCCCAGCCTCTGAATCGTCACCACCGGCTGAGTGGCCCGGCGAACCCGTTGCCGGCCTCGGTGAAGAACGACACCTGGTGCACCGCACCGTGCCCAGCCGGCGGCGGGTCGTCCTCGCGGCCTGCCACGCGCCGCAGGGCCGGGAAGCGGCGCAGCCGTGCCAGGGCTGGAACTCTCAAGATGGGCTGGGAAGGTCCAGCTCGGCCCAGATGGTCTTGCCGTGCCGGGCGTACCGGGTTCCCCAGCGCTGGGTCAGCTGGGCGACGAGGAGCAGGCCGCGTCCGCCCTCGTCGAACACCCGAGCGCGCCGGAGGTGCGGCGCTGTGCTGCTCTCGTCGCGGACCTCGAAGATGAGGCTGCGGTCGCGGATGAGCCGCACCCGGATGGGCGGCCGGCCGTATCGGATCGCGTTGGTGACCAGTTCGCTCACCACCAGTTCGGCGACGAACGCGTAGTCCTCCAGTTCCCAGGCGGCCAACTGGTCGAGGGCGCTCTTGCGGACCTCGGCGACGGCCGTCGGTTCGGGCACCACGTCCCAAGTGGCGACCTGGTCGGCCCGGAGAGCGCGGGTGCGGGCCAGGAGCAGCGCGACGTCGTCGTCGGAGCGATCGGGGAGCACCGCGTCGACGACGGCGTCGCAGACGGTCTGTAGAGAACCGGCAGGCTGGGCCAGGGCTTGGCGTAACGCGTCGAGCCCCTCCCCGGCGTCGCGGTGACGGCCCTCGATGAGGCCGTCGGTGTAGAGGGCCAGAACGCTGCCTTCGGGCAGTTCGACCTCGGCCGCCTCGAAGGGAAAGCCGCCCAGGCCGAGAGGCGGGCCGGCGGGGAGGTCGAGGAACTCCACGGCGCCGTCCGGGCCGAGCACCGCGGGCGGGAAATGTCCGGCGCGGGCGAGGGTGCAGCGGCGGGAGACCGGGTCGTAGACCGCGTAGAGACACGTGGCACCGACCTCTCCCTGGGGTTGGGGGCCGGAGTCACCGGTGGCTTCCGCGGACAGGCGGATGACGACGTCGTCCAGGTGGGTGAGCAGTTCGTCGGGTGGGAGATCGATGTCGGCGAGGGTACGCACGGCGGCGCGCAGCCGACCCATGGTGGCCGACGCCTGAATGCCACGGCCGACGACGTCGCCGACGACCAGGGCGACCCGGGCACCGGAGATCGGGATGACGTCGAACCAGTCGCCGCCGATCCCGGCCTGAGCATCGGCGAACAGATAGCGGTGGGCGACTTCGACCGCTGTCTGCTCGGCCAACCGCTGGGGCAGCAGACTGCGCTGCAGGGTCACGGCGGTCATGCGCTCGCGTGTGTAGCGGCGGGCGTTGTCGATGCATACGGCCGTTCGGGCGGTGATCTCCTCCGCCAGCAGCAGGTCGTCGTGTTCGAAGGGGTCCGCGCGCCGATGACGGACGAAGAGGGCCACCCCGAGTGTGGCGCCGCGGGCCTGCAGCGGCACCACCATCACCGAATGGGCTCCCATGTCGCGGAGCCGGGCGGCCTGGGCCGGCTCGTGCTCCGCCCAGCGGATCAGGGCAGGATCGGTCCACTGGTATCTTGCCGGGCGCCCCGCCAACGACTCGGCCAGAGGGGAGGCGGCGGCATGAGTGACCGCCTCGCCCAGACCGATCGCGGACTCAGGCGTTCCCTGAAGGACGGACCGCTGGGCGGTACGGCGCATGGTGACCGGGCCCGTCACCGGGCCGGGCGGCGGCTCACCGCCGCCGTCGAGACTGGTCAGCAGATCCACGTCGGCGAAATCCGCAAGCCGGGGAACGGCCAGGTCGGCCAACTGCTGGGCGGTGAGAGTCATGTCCAGGCTCGTACCGATCTGGGTACCGGCCTCGTTGAGAAGCAGCAGCCGCTTCCGGGACTCGTACTGGTCGGTGGTGTCGTGCGCCGCGAAAGACACCCCGCGCAGGCGGCCGGCCGGGTCTTTCAGCGGTGCGAGATGAATCGACCATGCGTGCTCACGGCTCTCGCCCGGGACGCGCAGGTAGATCTCCAGGTGCTGCCGCTCATCGGTCTCCAGCACGCGGCGCATGGCATGGGCGACCTTCTCGGACTCCGGGTGGGGCACCATCTCCGTCACGCGCATCCCGCGCAGATGCTCCTCGGTGAGAGCGACCGCGCGTTCCTCGTCGGCGTTCGTCCGCACGTACCGCAGATCCGTGTCGAAGATCGCCAGAATGCACGGTGACTGGTCGAAGCACCACTCGACCGGGATGTCGTCCGGTGATCGGCGCGGCTCCGGGCCCGTCCGCCACACAAGGAGCCAGTCGGCACTGTCCGGCACGACCCGGTGATATGCGAGCAACTCACCCGCCACACGGCGGCCGTCCCGATGCCGCACCGCCACCTGGCCGCTCCAGCTCTGCCGTCCGAACAGGGGCTCCCCGAGAGCCTGGACATCCTCGGCGAGAAGGTCGAGGGCCGAACGCCCCACGACCTCCTCGGGCCGGTAGCCGAGCAGACGCCGCGCTCCCTCACTCCACCCGGTCACGATGCCCTGCTCATCGGTGGTGGCGGTGGCGGCGTCCGCCGTACCGAAAGGATCACTAGGCGCGTCTTTGGAAGCGCCGACGTCTCCCGTCACAGTGACTCCTACGCAGGGGATCATTTCCTGAGAGCGATACCCGCGCACGGGCATGACAGCTGCACCGCGTTACGGCAATTGGACGCCTTTGTCCGGAACCCTCGGCGGGCGGCTGTCAGTCGGGTCGACCATCGGCGGCATCGGCATGGCGATGGGCGCCATCACCAGGCGACCTGCGCCTCTCCACCCGGATGGAAGGCCCGGTAGGCGCAACAGCGTTGACTCCGGCTGCCGGGCCACGTGCCGCAGCGCCGCCAGCAGGTCGCCGCGCTCCAGCTTCCCGACGCCCTTGAGCGTCTCCCTGGTCGTCGAACGCTGCCGCAGGAAGTCCTCCTCTAAGTCCGGCGACATCGGCATCTTCGCCGGAGGGCTTCTCGCAGGCGCGGAGTCAGCGCCGTCGGCTCCTTGCTGCCGCTGTGAGGCCGGGCTGGAGGCGGCGAGCGGTGTCGAGATGATCGGCGGTCCAGATGATGCGGACTGCCGTGTCGGCAGCCTGCCGACGGTCGTCGCAAAGATCTCGACCGACGGACTCGACCAGGCAAGCCTCGTCATCGGGGTTGCGCGGAAGCGGGTCGGGGACCGAGTCCCGGTGCTCCAGGCATGCGGCCAGATCCCGGTACCAGCCGGTCACACGGTCGGAGATGGTGAGCAGGACCAGACGGGCGTCAGCACGGTCCGTTCCGGTGGACTGTGCGCCGGCGCGCTGCCACAGCCCCAGCACGGCCTCCGCTGCTAGGCGCAGTCCGACGATGCCGGTCACCAGGGTGGTCAGGTCGGCCAGGCGAACGGGCTTGGGGCCGCGCTCGGCAAGGTAACTGCGGAATGCGTCATCCAGCCGCCGAGCGGCTGCGGCCGCCTGGCGCTCCTCCTTCAGCGGCGACCCTGCGACCGGGGGGCGATTGCCGCACCTGCCGACCGCGTACTCGACCGCGCCGGCCAGGTAGTGGGCGCTTTCGGCGTACGCGGCGGCGAGAGCCCGGTCGACGGCGGCCGCTGCCCCGCGGGGCCAGAAGAAGATGCCCACCAGCATGCTCACTCCGCAGCCGATGGCGATGTCCTGCAGGCGCAGCAGCGCGATGTGCCAGTCGGGGTCCTGGCCGATGTTGAACAGGATGACGAGCATGACGGTGAAAGCCGCCTGACCGGCTGCGAAGGAGATCGCGGTAGGGGCGATTCCGGCGACGAGGACGGCGAGGGGAAGTAAGAACCAGAGCGCGGTGCCGTGGTGACCGATCAGGCGGAGCACCCCGGCGCCGGCGAGTGAGCCCACGATCGTGCCACCAAGGGCGCGTACCGCGTTCTGCCCGGTGTTGAGCGCGTTCGAGCGAAGAACCGACAGGGTGCCGAGCAGGATCCAGAACGAGTGCTGGACACTAGTCAGGCTCGCCAGGGCGACGGCGATGCCGAGACCGAGCGCGCCCCTCAGGCTGTTGTGCAGCCAGACCGAGTGAGGCTGGAGATGGGCCTCTGCCCGCTCGCGGGCAGCGGCAAGCGGTTCGGTGACGGAGCCGGGTTCGTAGCCGAGCAGCCGTTCACGCCAACTGCGCTGTTCGGCCGCAACGGCGAGGCGTACGTTCGCCGCGATCTGAAGGGTCGCGAATCCCAGCTTCTGGACGCGGAAGGGCATGTCCAAACTCTCGATGAAGGCGCGAGTATCCACTTCGGTTCCGGGGCGCCGGACGACGGGCAGACGGAGGGTGGCGCTGCGCTCGAGACTCTCCAGGGCCTTTCTGAGGTCGGCTGAGGCTGCCGGGAGCGGGTTGAGCGGAGCGTGCGGGTCCTCCAGCAGGCCGGCTGCCTGCTCAAGGGCCGTGGCGGCGGTCCCCAGCACGGCGTGGGTCTCGGGATCGCACGCGAAGACATCGGTCGCGTGCCGGTGTGCGGTCAGGGCGGCGGTGAGCCAGGTGAGCTCGTCGACCAGGCGCACGAGCGCGCGGGAACTGGTGGACAGTCCGGTGGGCCGGTAGGGAGTCGCGTCGAAGGCAGTGCGTAGATCGGTCGCCGAGGCGGCGGCCTGGCCGGCGATTTCCTCGCCCTCCTCGGGCGTCGGGGCATTCGGTTCGCCGGCCGACCGGGAAGCGTCGGCGCGCAGTTGCGCCGCTGCCGCGCGGCATGCCCGGGCGGCGGGCGCGCTGAGTGGGTCGGCGACCGGCCGGGGCCACAGGAGGGAGATCGCGAGCGTGGCGGCCAGCGCGGCAAGGCCCGCGCCTGCCAGCCTGCCCGGCAGCTCCGACAGCGGCGCCGGCGTGGTCACCGGGAGGACGAACGCCAGGAGCAGGGCGGTCGTCGAACCCGCAAGCACCGAGCTGACGACACCCGAGAAGAGGATCAGGAAGCCGATCACCACCATGACGGCGACCGCGAGCCAGGTAGTCCGGCCCACCAGCGTGCCGAGACAGATCAGCAGGGCCCACGCCGCCGCCAGGCCAACGTGTGCCCGGAGCCGCTGCACCATTGGACCGGTGAAGTCGACCAGCAGCAACATGGAGAATGATCCGAACGCGGAGTACGTCGCTATCGTTTGCGCCTGAATGACGTGAGAGCACAGCGCGAAAAGTGCGGGCATCACAAGCGCGGTACGCCCGGCCCGGCGTGTCGCCGCGAACTCCGGATCGTGCACGCACAGCCACTCCCGGAGTCGCGTGAGCCGGGTCCGGTCTGCTGTCGGCATCTGCCGGCACACCTCCTGTGCGGGCGACTCATCTGGGTTCTTTCAAGGGGGCACCGCTTTCGTCGGTGCCGCACAGCCGATGCGTCAGGTGCGGTGCTTGTTCACCCGGTCCAGGGTGAGGGCCGTGACGAGAGCTCCCACGACCGGAGCGGGCAGGTACACCCACATGGACGAGAGCAGCCCGGAGACCACGGCCGGTCCGAACTGGCGTGCGGGGTTGACGCAGCCTCCCGTGGTGGTGCCCAGCAGGGTTGTCGCTCCACCGATCAGCAGTCCGACCAGCCAGGGGACCAGGGGCGCCAGGTGAGCACTCCGGAGAAAGTACCCGACGAGAAACACGATGACGCCCATGCCGGCGGCCTCGGCCACGAACAAGTCGGGCGCCGTCCAGCCCGCTCCGGGCTGCAGCAGGGCGTAGGCGGTCGGGGACTCGGCGGTGAGCACCCCGACGGCCGCGCAGACGATCAACAGTTGAAGGTGAATCTGCTTGACCTGATCGGAAATGACGGATGGGCCGATCACCCATCGGACTATCGTGGTGACGCCGAAGAGAAGCACACATGCCAGGAGACATTCCAGGGCGCTGTGGCCGGCTATCACCGTTGGCCAGGGAGAGGCGTTGCCGTTCCGGCCGGCCTCGGCCCGCCGGAGGGCGCGGAGGTTTCTGGTGGTGCCTCATGAGTGGCTGCGGGACAGTTCCGGCTCGTGCTGCGACGTCTGGTCCTGTCGGGGAAGCAGGAGCGGGGTGGTCAGGATGAGCAGTCCCGCGACCGTGAGAGCGGTGCGTGTGCTGGTGACGTCGGCGAGCAGCCCGGCGAGTGCGGTGAGGACGGCGATGGAGGTCTGCTGGCCGATCGACCAGGCCGACAGGGTGCGGGCCACGAGATGCCTGGGGGTGTGTTCGAGCCGGTAGGTGGCGAGCACCGGGCTGTACAGGCTCATGTTGATGATGATGGCCAGCTCGACGGCCATCACAGTGACGAGACCGACGACGCCGGGACGGACAAAGGCCAGACCGATCAGCCAGATGGCGCGCAGGGTGCCGACGGTCCGGAAGACCGCGTGCTGGCCGTAGCGGACCACGACACGGCGGGCCAGCCGGGAGCCGATGAGTCCGCCGACACAGGGCGCGGCGAAGGCGAGGCCGTACTGCCAGGGCGGGAACCCGAGCTGGCGAAGCAGGAGCACGGCCAGCAGGGGCTCGGTGGCCATGATCAGACCGCCGACGAGCATGTTGTTGAGGTAGAGCGCCCGCAAACCGGGGTGCCCCATGAGGTGTCGCCAGCCGTCGAGCAGTGCGCCCGCCCGGACCGGGCCCTTGTCGGTCGTTCGCGCTGCTTCTTCCCGGCCGCGGATCGCGGTGATGCCCAACGCGGAGAGCAGGTAGCTGAGCGCGTCGGCCACCACGGTCGTGACCGGCCCGAACAGGCCGATCGCCGCCCCGCCAAGCGGTGGCCCCACCGCGATGGAGCTCCAGTTCGTGGACTCGAACCGTGCGTTGGCGACGAGCAGGTCATCCGGTCGGACGAGGGCCTTGAGGTAGGCGCCGCTGGCTGAGTTGAAGGCGATCTTGGCTGCGGCGACCACGGCCGAGACCACGAGCAGTTGGACGAAACTGAGCCATCCGAAGGCGTAGGCGACGGGGATCGTCGCCATGGCCGCAAACCGGGCCAGGTCCATCATGATCATGACCGGGCGCTTGCGCCGGAACTCCACCCACGGCGCGAGCCGCGCCGCGATCAGCGCACCCACCGCAGGCCCCACCGCGGACAGCGCAGACACCTCAGCGGGTCCGGCATGCAGCACCAGCACAGCGATCAGTGGCAACGCCCCGAACCCCAGACCGGACCCATATGCGCTCACCGCATATGACGCCCACAGCCAGCCGAACTGCCGGCCCAACCGTCTCCTGCCCACCATGCTCAGCGCACTCCCGTTGAGGTCCCACCCGAACAAACTGACGTTGACCGATGAGAGATAAGCGGGCAGGACAACAGCAGGTCAAACAACTGACCCGCCAGCAATCCACAACAATCAGTTGTTCACTAAGGTGGGTCGGCGTGGATCTCGAAGCAGTACGTACCTTCGTCGCCGTCGCGGAAGCGGGCCAGTTCCAGAAAGCCGCCGCCGACCTGTCGATCACCCAGCAGGCCGTCTCCAAACGCATCGCCACGCTGGAGCGCATGCTCGGCGTGCGGCTGTTCACCCGTGCCGCACGCGGCGCTGAGCTCACCATCGATGGGCAGGCGTTCCTGCCCCACGCACGCGAGCTGCTGCGCGTCGCCGAGCGCGCGGGCGCGTCCGTGCGCCCCGGCCGCCGTCCGCTGCGCGTCGACGTGCTCGCCTCGCGCAGCGCGCAGTCGGGCCTGATGCGCGGCTTCCACCGGGCACACCCCGAGATCGACCTAGACGTGATGATGCTGTTCGACATCGACACGGCCGTCACTGCCATTCGCTCCGGTGCGATCGACGCGTCCTTCCGCGCCGTCGCCGCGCCCGGCCGACCCCTTCCCGAGGACATCGCCTCCGTCCGGGTGCTCGACGAGCCGCTCCAGCTCCTCACCGGCCCCGCCCACGCACTGGCAGGCGCCCAGTCGGTGCCCCTCGCCCAACTCGTCGGACACCGGATCTGGATGCCCGGCATCGCCCCCGGCACCGAGTGGGCCGCCTACTACGACGACCTCATCGCCGAGTACGGCCTCACCATCGAGGCCACCGGCCCCAACTTCGGCTCCGATGCTCTCCTCGACACCATCGCCGACACACCGGCCCTGGCCACCTTCATGGGCGAGCCCACCCGCCTCATCTGGCCCGCCGGCCACGGCCTGCGCCGCATCCCGGTGACCGACCCGACGCCCGTCTACCCGCACTCGCTCCTCTGGCACCGCGACAACCCCCACCCAGCGCTGGCCACTCTCCGCACCCACCTCGCCGCCACGACGGCCGGCCACGACGCCGCCGGGACCTGGGCACCGGGCTGGGTGATTCCGCGTTGAACGCCCCGCCCCTGCCGGGCCAGCCCTACCCTGCCCGGCGCAGGCGGTCAACGGCGGGCGTCGCCGGGGGCGAGCAGGCTGGTCAGCTCGGAGATCGCCTCGGGGGAGGGCTTGAAGTAACGGCGGACGTTCTCCGGCTTCTTGTGCCGGGACTTCGCCATCAGCATCAACAGCGAGTCACCCTGCTCGCCGAGGTGGGTCAGGGCGGAATGGCGGTACTCGTGCAGGTCCCAGCCCGTACCCGGTCCGCGCAGGGCGGTGTGCTCGTCGAGCAGGGCGCGGGCCTGCCCGTACGAAAGCCGGGCCAGCCCGGTGTCCGGGCATACGTCGCGGGAGCTGACGACCTTGCCCGGCCCCGGGCGGCGGTGGGTGACAAACACCGGCCCGCGGGTGCGGCCCTTGAGCAGCCGGGGCAGCAGCCGGGCGGTGCCGGCATCCCAGTACACGGGCTCCAGCACGTAGTCCTCGCGTGACTGGCCCCGGCGGCGGGCCTTGGTCCGGGCACCCTTGGCCTTGACCAGGCAACGACGCCCGGCGACGTCCAGCTCCTCGATGTTGACGCCCAGGATCTCCTCGAACCGCCCGGCGGTCTCGTAGAGCATCCGCCACAGGGTCTTCTCCCGCAGGTGCACCTCCCTGCGCGCGATCAGCCGGTCGACCGCCATCTTCGAACGGGCCGGGGTCTCGGAATGCTGTCCGTGCTCGCCGAGCTCCAGCGCGAGCTGATCGTGGCCGTCCAGCAGATCGCCGACATGTTCGGCGTGCCCCGGTCGACGGTGTATGGCCACCTCGACAAGACGAAGACCGTGCCCCGCCAGCCCAAGAAGACCACGGCCGCGAAGCCCTGAAAGCTACCGGCGGGTTACTTGCTCCCCGGTGTCTGAGCTAGGACTCCGGGGCCGTGAAGTTCATGGTGCAGACCCTCGCCGCCGCTGGCGAACTCCAGCGCGAGCTGACCTACGACGGACTGCGCGCCGCCGAGGCCAAGGGCAACAAGGGCGGTCGCCGCCCCGCCATCGCGGCCGGGGCGACCGCAGCCGTGCGCAAGGCGTACCTGGAGGGCCGCTCCATCGCCGCCCTCGCCCGCGACCACCGCGTCAGCCGCGGCGCCATCCGCACCGCCGTCGCCGACCTCCTACCCGACCACACCGCCGCCGAGGAAGACGTCCCGGCTCCGGAGCTGCCGGTCACCCTCGACATGCCCGGCAAGGTCGCCGACTTCCTCCGCGCCACCGACCTGGACGACGTCGAGCGCGCTGCGCTCGATCAAGGGACGACCGTACGGCGCGGCCAGGGCTACACCCTGCGCGTCACCGCCGTCCCCGCCGTGCACCGCCAGTTCCTCGCCCGCTGCCAACCGCTCGACTTCGGCCAGGGCGTCCCGGCGGTACTGGCCCAGCGCAAGGCCCGCCGCGAGTACGAGAATCGGGTCAGCACTCTCACGCCCGAACCATGATCGTTCTCAGCGCCAACCGCTGTACCGTTGTTCCTACCGACGCCAATTGCATTGGATGCGGATAGGCGACACCTGTCCTGGAGGCGGCCCCGGGACCGCACAGAAGTGGGCCCACCAGGGCCGTTGACCTCGGTAGAACGGTAGCGATCGCGTCGGCGGACGTCTGCGAACCTCACTCCATCGAGCGATTGAACTGCGAAGACGCCCCCGAGTCGCATCTGATGCGAAATTCTCGCGTCAGATGCGATAGACGGAGAGTGATGGCGGATGGGTGGGGACGGTCTCGTTCCAGGGTCTGCTCGACTGCACTTGATCGACGGTCTGCCGATGCTGCGGCCGGATGAGCAAGTCTTCGAGGCGATGATCAAGGGCTGGCGCAACCAGCAGCTGGCCCGGAATCTCTCGCCGGGATACATCGATGACCAGGAACGCACGGTCCGGTCCTTCACCCGGCATTCCGACGCTATGCCGTGGCAGTGGACGTCACAGCACGTCGATGAGTGGTCGGCCGATCTGCGGGCCGTGCACGGCTGCGTCCGCTCCACCCTGCGCAACTACCAGGGTTCGGTACGGCAGTTCTGCGACTTCCTGACCAACCCCGCCTACGGGTGGGGTGACGAGTGTCTGCGGCACTTCGGGCCCCACCCCGTCCAGGTGGTCTACGACTGGAACGCCGCAGTGCACGCCGATGAAGCCGAGGGCCAGCCCGAACGCCGAGCCTTCACCAGGCCCGAGTTGGAAGCGTTCTTCGACCATGCTGACGAGGAGGTCCTGCGCGTTCGCGGCAAGGGCCGCAAGGGCTGGTTGCCGGCCTTCCGGGACGCCGCTTTGTTCAAGGTCGCATACGCCTACGGCCTGCGACGCAACGAGACCCGGATGCTGGATCTCACGGACTTCGGCCGCAATCCGGAGGGCCGAGAGTTCGGTGAGTACGGCACCCTGCTGGTCCGCTATGGCAAGGCCAAGAAGGGCTCGCCGCCCAAGCGTCGCAGCGTGCTGACCGTCTGGCACTGGACACCCGGCACCGTCGAGGAATGGATCAGCGAGGTCCGGCCTGGGATGCGGCACTCGAGCAGCCGGGCCCTCTGGCCGTCCGAGCGAGGCCCACGGATCGGGGTCCAGCGGCTGGACTCCCGATTCTCCGCCTACCGTGACGCCCTCGGCCTGGATTCTGCGCTGGAGTTCCACTCGCTGCGCCGGTCCTACATCACCCATCTGATCGAGGACGGCCACGACCCGCTGTTCGTCCAGCAGCAGGTCGGCCATGACCACGCGTCCACCACCGCGATCTACACCTGTGTTTCCTCCGACTTCCGCACCCGCTCCCTGCGTCGCGTCCTGGACGCCACCATCGAGGCCGCTCTGCGGCCGGGAAGGATCTCGTGATGCCACGCCAGATCAGCTATCGGTGGCGCCTGCGAGAGCTGATGGCCGCCCGAGGTATGTTCACCGTCGCCGAGCTCCTGCCGCACCTGACCGAACGCGGCATCACGCTGTCCTCCTCCCAGGTTCACCGTCTGGTCTCCGGCACCCCGGAACGGCTGTCCCTGCCGGTGCTGGCCACCCTCTGCGACATCCTCGACTGCACGCCCACCGATCTGATCGCCACCTCGGCTCAGAATCTCCCCGCCCGCCGCGCGGCCAGCGAAGAGGCGCCGATCAATCCCGCTGCCCGGCGGCCCACACGGGTCCGGCTGACGCCCGAGCGATGAGCGGTGACGCCGGAGGAGTACGAGCGGTGGATGATCCGCGACTGCGCACGCTGCGGCCGTCGAGCCTCGAAGTCCGCCGAGTGGTCGGACGGCCCGATCTGCCGGACCTGCTACGAACGCGCGATGCGCGTTCGCGGCTGCTGCCCCGGCTGCCGATCCGACCGACTGTTGCCGGGCCAGGACGTCGCTGGCACACCGATCTGCCGTGACTGCGCGGGGATTGTCCGTGACTTCTTCTGCGACCGCTGTGGCTTCGAGGGGTTGCTCCTCGGCGGGCGTCTCTGCGAACGCTGCACGCTCGCCGACACACTCCGCCAACTCCTCAACGACGGCACCGGCCGTGTCGCTCCTTCACTGCAACCACTGGTCACCGCCCTGCTGGAGACAGACCGGCCCAAGAGCCGCCTGATCTGGCTCCGCAACCCCAACGTCGTCCGCCTCCTCCGAGGCCTGGCCTCCGGCACCATCCCGCTCACCCACGACCAGTTGCACCAGGAAACACCCTGCCGAACCGTCGCTCACCTGCGTGACCTGCTGATGGACAGCGGCGTGCTGCCACGCGTCGACCGGCAACTCATGCTCTATCAGCGGTGGCTGACCGAACGGCTCGCCATCATCGAGGACCCCGAACACCGTCGGCATCTCCAGCGCTTCACCACCTGGCACCAGATGCGGCGCCTGCGGAGCAAGGCGGAGAAGGGGCCTCTGGGACGCTCCCAGACCGGCCAGGCGAAACAAGAGGTCACCCAGGCCGGCGCCTTCCTCGCCTGGCTCGCCGACCGAGGCCGCACCATCGAACACTGCCAGCAGGCCGACCTCGACGCCTGGCACACCGAGAAGCCGGCCACCCGGCGCCCGGCCCAGACGTTCCTGCGCTGGTGCATGAAGACGAACCGGATGCCCCACCTCACCCTGCCACCCCAGGTCATCAACCAGGACCAAGCGCCACTGCACCAGCACAGCCGACTAGCCATTCTCCGGCGGACCCTCAACGACGACTCCCTACCCCTGCGGGCCCGGGTCGCCGCCGTGCTCGTTCTCCTCTACGCGCAACCCGTCACCCGCATCGTCCGCCTCACTGTCGAAGACGTGACCGACGACGGAGTCACCGTCACCGTCCGCCTGGGAGACCCGCCCTCCCCGCTTCCGGAGCCCGTCGCTGACCTGATGCGGGCATACGTCCAGTCCTGCCAGCACCTCCCCTACGCCAGCAGCAGAAGCTCACAGTGGCTCTTCCCCGGCCGTCAGCCCGGACAGCCGATGAATCCCGTCAGCCTCCAAGCCCACCTGCGGAACATCGGCGTCCCGTCACAGCGCGGCAGAACCTCCGCGATCCGCCAACTCGTCCTCCAGGCCCCAGCCCCCGTCATCGCGAAGGCCCTCGGTTACCACGACAAGACAGCCACCCGCCTGGTCACCGAAGCCGGAGGAACCTGGAGCCGATACGCACCCGGCGACCACGCGCGGTGACACCGGGACCAACCGCACCCAGGAATACATGACACCTCAGCAGGCGAGCCCACCAGTCCCGCGGCCGTTCTCGGCGGACCTGATCTCGTCCGCGGTCATCCGTAGATCCCGCCAATCCTCGACAGCCAGCCGGGCCAATCGGATCATCTGCGCGAGATCACCCTGGGAGCACGTCAGGATGTCCTCAACCACATTCTCGCTCGGCGTGATGTCGCCATAGCAGTCGTGCCACGCGAACTCGACCAGTTCCAGCAAATCGAGCGCTGCAGGAGCCGCACCCTTCCCGACCGCCGCCTCGACTCTCGCCGTGCGTTCTGCCCGACGAGCCGCCCTTCCCACTGCCACAAGCCCCTCCACCTGGAAGACGTGTTACCGACAAGACACAAACTTGCACAGGAGCACCCGCCACGGCACCGCGGCCTGGAACATTCTCCAGCCCGGCGGCCGTGTGAACTAAGCCGAGGGCAGGCCAGCAGACATGAAAGCTCGCCACTCAGAGTGACCCACCGCAGTGCTCCACGCTCGAATACGCGACACATCAACATGCGGGGTTACCAGTCCCGAGGTCGTTCCACGCCTGGCGCCGACGTTACGAAGCCGGGCCTGTACGGCCTGAAAGACAGCTCCGGCGCTCCGCACCACACGCCGCGCGGCACGACAGCCGACGTGGCCGAGAAGATCCTCTGGCCGCGTCGGCAGTACCACTTCGGCGCGGGTGGAGATCGCCATGGATCTGCGGCGCGCTCGGTCAGCGCTGGGGCACCCGGTACACCACGAACGGCAAGGTCATCCGGGTCGAGCAGTCGCTGCCCTGGCGGTCGGGGACAGAGGGCCAGGAAGCACGCCTCAGCGCCTACGGCATACTCCCCGTCCCTCGGTCGCGGGGCTCGGTGAGCGCGTGACGCGGTGGCGTCGCGGGGCCAGGCGGCACAAGGACGCCGTGCCGGCGAGGCCACAGCGGAGCGGCGGCTTCCGACGCATCCACGGTGGCATGGCGGGGCGCACGGTGCGGTCGTCAAGCGTCGACCTGCTGTTTGACGCGCGGTGCAGCCGGACCTAGAGTTTGAAACCAATCGGTACCAAACTGGGTCCCGACAGACGCGGAAAGGCGCATCGTGACGCTCAGCGCTGCACTTGTACAAAAGCTCATCACCGCCGCGCAGGCGGAGGCCGTCCAGCGGGGATTTCCGCCGGTCAACATCAGCGTGTGTGACTCCGCAGGGCACCTCGCGGGATTCCTCCGCATGGACAGGGCCGTCCTCGGCACCATCGACGTCGCGCATCGCAAGGCGCGTACGGCTGCCCTCTTCGAGACCGACAGCGCGGCCCTCGGCGGGGTGGCGCACCCCGACGGGCCCAGTTACATGGTCGAGCACACCAACGGCGGGCTGATCAACTTCGGCGGCGGAGTCGTCGTCAAGGACGACGGCGGCATCGTCATCGGCCCGGTCGGCGTCTCCGGCGCTTCCGTGGAGCAGGACGAGGCCATCGCCCAGGCAGCCGCCGCTGCCGCACGCACCAAGGAGCTCCTCGGCGATGCCGCGTAGCGTTCTCTCCCTGGCCATCTCGACATTCGCCATCGGGACCACCGAATTCGTGATCGTCGGGATCATCCCGTCGATCGCAGGTGACTTGAGGGTCAGCCTCCCCACCGCCGGACTCCTGGTGAGCCTGTACGCCCTGTCGATCACCATCGGCGCGCCGTTGTTCACCGCGCTCACCGGGCGGGTCGACCGCCGCAAGCTCGTCATATGCCTGATGGTGATCTTCCTCCTCGGAAACCTGGTGGCGGGCTTCGCGCCGGGCTTCGGCACGCTGCTCGCGGCGCGTGTCATCACAGCCTTCGCTCACGCGGTCTTCTTCAGCGTCGGGGCGGCCGTCGCCTCCTCGCTCGTTCCGCGGGAGAAGGCCAACGGTGCCGTGGCCGTCATGTTCGGCGGCCTGACGGTGGCCATGGTGCTGGGTGTGCCGCTCGGCTCGTGGATAGGCGAGACATTCGACTGGCGTCTTCCTTTCCTGGTCGTGACCGCGCTGGCGGCGGTGAGTGTCATCGCTTTGCTGGCCCTTCTGCCGAAGGAGATCCCCCACACGCCGCCGAGCAGCCTGCTCTCCCAGCTCCGGCTGCTCCGCAACGGCCGGCTGGTGACGATGTACCTCATCACCGCGTTGGGTTTTGGTGCCAATTTCGTCGTCTTCACATATGTCTCGCCGCTGCTGACATCCGCGACGGGTTTCAGTGACGACATGGTCAACGTCGGTCTCGTCCTCTTCGGAGCCGCCACAGTCGTCGGCAATTTCTGGGGAGGGAGACTGGCGGACCGACTGGGGACCAAGCAGGCCGTGATCGTGGTGTTGCTCGGCCTGACCGCGACGCTCGCTTTCCTGCCCGTCACCGCCCACTCGGCGGCCGCTGCGCTGATCAACCTCGCCGTCTGGGGCTTCTTCGGATTCGCGATCAACCCCGTAGTGCAGACCGGAGTGGTGACGGTGGCCGAGGATGAGGTGCCCGAGTCGGTGGGCGCCGCGTCCGGGTTCAACATCGCCGCGTTCAATCTGGGAATCTCCGGCGGATCGCTCATCGGCGGACGGGTCCTCGCCGGATCGGGTGTGCTCAGCACTCCATGGGCGGCCGTTGCCCTGGCCCTGGCGGCGGCAGCCGTGGCCGGCCTTGCGCTCAAGACGCGTGCGGTCCGGCCGGCGCCGATGGAGGAACTTGCCAAGTGATAGCCTTGGGGGTCGCGCGAAAAGCGTGACCCCCTGGGTTCATGAGCCCTTCACCGGACAGGCTCGAATGAAAGGCGGTTGAGTTGTCCAGGCCGCGGACCTTCGTCGAAGAACATGCTCTCCGTAACGCCATGTTCGCCTTCTGGAAGTATGGATATGAAGGCGCTTCGATGAGTGTCCTCATGAAAGCCACAGGCTTGGGCAAAACCAGCCTCTATCGAACCTTCGGCAGCAAAGAGGAACTCTTCCAGAAGGCGCTGCAGCTCTACCACTCGGAGTACCTGGACTTCCGGGTCGAAGCCCTGGCCGAGACCACGCCCAAGCGCATCGCGGAAAAACTTCTCTACGGCATCGCGACGCTGCACACGGGGGAGGCGACCCCGCCCGGATGTCTGGAGACGAACGGCGCCCTGGCCTGCGGTCCCGACAACGACCCCATCCGCGAGGAGCTTGCCCGCAAGCGCGATCTGATCGGGCCCGTGCTGAGCGAGCGGTTGCGCGAGACGAGTGTCGACGGGCCGCTGCCTCGAGGGCTGGACGCCGACGCGACGGCGGCCCTGCTGGTGACGCTGATTCAGGGAATGGCCGTACAGGCCAAGGGTGGCCACAGCAGGACGGAACTCGAAAGCACCGTGCGCGCTGCCCTCAGCTTGTGGGACGTAACGGAGAAAGAGAACGACGCGGACGCTTCAGCCCCGCCCGCTGCCTGACTCGGCTCCTCGGGCCAAGGGTGCGACACCATCGCGTCATCACCCGATGACGTCGTTCCAGGTGTCCAGGAAGACCTTCACATCGGCCGCTCCCAACCGTTGTTCGCTGCGATGGCCATCGCCCCAGCGCGGAGCATCAGCAGGCGCAGTTGGAGTACGGGCAACCGCGGAACCCCGCGGCCGCGGCCTCTTGGTAAAGGCGCCGACCGGGCGACCGACTGCGCGGGTCATCGCGGTCGCACCCGGTTTCATCAGAACCGGCATGTACGAGCGCGTCACCGGCAGTGACGCCGGGCGCGACGCCGTGAACTCCGTTCTTCCCCTGCACCGGCCCGGCTACCCCTGAGGAGGTCGCCGACGCCGTCCTCTTCCTCGGCTCCGACCAGGCCCCCTGCCTCACCGGTCAGACTCTCACCCTCGAAGGCGGCCTCATGGCCGGCCGGCCTCCATTCGCGGAGCACTGACCCACTCACCTGAGCTGCAGCAGCCGCATCCGACAAGACACGAGGCGCTGGACCGGAGTGACCGGTCCAGCGCCTGAACTGCGGCTGCCGACAGGAACCTACTTCTGCAGGAAGGACTGCAGCATGGCCGTCACTTCCTGCGGCTTCTCCTCGGTCACCCAGTGACCCGAGCCCTTCAGGACCCGGCCGTCGACGTTCACGGCGTACTTACGCCATTGGTCGGCGATACTGTCACCGAACGATTCCGAGCCGCCGATCGCGAGGATGGGCATCTTCAGTTTGCCTTCGGCCGCGAACTTCGCGTTCTGCCGGATGTCTTCGCGGAGCTGGCGGTACACGCTCATCCATGCCGTCGTGCGCCCCGGCCGCTTCAGGTACTGGGCGTAGAAGTCGTAGTCGGATGGTGTGAACGCGGACTTGTCGTTCCCCAAGTACTCGCCGACGAATCCCTCCACGAAGGCGCGCTCGTGGCCGGCGATGAGCTGCTCGGCGAGAGGCAGTTGGAACATGCCGAAGTGCCACGCCGAGGGCTTGTTCGGATCGGCCTCCAGAGCCGGGAAGGTGTAGATGCTCTCGTCCGGGACAGGGGCTTCCATCACGGCCATGCGGCGCACCTCCGACGGCCACTGGGCCGCGTAGGCGTAGCTGACCCACAAACCTATGTCGTGGCCGACGAGCTGGACTCCGTTGTTCAGCTTCAGCTGCTTCAGCAGCTCATGCACGTCCATGGCCATCTGCGCCGTCTGGTAACCGCTCTTGGTGACCTCGGAGTTGCCCATGCCGCGCAGGTCGACGGCAATCACGGTGTGGTTCTTGGAGAGTGGGCCCATCTGCTTCCGCCACTCGGCCCACGTCTGAGGGAACCCGTGGATCAGCGCCAATGGCGAACCCTTGCCGCCTTGCATGTAGTGCATGCGGAAGCCGTTGACTTCCGCGTACTTGGACTGGAAGCCGGGGGGCGGTTCCGCTTGCGGGAAGGTCGACTGCCCGGACCCGGGGCCATCCTCCCGGCTCTGGCTCCATGCTTGGGCGCTTGCCGTGACGGAGACCATTAGGACGGTTACCAGCGCCGCCATGAGCGCGGTGATCCTATTGGTCTTTCCTATTCGGGTACCCACGAGTCCCTCCTGAAGTCAGTTTCTCGTCATGCGCCGAATCCGGCACGGCGCACAAGGGCGAACTCCCCCGGCAGGCCATCTCTATTTCCCCCCAAGTTCACACGGACAGCAAGCTGAGCAGAACATCCCAGACCAAATCAACCCGACGAAGTGGTACTAGGCCATTGGAGTGGCTTCCGGCCTCCGTCCAGCAGCTGGTGCTGCCGATCCGGGCTCATGTCCCACGGTCTTGCTCCAACTCCCTTATTTACTTGCGGTCGTGTGAGGTGTACTCCGAACCGCGGTCCGAGTGCGCAATGCAGCCTTCCTTCGGAGCGCCTCGACCGGCAGCCATCTTCAGCGCATCGACCACAAGCTCGGCGCGGTGGTGATCGGCCATCGCGTACCCGATCACCTCACGGGTGGCCAGGTCGATGACCGTCGCGAGATGCCACCAGCCGGCGAGGTCGGCAGATACGTGATGTCCGAGAGCACATGGCGCCGGAAGACCGCATCACCCTGGCCAAGCTGCTGGCTCGGTGACGAGCCGATCTGGAGAGGGCCGCAGACCACACTGGGTCGGCGGGTCCGTGATGCACCTTCCAGACAAGGCATTACACATGCCTCATGGTAGATCGCGGCGCTGCACGACCCGCAGCTTGGCGCCTCCGCGTTGCGTCGACTGGTCCGGAGACGCCCCCTGTAAGTAACAACTTTGTCATCCCGGGATGTTGACGAAGTAAAGTTCTGGGGCCAATGTTGCTGTTCGCTTGCCGCTTACACCTACCTCAGCCCCGGAGGTCCATGTGTGTGACCTGCACGATCAGCATGAGCACGAGCACGAACCTCTGAACATGAGCGGTCCCACACTCAGCAGACGTCGCATCATGCAGCTCCTCGGCGCCGCCGGCGTGACCGCCGCCGCGATGACCGCGGAGGCCGACCCGGCGATGGCAGCCGCCGCGGACGACAGTCCGGCCGCCGGCTACCGCGCCCCTACGGGCCTCGCCCAGGACAGCCCCGCCAAGGCGTCCGCGCTCGCCTGGATCACCGCCAACGCCGACCAAGTCACCGGGCTCAACTCCGAGATCTGGGAGAACTCCGAACTCTCACTGCGAGAGTGGAAGTCCTCTCTCGCCGAGGCGGCGTTCCTGGAGAAGGCTGGATTCCGCGTCGAGTTCGGCACCGCGGGCTTCCCGACCGCGTTCACCGCGACCTTCACCTCCGGCAGCGGCGGACCGGTGCTCGGCTTCAGCGGCGAGTACGACGCGCTGCCTGGCCTCTCGCAGAACAAGGGCGTCGGCCACCACGACCCGCGCGAGTATGTCCACGATCCCTTCGCGCCCAGCTATGGCCCCGGTCACGGCTGCGGGCACAGCGCGCTCGGCACGGCCGCGGCGGCCGCCGCGGCCGCCGTCGCGCAGGCGGCGAAGAAGCACAAGCTCCCGGTGACCGTGAAGTTCTTCGGCTCGACGGCTGAGGAGACGCTGATCGGCAAGACCTACGCCGTCAGCAAGGGCGTGTACGACGGCCTGGACGCCTTCCTCGACTGGCACCCGTCGACCGCCAACGCCACCGGGTGGGGCTCCACCACCGCGATGACCGCCGTCACCTTCACCTTCCTCGGCGTCGCGGGCCATGGCGGCACCCCGCTGGGCAACAAGAGCGCGCTGGACGCGGCCGTGATGATGGCGACCATGTCGGAGTTCCTGCGAGAGGAGAACCTGGCCCCGTCGGGACGGCTCCACTGGGTGATCAACAACGGTGGCGACATCCCCAACGTCACCCCTGAGATAGCCGAGATCTCCTACTACGTTCGCGAGGGCAGCCCCGCGCGCGTGCAGGTGCTCCTGGACAAGGTCATCGCCGTCTCCGAGGCCGCGGCGAAAGCCAGCCAGACCAGCGTGCGCCACCGCATCACCTCGGCCTGCTGGAACCAGCTGCCCTCCAAGTCGTTTGCGGAGCTGCTGCACGAGAACATGCGGCAGATCGGGCCGCCCCAGTTCACCGACGAGGCGCACAAGCTCGCGAAGGACCTCCAGGCGTCACTGGGGCTGCCGCAGAAGGGCATGCACGACGCGATAGGCGACCTCACCCCGCCCAACCCGGCCTTCCTGGGCGGCGGTTCCACGGACGTCGCCGACATCAGCTGGAACGTGCCGACCGTCTCGATGGGCGCGGCGCTCGCCCCCATCGGCACCAAGATGCACACCTGGTCCACCGCGGCCTGTGCCGCCGCTGCCCCCGGCCAGGCCGCCGTGCTTGCGGCCGCGCGGTATCTGGCGGCCACCGCCGTCGACCTCGTCACCCAGCCCGACCGGCTCAAGGCGATCAAGGACGAGTTCAAGGAGCGTACGCGCGGGGTGCAGTGGAAGACGGCACTGCCCGACGGGTACGAGCCGCCGATGTACGAGCCACCGGAGTGGTTCCTGAAGAAGACCAGCCAGAAGTGGCCCCCGAAGAACATCACCTGGCCGCCCCAGCGGATCGTCTCTCAGGAGAAGTTCTCCTCCCTCGGCCCAGACCTCGCGCCCCAGAAGTAGGAGGCCGTGCCCGAGAGGTGAGCTGTGGTGCGGGGGGTGCCGACGAGGAGTCGGCCGGCCCCGCACCACCTCATCGGCGTCCCGCCGCGTACCGGCTCCACGGTGTCCTCGCGCTTGCGGCGGGCCGGCGGGGACTGCTGCATGATCGGGTGACAGCGGGGTTTATGCAGCCAGAGCTGCGGGTGGGGTCATGATGGTCTCGTACTCGACAGGGGTCAATCGGGCCAGGCGTTTCTGACGCCGGCGCCGGTGGTAGGGGCGCTCGATCCAGGTCACGATCGCGATCCGCAACTCCTGGCGGGTGGCCCAGGTACGGTGGTCGAGGACGTTGCTCTGGCACTCAACAGCAGGCCCCGCAAAACACTCGGCTGGAAGACACCAGCCGAAGCCCTCAACGAGCCGGTTGAGTCTGGGCTGCGAGCCACGGTCCGAATGCACCACGCATCCGGCCACCTGGCCGCGGCGGGCGACGGCGGACTCCAGGGCTCTCACCGCCAGGCTGGACTGCATCCGGGCGTCGATGGAATACCCACGATGCGGCCCGAAAAGGCGTCCTTGACGGCGCAGAGATACAGCTTGCCCTCGCCGGTGGGATGCTCGGTGATGTCCGTGAGCCACAGCCGGTTCGGTCCTTCGGCGGTGAAGTCGCGGCGTACCCGGTCATCGTGGACCGGCGGGCCGGCCTTGGCGTTCTTGCCGCGGCCCCTTCGCTTGCCGAAGGCGCTCCACCAGCCGTTGTCCCGGCAGATCCGCCAGGCGGTCCGCTCGGCTTCGAAGCCCTGGCCCGCGACTGGAGAGCCGGTGCTGTGTGCACGACGGCCGCGACCGGCTCGCACTGAGCCCGCGGGTGGCTGAACGGCCTGTGGGCGAACAACCCGTGTCGGTCGGACTGCGGCGCAACCTGGGCGGCTGACCCTGGTCCGGCCCCTACGGAGCACGGGTGTCGAGCCGGTGCTCGGCCGCGTCTTCGACCTTGCCGACGCCGGCCACGAGGACGCCGCCCGTGTGCCCGCCACGGGAGAGGTGCGCCGGCGACTGATCCTGACCACAGCCTGTCGCCGCCCTTGAACATCCTGCCGGTGATGTTGCTCGGGACCGACCGGGCGCGCGGCCGGAGCCCGGACCGTAGGTGTTGGGGCTCCGGCCGCACGGGGTCATCGGCCGCAGGCGGCCACGAACCCGTGAAAGATGCGCAGCCGGTGTTCGTCCGACCCGTCCGGGTCCTCGGGGTGCCACTGCACACCCACCACCCACTGGCGAGGATGCTCGACCGCCTCGATCACCCCGTCCTCGGCGTGCGCCACCGGCACGAGCCCGTCGCCGACCGCGGCCACCGCCTGATGGTGGCCCGACCGCACGGTCAACCGGTCGGCGCCGGTGAGGCCGGCCAGCCGCGAGCCCTGCGCCACCGTCACCTTCTCGTCGAGGAACAGCGGTTGCCCCGGACCGCCGCGGTGCAGCCGGTAGTCCTCCAGGTCGGGGACCAGAGTTCCGCCGAAGGCGATGTTGACGAGCTGTGAGCCGCGGCAGACGCCGAACACGGGCCGCCGCGCGGCTGTCACCGCCCGGATGGCGGCGATGCTGTGGTCGTCCGCTCGGCGGTCCACCCCGTAGGAGTTGGGCACCGGCCCGCCGGCCCCGTACAGCTCCCCGTCCACATCGCCGCCGCCGAGCAGCAGCAGCCCGTCGAAAGCGGCGGTGGCCGCCGGGTCGCCGAGCTCGTCGGCGGAGGTGTCCACCAGTTCGTACCGGGCGCCCAGATCGTGCAGGGTGGTCAGCGCCGTGCGGGTGAAGCGCCGTACGAGATCGGCGACCGGCTCGGTCAGCTCCGGGAAGTTGAGCGAGACCAGGACCGCGATCCGCGGGCCGCCGGCGGGGGCCGCGCCGTCCGGCTCCACCTCCTGCCGGTGCACCACCGGGCGGCCGCTCACAGCTTGATCCACGTGGTCTTGAGCTGGGTGTACTTATCCAGCGCGTGCAGCGACTTGTCGCGGCCGAAGCCGGACTGGGCATAGCCGCCGAACGGCACCGTGATGTCGCTGTCGTCGAAGCAGTTGACCCAGACCGTGCCGGCCCTGACCGCCCGCGACATCCGGTGCGCGGTGGAGAGGTCCCGTGTCCACACCGAGGCGGCGAGGCCGTAGTCGGTGCCGTTGGCGATGCGCACGGCCTCCTCGGCGTCCTCGAAGTCGATCACCGCGAGAACCGGGCCGAACACCTCGCGCTGTGCGATGCGCATCCCGGGGTCGACCCGGTCGAGGACGGTCGGCTCCACATAGCAGCCGCCGGTCTCCGTGAGCACCCGGCTGCCGCCGAGCAGCGCTTGCGCGCCGTCCTCCACAGCGCCCTGGACGTGGCCGAGGACCCGCTCCAGGTGCTTCTCCTCCACCAGCGCCCCGACCCCGGTGCGTGGGTCGAGCGGGTCGCCCACCGCGGTCCGGCCCGCCTCCTCCACGACCAGGTCGAGCAGCTCGTCCTTGACGGAGCGGTGCACCAGCAGGCGCGATCCCGCGGAGCACACCTCGCCCTGGTTGAAGAAGATGCCCCCGGCGACCGCCTTGGCGACCGCGGCCAGATCGGGTGCGTCGGGGAGCACGATCTGCGGCGACTTGCCGCCCAGTTCCAGGGACACCTGCTTGAGGTTGGACTGGGCCGCGTACTGCATGAACAGCCGCCCGACCTCGCCGGAACCGGTGAAGGTGATCGCGTCCACATCGGGGTGGAGACCGAGCGCGGCACCGGCCGTCGGCCCGAAGCCGGTCACCACATTGAGGATCCCGTCCGGCACGCCGGCTTCGGTGGCCAGCTCGGCGAAGCGCAGTGCGGTGAGCGGAGACTGCTCGGCCGGTTTGAGGACCACCGCGTTGCCCACCGCGAGCGCGGGTGCGATCTTCCACACCGCCATCATCAGTGGGAAGTTCCACGGGACCACCGCGCCGACGACGCCGAGCGGCTCTCGGGTGACGGTGGCAAGGACGTCCCGTCCGGTGGGCGCCACCTCGTCGTACTGCTTGTCGACGGCCTCGGCGTAGAAGTCCAGGGCCTGCACCGTCACCCGCAGGTCCACCGCCAGTGCGTCGGTGAAGGGCTTGCCCATGTCGACGCTCTCCAGCAGCGCCAGCTCCTCGGCATGCTCCTCGACCAGCCGTGCCAGCCGCTGCAGCACCGCCCGCCGCTGCCTCGGGTGCAGGTCCGTCCACACGCCGCTTGCGAAGGCGCGGCGGGCATCGGCCACGGCGCGGTCGACGTCCTCGGCACCACCCGCCGCGACCTGTGCGATCACGCGGCCGTCGCGCGGCGAGATCCGCTCGAACGTCGTGCCGTCCAAGGCGTCCACCTGCTGTCCGCCGATGTACAGCCGGGTCGCCGGGGACAGGCCGGCGAACCGCTTCTCCAGTTCGTCGCGCCGGGCCAGGGCCGCGGCGGTATCCAGGGTCGCGCTCATGCGGCGACCTCCTTTCGGGTTCGGGCACGGTCGATCAGGTCGGCGAAGAGCACGGCGTCCTGCCGGGAGGAGGCCGCCAGGTCCTCCGGGTGCCACTGCACGGCGAGCAGGTCCGCGGACGTGTGCTCCAGCGCCTCCACGCAGCCGTCGGTAGACCGCGCCGTCACTGTCAGCCCGCGGCCCACCCGGTCCACCGCCTGGTGGTGGTACGAGGAGACCGTGAAGGCCTGCGAGCCCACCACGGCCTCCAGCCGGGAGCCGCTCACGGCCGTGACCTCGTGCAGCGCGTCCAGATGCTCCACAGGGCCCGGCGGGAGGTGCTGGATCAGGGTGCCGCCGCAGACGGTGTTGGCCACCTGCAGACCGCGGCAGATCGCCAGCGTCGGGATGCCCAGCTCCAGCACCGCCCGGGCGACCGCCAGGTCGAGCGCGTCCTGCTCGTCGTGGTCGGGTGCGGTTTGCGGGTGCCGCTTCTGCCCGTAGTGGGCCGGATCGAGGTCGGAGCCGCCCGGCAGCACCACGCCCGCGAAGCCGGACAGCCGCCGGGGCAGGTCGGGCAATCGGCCACGGTCGGCGCCGTGCAGCACGAGGGGTTCGCCGCCGGTCGCGAAGACCGCCTCGCAGACCGCCTCGGCGGCGACCGTGGCGCTGAACCGCAACCCGGAGACGGAGGCGGCACGGCGGCCGACGACCAGGATCGCAGGCCGCACGCTCACCTCTCCGCCCCGCCGTCGAAGGGGTACTCGAGCCCTGACAGCCACCGCGTCCAGGCCTTGGCCAGCCGTCCGTCCGCCGTGATCCGGTCCAGTGCCCCGTCCAACTCTGCCCGCAGCTCGGGCCGCTCCTTGGCGGTGCCGATGGCCCAGCGGTTGCCGGTGCGCACGGTGAAGGCGAGGTCGAAGTCCGGGTGGTCGCCCAGCGGGACGAACACCACGTCGTCGTCGACCACCGCGTCCACCGCCCCGGTGCGCAGCGCCTGGAGCATGTCGCCGAAGACGTCCTCGGAGCCTCCGCCGAAGGCCACGGTGACCGCTTCTTCGAAGGTCTCCGCCAGAGCCATGTTGGTGGAGCCCTCGATCGCGGCGACCCTGCGGCCGCGCAGGTCGGCCGCGCTGTGCACCGGCTCCCCTCGGCGGACCAGGACCGATTCGTGGAATACCGCGTACGGGCGGGTGAAGTCCACGAGCGCGGCGCGGGCCTCGGTGACGCCCTGGCCGCACAGCACGGCGTCCGCGTCACCGCGCCGCACGGCGGGGATCATCTCCGCCCAGGGCAGGTAGACCCACTCCAGCGGCCGCCCCAGCTCGGCGGCGACCAGTTCGCCGATCGCCGGTTCGTAGCCGCGCCGCCCGGCCACCGGGTCGGCGAGGTGGAACAGCGGCGGGGCCTCGGAGTCGATGCAGGCCAGGCGCAGCGGCGCGGTCACGGGGCCTCCTCCGCGTACATCATGTGCTCCCAGTCGGTGACGACACCGCAGAACCGCGCCCACTCGTCACGCTTCAACTCGCTGTACAGCTGGACCAGTTCGGAGCCGAGCGCGGCCTTGACAACCTCGTCCGCGGCGAAGACGTCCAGGGCCTCGCCGAGGGTGAGCGGCAGCTTGGCGAAGGTGACCTCGCCGGTGTAGCTGGAGCCGCGCTGGGCCGCTCCCGGGTCGATCCGGTTGTCCAGGCCGTCCTCGATGGCGGCGAGCAGCACGGCGTGCGACAGGTAGGGGTTGACCATGGCGTCCGGCAGCTTGAACTCCAGCCGGCCGTTGGCCGACAGGCGTACCGTGCATGTCTTGTTGTCCATGCCCCAGTTGATCTGGGACGGCGCGAACTGGCCGGAATCCCAGTACCGCTTGTAGGAGTTGACGGTGGATCCCATGACGGCCATGGACCCCGCGGCGTGGGTGAGGATGCCGCCGAGGGCGTGCCGTCCGATCTCGGTGAGGTGCAGCTCCTGCACGCCCGGTTCGGCGAGCACGTTGTCGTCGCCGCGCCACAGGCTGAGGTTGTGGTGGCAGCCGTTGCCCATCATGCCGGTGGCGGGCTTGGGCATGAAGCTCGCCGTCACGCCGAGCTCGCGGGCCACCTGCCGGCAGATCTGCCGGTAGACGATCAGCCGGTCGGCGGTCAGGTCGGCGTGGTCGTACATCCAGTTCAGTTCGAGCTGGCCCGGGTCCTCGTAGTCGCCCTCGATCATGTCCAGGCCGAGTGCCCGGGCGTAGCCGATGACCTTCTGGTAGATCGGACGGTACCGCTCCAGATGGTCCACGTGGTAGGCCGGGCTGGAGCCGGGACGGAATCGGGCGTCCAGGCCGGGGCCGCTCCAGGTCATCTCGGGCTCGCAGCCGGTGCGCAGCTGGAGTCCGGTGCGCTCGGTGAAGTCGGCGTGCAGCCGCAGCAGGTTGCCGCGCACGTCGGTGGCCAGCGGCTGCCCTCCGACGCCGGGCCGGTGGTCGGGCTCGTAGAGCCGGCAGAAGAAGCGGCCGACCTTGTGGTCCCACGGCAGTACGGCGAAGGTGTCGAGGTCGGGCACGGCGGTGAACTCGGCCGCCTCGGCGCCGCCGCCCAGCAGGTTGCCGGCGCGGTCGACCTGGAGGTCGGAGACCGCGGTGCGGTGCAGCTGGACGCCCCGCTCGGCGTTGCGCACCAGGTGGCCGGCGGGGACTACCTTGCCGACGACGCGGCCGGTGACGCTGACGGCCTGGTAGTAGAGGTACTGCACGCCGGCTTCGGCGATGCGGGCCTGGATCTCCGCTATCGCGGCCCGGTCGGTGTTGCGTTCGCGGTGCCTGTCCAGCGCGGTGGCGCCGGGGATGACGGTGGATGTCATGGGGTTCCTCGCGGCAGTGAGGGTCAGGCGGCGGGGGTGAGGGCGGTGAAGGCCTCTCGCAGCTCGCGCTGACGGGCAGGAGGGAGGTTGATCGCGACGGTGCCCACGTGCTCGGACCGCCGGTGGTAGGTGGCCAGCACACCGCCGAGGAGGTGGTCCGGGTCGCCTTCGTGCAGGCGGACCTCGTCGGCGAGGGCGGGCGAGCCGAAGCTCTGGAAACGCAGGTCGAGCTGATCGCTCCAGAACGAGGGGATCGGTGTGAAGGGGGTGGGGTCGGGCTCCCGGCCGGCCAGCTGCGCGGTCAGGGTGGCCGCCGCGCGCTTGGCCGTGTCGGCGGGGATGGACCAGTGCTCGACGCGGCGGGGCAGGTCGTCGAAGAGGGGATTGGGGAAGCGGGCGACGTCACCGACGGCGACCACTCGGTCGGCGCCGGCGGCCCGGAGCAGGTTGTCGCAGAGGACGCCGTCGCCGAGGTCGAGTCCGGGGTTGCCGGCCAGCCACTCGGTGTTGGGCAGGGAGCCCACGGCCTCGATCACGACGTCGGCCCCGAGGGTGGTGCCGTCGTCGAGGTCGACCGCCGAGACATGCTCCCGGCCGAGGATGCCGGCGACGCAGCGGCCGGTGTGGAACCGGATACCGGCGCGCTCGTGGTGCCGCTGCACGGCCCGTGCCAGCTGCGCGCCGAGGACCCGGCTCATCGGCGCCCCGGCGGGCTCCACGATGCTGACCCGGCATCCCAGGCGGAGCGCTGTCGCGGCGACCTCGCAGCCGACGAAGCCGGCGCCGACGACCACCACTCTCGCCTCCGGCCGCAGTGCGCCGCGCAGAGTCAGGCAGTCCTCCAGGGTGCGCAGGACGTGTCGGCCGGCCACCGGGCCGGGCAGTGAAAGCCGCCGCGGGCGCAGCCCGGTCGCCACGACCAGGCCGTCGTACGCGATCTCGGGGCCGTCGGACAGGACCAGCCGGCGCTGCCGGAGGTCGGCGCCGGTGACGGCCCGGCCGAGGCGGAAGTCCACGTCGCCCACCAGAGCCCGGCGCCGGAAGGCCACCGAGGCGTGCAGCTGCTCGGGGGAGGGGTCCCCGGGGGTGGCGAGCGTCTCCTTGGACAGCGGCGGGCGGTTGTAGGGGAGATGGGGTTCGTCGCCGAGGACGGTGATCGGGCCGGTGTGCCCGGCCGTTCTCAGCTGCTCCGCCGTGCGCAGGCCGGCCAGGGAGGCGCCGACCACGGCGATGTGGGCGGGCATGTCAGTCCTGGATGAGGATGGCCTGGACGGGGCAGACGTCCGCCGCCTCCTCGGCTTCGAGGCGCTGCGACTCGTCGGGGCTGCCGTCCCATACGAGCTTGCCCTCCTCGTCCATCTGGAAGACGACGGGCGCGGCGATCGCGCACTGGCCGTGGTCCTGGCACTTGGCCAGGTCGACGATGACCTTCATGGCAGGGCTCCTTACGGTGTCGGCCGCTCAGGCGGCCGGGGTGAAGGTGATGGGCAGGCGGACCGGGCCGGTGTTGCCGGAGTCCGGCAGCCACTCCTCCCCGCCGGCGGGGCGCGGGTCGCGCATCCGCCGGGCGAGCAACGGCAGCGCCTCGCTCATGTCGCTGCGGGCGACGAAGTGGCCGAGGCAGTGGTGCGCGCCGCCGCCGAAGCCGAAGTGCGGTTTGCGGTCGGCGGCGATGTCGAAGGAGTACTCGCCGAAGACCCGGGGGTCGGTGCCGGCGGACTCGCTGAAGAGGTGGACGGTGGTGCCCGCCGCGATGTCCAGGTCCTGGAAGGTGAAGTCCTCGCGGGCCTCACGGGTGACCCAGGTGACGGTGGGGTTCACCCGCATCACCTCCTCGACCGCCTTGCCGCCCAGCTCCGGTCGCTCGGCGAGCAGCCGCCACTGGTCGGGGTGGCGCATGAAGGTCTGCATGGCCAGGCCGAGCTGGTTGCGGGTGGTGTCGAAGCCTCCGAAGATCAGCAGCAGCAGGCCGTCGCGCAGTTCGGTGTCGCTGAGGCTGTCGGAGTCGCGGTGGGCGCGGACCAGGGCGGAGACGAAGTCGTCCCGCTCGCCTCGCCGGCGGTCGGCGATCAGCTCGTCCGCGTAGGCGTAGAGGTTCGCCAGTGCCGCCTCGATCTTCGGCATGTCCTGACGGATCGTCACGCCCATGGCGAGACCGATGGTGGCGGACTCGCGGGCGATCACCGGCCACTCGGACTCGGGGATGCCCAGCATGATGGCGATCACCCGGGCCGCGTACGGCTCGGCGAACTCGGAGACGAACTCGCAGCCGCCGGACTCCCGGAAGCCGTCGATCAGTTCTCCGGCGAGCGCCTGGAACCGGGGCACCAGTCCGCCGATCAGCTTGGGGGAGAAGGCGGGGTTCATCAGCCGCCGCAGCCGGTGGTGCTCCTCTCCCTCCTTGTTGAGCACCCAACTGGCCCACCAGTCGGCGAACGGGCCCTCGGTGATGCCGTTGTGGGCGGGCCAGGCGGCGCTGCCCTGGCGCAGCTTGGGGTGCTTGAGCAGCCGGCTGACCTCCTCGTAGCGGAGTACGGCCAGGCCGTAGTTGGTCCGCGCGTACCAGCTGCGCTCGCGTGCCTCGTGCACGGCGGCGGACTTGATCGAGAAGCTCGGGTCGGTGACGTCGAAGTACGGCGCTGCGTCCACTGCGGCGGTGCCCGTCACGGGGCCTCCAACTGTGTGTCGGGGCGGGTGAGTGAGCTGAATACTCTAAAACTAGAGTTTGGATGTCAATGGGGTCGGCGAAGACGGTGCACCGGTCTTTCGGTGCGACGATCAGGGGCCTCCTGGCGTCCCCGCTCAGGCGGTGCCAGGCGTCCATCGGCGCACATCGCGCGTGTCCGGACGCGTCCGATCGGGGGCGTGCGGGGACTGCGTGCCTGGTCAGGGAGCCGCTGCGACCGGACGGTGTGCGAAGGGGACGAGAGCGCGGGACGGGGGAACGGTGTCCGGTCACCACCGAGCTGCAGGGGGAGCGTTTAGCATGCCCATGACATTCGGCTGTCGGAAGGTCCGTGTGGGGTGCCCGCAGGTGAAGGTCGGCCGGATGACCCCGAGTTATTCGGGCTTGGCCAGCCCCAGCACCCAGCCGCTGTCCAGCCCCACCTCGCCCGCGGCGAGGAACACGCCGTCCCCCGCTTGCGGCACCTGCGGCAGGCGCGAACCCACCAGCCAGCGGGAGGTGTTCGCGGCCACCACCCGGCGTTCCGCACCGACGAGCACGGCGTCGTGGCCGGCGCGGCGCAGCAGGCCCAGCAGCCGGGGTTCCAGATCGCTCATCCGCAGATCCGTCCCGGCCACACCGAGGAACTCGCCGCCGTCGACCACGGGAACGGTGAAGGTGCAGATGTAGCTGTCCGCGGCGGAGTAGTCCACATAGGGACCGAAGACCGCGCGCGCGGAGTGGTCGCGGGCCGCCGCGTACCACTCCATCTCGAAGTAGTCGTAGACATCCACGCAGGTCGGATCGAGGTTGAGCCGCATCGGGACGAAGCCCGTCGCCCCCCGTTGCCACCACTGGATGTGCCGGTCGCGCTCCGGCAGCAGTCCCGCCGCCGCCAGGAAGCCCAGCCCGTCCGCCTCCGGGTGCTCGGTCAGCCACCGCACGACGGTCGGTTCGAGGCCCGCCAGGTCCGCCGTCCCGAAAACGCCGCCCGCCACCCGCACCGTACGGCGCCGGCGGACGACCTCGTCGGCGACCGCCTCCGGACCGGCGAAGACCGCTCCGAGCAGGTCCGGCACCCGTTGCAGCAGCGTGTCCAGCATCATGGTCGCGGCGTCCTGCGACGCACGGGACTCAGTCGCCATCAGACACCTCCACAGATTCCCGCTCGGCCATCCGGAGATGGAGCTCGATGAGCCGGCGCAGGTTGCGCTGCACGTGGCGCTCGGCCAGGGCGCGTGCCCGCTCCCCGTCCTCCTCTGCGATCGCGGTGGCGATGGCGTGGTGCTCGGCGACCACTTCGTCCAGCTCGGGTTCGGACTCGTAGGAGAGCCAGAGCAGGCCGGCCGTGCAGGACTGCATGTCCACCTCCAGCCGGGTCAGCCGCTCCGACTGGGAGGCGATCGCCACCTCGATGTGGAACCGGCTGTCCGCACGGATCCGCGCTCCGAGCCCGTCGGCCCTGGCCAGCTGTTCGACCAGGCTCAGCAGCCGCCGCAGGCTGGTGGCCGAGGCGCGCTCGGCCGCCAGCCGGGCCGAGGCGCCCGAGACGGCGAACTGCTCGTCGGCGAGATCCCGCAGCTCCGAGACGGTCGTGGAGCGGATCCGCTCCACCAGCGGCTCCAGGGGAGGGTCGGCCGGGCGGCGCACGAAGGTGCCGCCGGTGCGGCCGCGGCGGGTCATCACCAGCCCCTGCTCGCGCAGTACGGCCAGCGCCTCCCGCAGGGTCATCGGCGACACCCCGAGCTGGTTGGCGAACTCCACCTCGGTCGGCAACTGCTCGCCGTCCACCACCAGGCCGAGGTGGATGGCCTCGGTTATCCGCTGAACCACCTCGTCGGTGCGCCCGGCCGCCCTGAGCGGGGAGATCAGGGAGGCGCGCATCACGGGTGCGCCCTGTGTCGCCACTGCCCCTCCTCGCATCATCCCGCCGCCGAACCCTTGTGCAATAACCCCTGCGCTTGTAGTTTTTCGCAGCACATCGCACCGAGTCCCCGCATCATAACCAGCCCCGGTCGATGAGTCGGCGGCATGTCATGCCGCCCCAGGACTGACGCCCCCACCCTCTGGTACGAGAACACGGGAGCCAGCATGAGCCCCATCACCCCAACGGACCCCGCCGACAGCGACGCCGCACATCTGGCCTCGCTCGGGTACGAGTCCGAGTTCAAGCGGGACATGAGCCCATGGGCCAATTTCTCGCTCGGATTCACCTACCTGTCCCCGGTCGTCGGGGTGTACTCACTGTTCGCCTATGCGCTGGCGAGCGGCGGCCCGCCGATGATCTGGAGTTTTGTGATCGTCGGCCTCGGGCAGCTGCTCGTCGCCCTGGTCTTCAGTGAAGTCGTGGCGCAGTTCCCGGTGGCGGGCGGCGTCTACCCGTGGGCACGCCGGCTGTGGGGGCGCCGGTGGGCCTGGATGACAGGCTGGGTCTATCTGATCGCGCTGATGTGCACCATCGCCAGCGTGGTGTACGGCGCGGGCCCCTACATCGCCACCACCTTCGGTTTCACCCCCACGGTCAACACCACCATCGTCTGCTCCCTGGCGATCCTCGCGCTGGCCACCCTGATCAACTTCATGGGCACCCGCGTGCTCGCGGCGGCCGCCGTCATCGGCTTCTCGGCCGAGATCGTCGGCGCGCTGGCGGTCGGTGGCTGGCTGCTCGTCTCGCACCGGCACCACAACCTCGGTGTGCTGTTCGACTCCTTCGGCTCACAGGGAAGCCACAGCTACCTGTGGGCCTTCGCGGCGGCCGGACTGATCGGCGTCTACCAGTACTACGGCTTCGAGGCCTGCGGCGATGTCGCCGAGGAGGTGCCGGACCCGGGCCGCCTGATCCCCAAGGCCATGCGCCGCACCATCTACATCGGCGGCGCGGCGGCCACCTTCGTCTGCCTGGCCCTGGTGCTCTCGGTGGCCGACATTCCGGCGGTCATCGCGGGCAAGGACGTCGACCCGGTGACCACGCTGCTGGACGGCGCCTTCGGCTCGGTCGGCTCCAAGGTCGTACTCGCCGTCGTGCTGCTGTCCTTCCTCTCCTGCGCCATGAGCCTCCAGGCCGCGGCCAGCCGCCTGGCCTTCAGCTACGGCCGCGACGACATGATCATGGGGAGCCGCCTGCTGCGGAAGTTCTCGGAGGCCCGGCACGTCCCGCCCTACGCCCTGCTGCTCGCGGCGCTCCTCCCGGCCCTGATCGTGATCGGCTCCAAGGTCTCCACCGACGCCCTGGCCAAGGTCATCAGCTTCGCCGCGGTCGGCATCTACCTGGGCTTCCAGATGGTGGTGCTCGCCGCGCTGCGGGCCCGGCTCAAGGGCTGGCAGCCCGGCGGCAAGTACCGGCTGGGCAAGTGGGGCCTGCCGGTCAACATCGCCGCCCTGGCGTACGGCGTCCTGGCCATCGTCAACATGTGCTGGCCGCGCACCCCCGGCGTCCCCTGGTACGACAACTACATCGTGCCGCTCTCCGCGGTGGTGGTGATCGGCGCAGGCGTGCTGTACATGGCCGTCCACCGCAGCTACGGCCGCAGCGACGCTCCCTACGACGACGCGATCCCCAAGCCCACCCGGGCGCCGGGCCTCGCCGAACCGGAACCGTCCACGACCTGAACCGACACGCAAGGGCCCGGCGCGGACCACCGCGCCGGGCCCTTGCCTGCTTTTGGGGGCCCTATCGCGGGGCAGCGCTTTCTACGATCGGGAGTGCGCTGGAGGATGCCGGGGCGGACGGCCGCAGCCGGCCGGACGCCGGGGGAGTGGGTGCGGGCTCACTCGCCGAGCGGAGGACTGGGGCATCCAAGAGCAACAGGAGTGGCATCCCCACCGCCCCGGGCCTGATCCCCGCTCGGCTTCAACGGTCAAGTTCCTGCCAGGCCGAGAGGGCCAGCAACAGCTCCGCGCGTACGTGCGCGGAGTCGAGGTCCACGCCGAGCAGGGACTGGGCCCTGTCCATGCGGTTGCGCAGGGTGTGGCGGTGCACCCCCAGGGACACGGAGGCGGCCTCCCACTGGCCGTTGTGCTCGAGGAAGGCACGCAGCGAGCCGAGCAGCTCCGTGCCGTGGGCGGCGTCGTGCGCGGCGAGCGGGGCCAGCCGTGCCTGGGCGATCGACTCCAGGACCGTGCGGGTGCCGGGCGTGGTCAGCAGCACATGACCGGCGAGCGCCTCGAAGCGGATCACTTCCCGGCAGCCGCGTGCCTGGGCGGCCGACGCGGCGCTCAGCGCCTCGCGCAGGGCCGCCGGCCCGTCCTCCAGGTCGTGCGGGCTGCTGAGACCGGCCCAGAGGCGGGCGCGCGTCCGCGCGGCCAGGCCGTCCGTCACAGCCTGTGCCGTCATCGCGTGGCCGCCAGGGAACAGCAGCACCGCGCACTCGTCCCGGACGGTGCCGAACAGCGGCAGGCCGCGCTCGCTCAGGTGCTCGCCCGCGGCGTCGAGAGCCTGGCGGGGGTTGCCACCGCGCACGGCCAGGACGCGCACCCCGTCACGGACCGGGAAGCCCGCCTCGGAGAGATGGCTGAGCGCGGCCGACGCGGAGACCGCCCCGTCCAGGAGCATCCGGAAGAACAGGCCGTTCACCCGGTTCTGCTCGTCGCGGAGCCGCAGCGGCTTCTCGGCCTCCAGGGCGACCAGAGAGGCCGCGTGTCCGAGCAGCAGATGGTCGACCGGTGTCAGCGCCCGGTCGGTGACCAGTACGAGCCGCCCGTGGACCCGTGGGCCCACCCGTACCTGCTGCACCGCCACCCCGGCCTCCGGGCCGGAGCTCACCGCCGCGGCCGCCTCGTCCGCGGTGCGCAAGCCTGCCAGGACTTCGGGCGCGGGCGCGGGGACGCCGGCCGGATGGGCGGCGCGCGTGCGGCCCTCGTGGTCCAGGAAGAGGACGGCCGTGCCCGTGGAGACCGCCAGCTCCCGGACCACGGCCTGCGCTCCGCCGTGCAGGGCGGCCCGGGTCATACGCGGCTGGATTCGGGAGGCCTGGACGACGCCCTCGTACTGCTGCTCGGCGAGCCGTTCCATCACCGCCTTGGCGATGGCGGCGAACGGTGTGGGCAGCGGGACCTCGAGCAGCGGCAGACCGGCCTCCTCGGCGGCCGCCACGACAGCGGCGGGCACCACCTCGTGCGACAGGCCGACACCGAAGCCCAGCGCCGCCACCCCGGCGTCGGCCAGGCGCTGGACATACTTCCGCTGAGCGTCGGTCTCGGCCGGTAGGCGCAGGCCGGTGGTGAGGAGCAGTTCGCCACCGCTGATCCAGGGCACGGGGTCGGCGAGTTCGATGCTGTGCGCCCAGAGCACCTCGCGGTCGAGCTGCTCGCGTCCCGCCAGCAGGCGCAGGCGCACCTCCGAACGCCCGAGCAGCCAGCGCAGAGGTACACCCACCGCCGCGTCACCACCTTCGAGCCCCGTCTGACCTCTAAAACTTTAGGTCACCCTATTTCACGGGATCGGGACTCGTCCGAGAGGCCGGAACCATGCCGGCAGCGCAGGCTACGAGGAGACCTGCCGCTCACCGGGTGGGCGGGGAGCGGCCGGTACGGTCAGGCGGCCGAGGCGGCTTCCTTGGCGATGGCCTCGCCGAGCAGCGTGAGGCCCTCCTCCAGCAGGGTGTCGCAGATCGACAGCGGAGGCAGGAACCGCAGGACGTTGCCGTAGCTGCCCGCCGTCAGGACCAGCAGTCCCTCCGCATGGCAGCGCCTGGCGATGCCGGCGGCCAGCTCGGGCGCGGGGACGCGGTCCCCGTGCGGCTGCACGAGTTCGATGGCGATCATCGCTCCCCGGCCGCGCACCTCTCCGATGGCCGGGTGGGCGCGGGCGAACTCGGCGAGGCGCTCGTGCATGGTGTCACCGATGTCGCGCGCCCGTGCGAGCAGGCCGTGGGCCTCGATCTCCTCGAAGACGCCGAGCGCCGCCTCGCAGGCGACCGGGTTGCCGCTGAAGGTGCCGCCCAGGCCGCCCGCCGGGGCGGCGTCCATCAGTTCCGCGCGGCCGGTCACCGCGCCCAGCGGCAGGCCGCCCGCCAGGCCCTTCGCCGTGGTGACCAGGTCCGGTCGGATGCCCTCGTGCTCGCACGCGAACATCCGGCCGGTGCGGGCGATGCCCGTCTGGACCTCGTCGGCGATCAGCAGGATCCCGCGGGCCCGGCAGATCTCGGCGACCCGGGTCAGGAAGCCCGGTGCGGGGACGATGAAGCCTCCCTCGCCCTGGATCGGCTCCACGAGCACCGCAGCGACGTTGTCCGCGCCGACCTGTCGGTCGAGCAGGTCCGTGAGTGCGGCCGCGGCCTCCTCCGCGCAGTGCTCGGGGCCGGTGGGCCAGCGGTAGGGATAGGCCATCGGGGCGCGGTGGACCTCCGGCGCGAACGGGCCGAAGCCCTGTTTGTAGGGCCGGTTCTTGGCGGTCAGGGTTATCGTCAGCAGGGTGCGGCCGTGGAAGGCATGGTCGAGGACCACGATCGCCGGGCGCCCGGTGGCGGCCCGGGCGATCTTCACCGCGTTCTCCACCGCCTCGGCACCGGAGTTGACCAGGAGGGTCCGCTTCTCGCCGGGAACGGGCGCGAGCTCGTTCAGCTTCTGGCAGACATCCAGGTAGGACGCGTAGGGGTTCACCAGGAAGCAGGTGTGGGTGAATCGCCGCAGCTGCGCGGCGGCCCGCTCGGCCACCGCCGGGGCGGAGTTGCCCACGGTGGTGACGGCGATGCCGCTGCCGAAGTCGATGAAGGAGTTGCCGTCCGCGTCGACGATCACGCCCCCGCCGGCGGCCTCCACGAAGACGGGCAGGGTGGCGCCGACGCCGGCGGGAACCAGGCCGCGCTGGCGAGCGAGCAATTCGCGTGAGCGCGGACCGGGGATCTCGGTGACGATCCGGCGGACCTGCTCGAGGCCGGGACCGCCGGCCGGTCGGGAATCACCGGGCATGGGACTCCTCCGGGAGGTTGTGGGTTCGGGGACGCCGAGCCAAGCACCGCCGCGCACACCGCACCATCGACGGATCGGCGTGCCCGGACCACCTCGGACAGGCCATGTCGTCCAGTGCGCCCGAGGTGCGGCCCCCGACAGAATGACGACCTCATCCACCCACCGCGCCCCGGGACACCACGGCGTACAGGGACGTCCCGAAAGGAGTGCCGATGCGACCCACCGCAGGCAGCAGCGCGAGGGGGGCCGGAGCGGCCCGGCGGGCCCAGGCCCTTCGCCACCTCGTCGCAGGGCAGTGGCGGACCGGCGACGGCGACGAACTCGTCGACCTCAACCCGGCACGCCCCGGCGAAACCGTCGCCGTAGGACGGCTCGCCAAGGACCACGACCTCGATCGGGCCGTCGCGGCGGCGCGGGACGCATACCCTCGCTGGGCCGCCACCCCGCCCCAGGCCCGCGGCCGGATCCTCGACCGCGCCGCCGACGTCATCGACGCGCACGCCGACCAGTGGGGCGAGGAACTCTCCTGGGAGGAGGGCAAGACCCGCGCCGAGGGCATCGGCGAGGTACGCCGGGCCGCGGAGATCTTCCGCTATTACGCAGGGGAGGCATCCCGCCCGGTGGGCGAGGTGTTCGCCTCGCCCCGTCCCGGCGAGCAGATCCACGTGGTCCACCGGCCCATCGGCACCGTCGCGGTCGTGACCCCGTTCAACTTCCCCATCGCGATACCGGCCTGGAAGATCGCACCCGCGCTCAGTTACGGCAACACCGTCGTGTGGAAGCCCGCCAGCCTGGTGCCGCTGCTGGCCGTGCGCCTGGCCGAGGCACTGGTCGAGGCCGGCATCCCGGACGGCGTGCTCTCCCTGCTCATCGGCGGCGGGAGCCTGGGCGCCCGGCTGGTCGAGCACCCGGGCGTCGACGCGGTCACCTTCACCGGCTCTACCTCGGTGGGCCGCGGCCTGATCGCCGCCTGCGGGCGACTGGCGCGGCCCGTCCAGACCGAGATGGGCGGCAAGAACGCGGCCGTCGTGCTCGCCGACGCCGACCTCGACCTCGCCGTGCAGGAGGTGCTCGCAGGGGCCTTCCGGGCCGCCGGGCAGAAGTGCACCGCCACCTCCCGGCTCATCGTGCAGGAGCCCGTCGCCGACGAGTTCCTCGCGCAGCTCACCGAACGCGCCGCCGCCCTGCGGGTCGGCGACCCCCTGGACGACGCCACCGAGATGGGACCGGTCGTCTCGCTCCAGGCCCGCGACGAGATCCAGCACGCCGTGGACGGCGCAGCCGCTCGCTCCGGCACGGAATTCCTCACCGGCGGGCGGCACTACGACGACGACCGCATGAGCGGGGCGTTCGTCCAGCCCACCGTGGTCGAACTGGCCGGCGAGGACCCGCTGTGGCGCGAGGAACTGTTCGGCCCCGTCCTCGCCGTCCGCCGGGCCAAGGACACCCAGGAGGCGCTGGCGCTGGCCGACGACAGCGACTTCGGTCTGTCCGCTGCCGTCTTCACCGACGACCTGCGCGCCGTCACCGCCGCCATGGAACAGGTGGACGTCGGCGTGCTGCACATCAACTCCGAGACGGCGGGCGCCGATCCGCACGTGCCGTTCGGCGGCGTCAAGCAGAGCGCCTACGGACCGAAGGAACAGGGGCGCGCAGCGCGCGAGTTCTTCACCCGCACCACCACCGTGTACCTGTGCAGCTCCGGAGGGCCCACGCTGTGACCACACCCTCTCCGCTGCCACTGAGCGGCGTACTCGTCGCCGACTTCGGACGCGTACTGGCCGCGCCCTACGCCACCATGCTCCTTGCAGACCTCGGAGCCGACGTCATCAAGGTCGAGCACCCCGCCGCGGGGGACGACACCCGCGCCTGGGGCCCGCCGCACGCGCACGGCGAGGCCACCTACTTCCTCTCGGTCAACCGCAACAAGCGCTCCCTCGCCCTCGACCTGCGCGACGAAGCCGACCGGCGCCGCGCCGCCGAACTGGCACGCCGGGCCGATGTGCTCTTCGAGAACTTCCGGCCCGGAACCATGCACAAGTACGGGCTCGGCTACGACGACGTCCGTGCCGCCAACCCGGGGATCGTCTACTGCTCGATCACGGGATTCGGCGCGGGCCCCGGAGCCGATCTGCCCGGATACGACCTGCTGATCCAGGCCGTCGGCGGGCTGATGAGCGTGACCGGGCCCGCCCCCGGGCAGCCGGTGAAGACCGGCGTGGCCGTGGTGGACGTCCTCACCGGCCTGCACGCCGCCATCGGCGTGCTCGCCGCGCTGCGCCACCGGGAGGCGAGCGGCCAGGGACAGCACGTCCAGGTCAACCTGCTCTCCACCCTGCTGTCGAGCCTGGTCAACCAGGCCGCCGGATACACCCTCGCCGGACAGGTACCGGGCATCATGGGCAACCGCCACCCGTCCATCGCGCCGTACGAGGTCTACCAGGCCAAGGACCAGCCGCTCGTCATCGCCGTCGGCAACGACCGCCAGTTCGCGGCGCTCTGCCGCGGCACCGGCGCGCCGGAGCTGGCTGAAGACCCGCGCTTCGCCACCAACGGCGACCGGGTCGCCCACGTCGAAGAACTGTCCCGGGAACTGGCGCGGTTGCTCGCCGCCCGCACCGCGGCCGAATGGTTCGAGCACCTCACCCCCCTGGGCGTCCCCTGCGGCCCCGTCAACAACCTCGCCCAGGCATTCGACCTCGCCGACCGCCTCGGCCTCGCGCCGCGAGCCGTGGTCGACGGCGACGAGGGCCCTGACACGGATCTCGTCGCCAACCCCATCTCCCTGTCCGCCACCCCGCCCCGGTACGACCGCCGCCCGCCCCGGCTGGGCGAGCACACCGCCGAGATCGCGGACTGGCTGGACTCCTGACCCCACTCACCCGGAGGAACACACCATGAGCGGCGCCAAGCCGATGAAGGACCCCCTCGACCTGCTCGACCTCTCCTCGGTCCTCTCCGACGAGGAACGCGAGATCCAGGCCACCGTCGCCAGGTTCCTCGCCGACCGGGTGCGCCCGCACATCGGCGAGTGGTTCGAGAACGCGCACTTCGCCCGCGAGCTCGCCCCCGAGCTCGGCAAGCTCGGCCTGCTGGGCATGCATCTGGAGGGCTACGGCTGCGCCGGCACCAACGCCGTCAGCTACGGACTGGCCTGCCTGGAACTGGAGGCCGCCGACTCCGGCTTCCGCAGCTTCGTCTCGGTCCAGGGCTCGCTGTCGATGTACTCGATCTGGAAGTGGGGCTCCAAGGAGCAGAAGCAGGAGTGGCTGCCGCGGCTCGCCGCAGGCGAGGCCATCGGCTGCTTCGGACTCACCGAGCCGGACTTCGGCAGCAATCCGGCGGGCATGCGCACCCGGGCCGTACGCGACGGGGCCGACTGGATCCTCAACGGCTCCAAGATGTGGATCACCAACGGCGGCATCGCGGACGTCGCCACGGTCTGGGCGCAGACCGAGGACGGCGTGCGCGGCTTCCTCGTGCCGCGCGGCACCCCCGGCTTCACCACCCACGACATCAAGCAGAAGATGTCGCTGCGCGCCTCGATCACCTCGGAGCTGTACTTCGACAACGTGCGGCTGCCCGATTCGGCGCGCCTGCCGCACGCCCAGGGCCTGCGCGGGCCGCTGTCCTGCCTGAACGAGGCCCGGTTCGGGATTCTCTTCGGAGCGGTCGGCGCCGGCCGCGACTGCATCCAGGCAGCCCTGGAGTACGCCGACTCCCGCGTCCAGTTCGGCAGGCCGATCAGTGCGTTCCAGCTGACCCAGAAGAAGCTCGCGGACATGAGCGTCTCCCTCGGCAACGCGGCCCTGCTCGCCCTGCACCTGGGCAGGCTCAAGGACCAGGGCCGCATCCGTCCCGAACAGATCAGCGTCGGCAAGCTCAACAACGTCCGCGAGGCCATCGCCATCGCCCGCGAGTGCCGGACCGTCCTCGGCGCCAACGGCATCTCCCTCGAGTACTCGCCGCTGCGCCACGCCAACAACCTGGAGTCCGTCCTCACGTATGAGGGCACCAGCGAGATCCACACACTCGTCGTCGGACAGGCCCTCACCGGCCAGGCGGCCTACCGCTGACACTCGCTTCGTCCGCCGGGCGGAAGGTCGCTGTCTGCGTGGTGGTCGTCCAGCGTGGTGACATTGCCGGTCGGGCCGGTGAGGTGGCGTATGAGGGCGGCGTTGCGGCCGGGCGGGGTTGTGCTTGATGGTCACGCCATGGTTGGCATAGCCGTCAGCGGCGTCCGGAGGACTGCCGAGGCCGGCGACGCTGGTTGCCGGCTCGCCTGAACCGGCCGAGGCCCCGGGCGCTGACGACGCTGTGGTCGGTGCAGTCGATGGCGTTCGGCTCGGAGAGCCAGGTAATTCCGTCAGACATGTCGATACCCCACCAGGCCCCGATGACGATCGCTGTCGTGGGGGCCACAAGTCCGGTTGGGGCGGGCCGTGGCCCTGGAGACTCCTCCGGGGCCACGCCGTGGTCCGTGCCGGTGTCAGGGGGCGATCTCCTTCGACACCCGTTCGCCGGAGGCGATGGCCCCGTCGAGGAAGCCGTAGCTGTCGAGGGACGTGTGCTCGCCGGCGAAGTGGACGTTGCCCTCGGCGCCGGGCTGGGCGCCCCAGAGGGTCGTGTACTGGCCGACGCGGGGGCAGCTGTAGGCGCCCTTGGACCAGGGGTTGAGGTGCCAGACGTCGCGGTACGCCCTTCCGTTGTAGGCGGCCGTCACTCCGGGGAATATCGGCTCCATTCCAGTCAGAAAGGTGTTGACCTGCGCCGCCGGGGCGGTGCCGAAGGCCGCTCCCGTCCAGCCGTTCGTCACGACGGAACCGGCCGGGAACTGGCACAGGATGCCCTGGGGCAGCGCCTGGCCCACGCTGTCGTCCCAGACGGTCTGCAGGGTGTCGGGGTTGGTGTACGCGACGCCGCCGTACTTCTGCGCCACCCACGGCCGGCTGGTGAACTGCACGTGGAGCTTGGCGTTGGTGCCCAGGTCGAGCTGCTGGATCGCCTGTGTCTTCAGCGCGGAGAAGCCGGCGTTGGTGAGGTCGCAGTTCCGGAGCGTGGTGAAGGGCAACGCCAGGATCACCTTGTCGGCGGTCACGTCGGAGAGGGCCAGGCCGTCGCTGAAGGTGCAGGTGACCGTGCCGTCGGCGTTGGACCGGAGCGCGGTGAGCTTCTTCCCGTACTGCACCGTGCCGGGCGGCAGCTGGCCGATCATGCCCGAGACGAGCTGGTCGTTGCCTCCGACGATCGAGTACTTCTCGTCGTCGCCGGGGAGTGGGGCGAGGGAGCCTGGGCTGTTCCAGCCCAGCAGGTAGATCAGATTTAGGGCGGGCTGCCGGCTGGGGTCGAGGCCGTACTCGGAGAGCACGTTGGACTGCATGAGCTTGGCGAACCGGCTGCCGAGGCCGCCGGGGACGTTGGCGGTCAGCCACTCGTCGACCGTCATGAGGTCGAGTTGGCGGCCGCGTGCGGTGTGGTTGTCGTAGGTCTGTGGGTAGGGAGCGGCGGCCAGTTCGGCGGCGAACTTCGGCTGCACCGCCTTCCAGTCGGCGTTGGCCTCCTTGGTGCTGTAGAGCGCCCCGTCGATCCAGTACTTGTCCCCGTAGGGTGACGTGTTGCCGCCGCTGACGACGCGCAGGGTCAGGCCGAGCGTGGCCGCCAGGTTGCGGGCGGCGGTGTGGTCGGTGTTGATGAAGGCGCCGCCGTGTTCGACGACATCGCCCGCGTCGAAGAAGTCACGCAGGCTCCAGCACCGGCCGCCGGCACGGGTGTTGCCCTCGTAGACCGTGGTGGCGATGCCCTTCCTGCGGTACAGGTCGTGGGCGGCCCGCAGACCGGCCAGGCCGGCTCCGACGACGACGACTCTGGGTGCGGTGGCGGCGTTGGCCGCCGGAGCCTGGAGCAGCGAGCGGACGCCGAGCCCGCCGGCCGTGGCGACCGCCAGTCCGCTCGCGGCACCGCGCAGGAACTGCCTACGGCTCGCGCCCTCGGCTCGCGTGCCCTGGAACTCTTCCACCGGCACGCCGGTGCGTGCCGCGTCGTGGTGTGCCGAGAACATCGCGCGCATGTGGGTGCTAAGGCGCGTACGGCCCTGGAATCCTGCCATGCCGAAGTCCTTGCCTGTGAGGGGGGAGTGGTGAGCGGCGGCCGCGGTGCACGAATCCGCCGGTCTGGGGACGGGTTGGGGGGTTGGTCGTGCGTGACGCCGTGCGTGCGGCACGGCTCGGGGCGGGAGCGGGACGCGGAATGCGGCGGAAAGTCCAAGGAAGGCGAGTGGCGGTGCGACGACCGCCGCCTGACGGTCACGGCACCGTGCAGTTCAAAGGCGGGGGGCTTCCTCCGCCTGCTCGTGGATGGCGGAGTCGCCGGCCGGTGCTGAGGCGTCGCGGTCCTGGACACGGCGGCGGTACTCCCACAGCACGACCGCCGCGGCCAGTACGCCCAGGGCGATGGCCAGTTCCCTGAAGCCGCCGTAGCCGGTGATGGAGAAGCCGGTGGCGCCGACGACCAGGATGACGGCCAGCAGTGCGGTGAGGAACCAGGCCAGCGGCACGAAGAAGTCGGGGAGCCGGATCGGGCGTGCCAGGTCGGGGCGGTCCCGGCGCAGCAGCGCGAAACCGGAGATCGCCAGGATGTGAGTCAGGATGTAGCCCAGGTTGCCGGTGACTATGATCGCCAGCGGCGTCTTGAGTACCACCAGCACGATCACGTTGATGATCAGAGCGACGGTGAGCGCGCGAGCCGGCACACCGCGTCGGTTGAGCACACCTACCTGACGGATCGTCACGCCCTGTCGGCCCATGTCGTAGAGCACCCGCGAGCCGTCGGCCAGTCCGGTGATCATGATGAGCAGCAGTGAGGCGATGAGGAACACGATCATCAGGTCGGCGGCGCCGCCGACCAAGTCCTGGAAGGCGCCGACGTAGAAGGCGGTGGGGTCCTCGCCGATCTTCTTCTCACCGACGTAGCCGGAGAGCGCCAGCGGCAGCACGATGAAGACGCCGAGGCAGAACAGCACGCCCGCGCGAAGCGCCCGGGAGGTGTCCCGCACGGTCTCCTTGTACTCGGGGGCGAAGGTCGCGCACACCTCCACGCCGAAGGAGGTCCAGGCCATGATGTACAGCCACACCAGGGCCTCGCGGAGCCCGCTCGTGCCGTGCAGGTTCCAGTGCAGGCCGGCCGTGCTCCAGTCACCGGAGAGGAACGGCCCCACGATGAAGACCGCGAGCGGGATCAGCAGGATCCCGCCGGTCACGTAGACCACCCACATCGCCGCGTGCAGGCCGTACATCGCGGCCGCGTACAGCAATCCCATGACGACGAGTCCCACCACGATCGGCAGGCTCAGCTCCGCCACGCCCAGGTCGAGCGTCCAGGTCTGGCCGGGGAACCACTGCGCCTGCACCAGGGAGCCGATGATCCCCGCGTACACCGACAGGGCGGTCGTCCAGGGCAGCCAGTAGCCGACGCCGGCCAGGGCTCCGACGACGGGGGCGCGGCTGCGCCAGCCCTCGGTGGCGTAGTGCGCGATTCCGCCGGAGGAGTCGGGGAACATCGCGGCCATCTCGGTGTAGATCCAGTTGGTGGCGGTGGCCAGCACCATGGACACCGTCCACAGGGCGATCGCGCCCCATGCGCCGAGCCCTCCGATGGAGGCCCCCAGGGACGCGATGAGCGCCGCCGGCATGGTCAGTGACATGGCGAAGCCGTCGTGCCAGCGCATCTTCTTGGCAAGGGCGGGTTGCTCGGACATGGGTCTCCTTCGGACGGCGAGCGATGACGAAGCCGGAAGGGAAGAGCCGGGAAGGGAGAACGAGGAGGTGTGCCCGCGGCAGAGCCGGGCCCATGAGCCACGCACCGTAGGCCCACCGATTTCGCAGTGTCAATGGCTTGTGCCTGCTGATTCAGCAATCAACTGGGCCTCGAATTGCGGGTTCCGTCCTATTGACAGCCTTTCATTGCCACCCGATGGTGTGGTCAGCACCCCCCTCTGCGCTCTCCCCGTTACGACCAGAAGGGCTCTCCATGTCTGCCGTGCACCCGTTCTTCGTCAACGGCGAATACGCCGACAGCACCGGTACCGAGACCTACGACGTCATCAGCCCGGTGACCGGCGCGCGCATCGGCACCATCCCTCTCCCCTCCGCCTCGGACCTGGACATCGCCGTGAAGGCCGCGAACGAGGCGCAGCAGGCCTGGGCCAGGGTCAACGTCTGGAAGCGGGCGGAGATCTGTCACCGTGTCGGCGACGCGCTGTCCGGCCGGGTGGAGGAACTGGCCCGTCTGCAGACGCTGGAGCAGGGCAAGCCGCTCGCCGAGTCGGTCGCCGACGTCGAGGAGGCGGCGCAGCTGTTCCATCTGCACGCCGAGGACGCGGTACGGCTGCACGGTGAGACGATGCCGTCCACGGACAGCACCAAGCGGATGTGGACCTTCTACCGACCGGTCGGCACCTGGGGCATCATCACGCCCTGGAACTTCCCGCTGCTGATGTTCGCCGAGTTCGTCGCGCCCGGTCTGGCAACCGGCAACGCGCACGTCATCAAGCCGCCGGCGAACACCCCGCTGACCGTGCTGAAGGCCATGGAGGCGATCGTCGAGGCAGGGGTACCGGTGGGCCTGGTGAACGTCCTGCCCGGCGAGGGTGCGGCCGGGGACATGCTGGTGCGCCACCCCGGTGTGGACGCCATCGGTTTCATCGGCTCCTCTGCGACCGGCGCGAAGGTAGCGGCCGCCGCCGGGCTCAAGCGCTCCCTCATGGAGTGCTCGGGCAACGGGCCGCTGGTGGTGCTCGCCGACGCCGATCTGGACGCGGCGGCCCGCGCCGCGGTGTACGGCGCGTACCTGTGCTCCGGGCAGGTGTGCTGTGCCACCGAGCGGGTGGTCGTGCACGCCGACGCGCACGACGGCTTCGTCGAGGCCGTGCTCCGCGCCGCCGAGGACGTCGTTCTCGGCGACCCGTTCGACGCGGCGACGAACCTCGGACCGCTCAACAACGAGGGTGTCGCGGCCAAGATGGACCGGCACATGGCGGACGCGCGGGAGCGTGGCGCGCGGATCCTGCTCGGCGGGCAGCGCCACCCGGGCCAACCGACCGATCTCTACTACGAGTTCACCGTGGTGGACGATGTGCCCGAGGACAGCCTGCTCTCCCGCGAGGAGTCCTTCGGCCCGGTTGTCCCGGTCATCACCGGCGGCAGCGACGACGAACTGCTGCGGATCGCCAACGACGACAGACTCGGCCTCCAGGGCGCGGTTTTCACCCAGAGCATGGCCTCCGCCCACCGATTCGTCGAGGAGTTGGCCGTCGGTCAGGTCGTCGTCAACGACAGCACCTGCTTCTGGGACGTCAACATGCCGTTCGGCGGTGCGGGCAACCGCGGCACCGGCTGGGGCCGGATCGGCGGCAAGCACACGCTGCTCGACATGTCCGATCTCCGTACGGGCGTCATGAGCCTCTGATCCTGGCTGGTGACTGGCCCGCTCCGCGGGGCTCCGTACCCTGGACCGGCGGACCCGGTGGCCGTCCCCGTGCCGAGGGGACTGCCACCGGCCCGGTCCACATCTTGGTCGCGACCTCCGGAGCAGCCGTATGTCCTCCCCGAGCCCGCTCGACGCCATCGACCGGCGCATCATCGCCATCCTGCAGGCCGACGGACGACGCGCCTACAGCCTGATCGCCTCGGATGTGGGCATCCCGGCGTCCTCCGTGCGCTACCGGGTGCAGCGGCTGAAGGACGCCGGGATCCTGCAAGTCGTCGGCATCGCCAACCCGCTGACCATCGGGTTCGACCGGCTCGCGATGATCGGCATCCGGGTACGGCCTGGTACCGCCCCGTCGGTCTGCCGGGCGCTGCGGGAGCTTCCCGAGACCGCGTACGTCATCATGACGGCGGGCGGATTCGACATCATGGCCGAGGTGATCTGCCGGGACACCGCGCACTTCACCGACCTGATGACGCGGCGCCTTCATCTGATCGACGGGATCGTCGCCACGGAGTCCTTCTTTGTGCTGGAGGTGCACAAGCTGGCGTACGGGTGGGGCGTCGGGGAGGTGGAGACCTCCGTCCTCGACGCCCCGGGCTCTCCCGACGACGCCGGCATCGACCAGCGGGCCGACCGCTGACCGCCGACCGTCGCCGCACGCCCGGGGGCTCAAACCGCGAAGAGGACCGCGCTCGGACGACAAGGTCGGCAACGGCGAGCCCGGTCCCCACGAAGGGAATCCGGCCCGGGCACATCGTGGTAACAGCTGTTACCATGCGGGTATGGCGAAGACACAACTGGGCGCGCGCGTGGACGAGGACGTCGCGGAACTCGCGAAGAAGCGCGCCGCCGACCTGGGGTTGAGCATCGGGGACTACCTCGCCCGGCTCGTACAGGACGACGCCAGCGGCCTGCGCGCCCGTGCGGTGGACGCGGCCGCCCGCTTCCTGGCCGAACACCAGGCGGTCTTCGACGAGGCCGAGGAGGCCCAGCAGGCGCCCCGGGGAGGGCGCGCGGCCTGATGAACCTGCACATCGACGTTGCGTGGATCCTGCAGGTCGCCGAAGCTGCGGGGGCGAACGATCCGGCCCCTGACGACTACGGTGTTCCCGTGTCGGCGGTAGCCCGCCACCGGGCCGACCTGTTCGAGCAGCCCATCTACGACGGCCCCTACGCCAAAGCTGCCGCCCTGGTGCACACGCTGGGCCGCTGCCGCTGGCTGGAACGCTCCAACCTGGCCGTCGCCGCCGCCTGCGGGGTGATGTACCTCGAAGCCGTCGGGACTCCGGTCAAGCCCGCTCGCGAGGATGCCATCGCCCTCAAGGACCTGCTCCTCGACCCCGCCTGCACCGCCGGGAAGATTGCCGCCCTGCTGCGGTCCTGGCCCACCGCCACCTGACAGGACGGCGCCGACGGGCCAGGATCGAACGACGGGCGGCCCCTGCGTTCCACCCGTCCCATACTCATCTGCTGAACGCAGGACGCCTATAGGGACCAGCATCCATCTTCGGACGGGAACACCGTGTAGAGGCGCCTGTCACTGACGCGCCGCTCATCCCGGCCATGGGTGACGGACCCGATGGACATCCCCCGCCTTCGCAGACACGCTGGCATCTACAGGCCGGCCCCGCGGTCAGCGAGGCGGGCGCCATCCGCGGATGTGAAGAGGGATGGCAATGCCGATGAACATCATCGAAGACCCTTGCATGGTCGTCAGCTGCGACGTCATGAACGGCTGGACCGTTCTCCATGTCGACGGTGAGGTCGACATCCACACCTCGCCCATGATCCGCAAGGCAGTGGCAGAGCTTCTCGACGAGGGACATCGCCACTTCGTCCTGGATCTGTGTGCTGTACCCCTCCTGGACTCGATGGGACTGGGCATGATCGTGGCCGTCACCAAACGACTTCAGGACCACCAGGGTTCGCTGCGCTTCGTGTGCGCCGACGACAGGCTGCTGAGGGTTTTCCGGGTCTGTGGCTGGCACGAGGTCTACAGGTTCTACGACGCGCCGGAGGAGGCAACGCGACGCGCTCCGTCGGGCTGCGGTCTGGAGTCCTGGCCGCGTCGCCTCGCACGCTCGTAGGCCGTGATGGAAGTCGGCTGCTCCGGCCGGGCCGGCCGGTCTCGATCCTGTGGCGGGGGGATCACAAGATGACTTCCCGCGGTGGCCACCCAGTGTGTTTCCTCGTTGACCCTTTGTGGCTACTGTGAAGGATGAGACCTCCGGAGTGATCTACGCCCGGCTGACCGGTGCCTACTGGCTGGATGCCGCGGACGGAGATGACCGCCGGAGCCGTGCACTGTCGCCTCTGCCGCGCCGGCAAGGGCTTCCACCTGCGGATCCAGACCTTGACACAGTCGGGCGGTGGGGGCGACTGCGGGTGGTCATGGCACCGGTCGCCGCGCTCACCGTGATCGTGGCACTGCTGGTGGGGATGCTTGCATGAATCCAGTGGCGGGCGCTTTTCGTCCTGCCACCGGCCCTGCGGGCCCGACCAGAGACAACGCCCGCCGACCCACCCCGGCCATGACGGCCCCCGGTGCCGGCCGCAGACGAGCGCCGGCCTCGGAGGCGCTTTTTCGCGTTCTCGAATGGAGTGACGTGCGTCACATCGCAGCATGTCACGTCTCGGCGTTCCGCGGTGTCTTGAGGGCATGAGCGAACACAGCAACCCCAGCAAGGTCGTGGTCCTCGGCGGTGGTTACGCCGGAACACTCGCGGCCAACCGTCTGCGAACGCGTGCCGATGTCGACATCACGCTGGTCAATCCCCGCCCTGAGTTCGTCGATCGAATCCGGTTGCACCAGTTCGTGGCCGGCACCGGTGACGCCGCCGTGGACTACGCCACGCTGCTCGGTGAGGGTGTCCGGTTGGCTGTCGACAGCGCCACGCGCATCGACACCGTCGCCCGCACGGTGCGGCTGACCTCGGGCCGCGCACTGGACTACGACTACGTCATCTACGCGGTCGGCAGCACCGGAGTGACACCGCCATCGGTGGCCGGCGCGGCCGAACTCGCCTTCCCGATCGCCGAATTCGAATCCGCGCGGCGGCTGCGCGCCAGGCTGGACGAGTTGCCCCTCGATGCTCCCGTCACCGTGGTCGGCGGCGGATTGACCGGGATCGAGACGGCCGCCGAACTGGCCGAGCAAGGACGCACGGTCACGCTGGTGTGTGGCGGAACCCTGGCGCCGTCACTGAGCGCCCCGGGTCGTCGGTCCGTCGCCAAGTGGCTGTCCCGGCACGGTGTCGCCGTGCTCGAGGCGGCCGTGGTGACCGAGGTCCGGCCGGATGCGGTCGTCCTTGCCGACGGTGTTGCCGATGGTGCGGTGCGTCCGAGCGCACTGACCATCTGGACGGCCGGTTTCGGCGTGCCGCAGTTGGCGGCCGAGAGCGGGCTGCGCACCGACGCGCTCGGCCGGCTGCTCACCGACGAGACGCTCACCAGCGTCGACGACGACCGCGTCGTCGCGGCGGGCGACGCCGCCGCACCGTCGGGTCAGCCGCTGCGGATGAGTTGCTATGCCGCCGGGCCGCTCGGGGCGCAGGCCGCCGACACGGTGCTGAGTCGCATCGAGGGGACCGACCCGGCGGTGATCGACGTGGCCTTCTCGGGGTCGTGCGTCAGCCTCGGCCGGCGCGCCGCCGTCCGCCAACTCGCCCGCAAGGACGACAGCGCGGTGAACGTCTACGTCGGCGGCCGGATGGGCGCGAGGATCAAGGAGGTGACCTGCAAGTTCGCGGTCTGGAAGATCCGCCGCGAGGCCCGCAGGCCGGGTTCCTTCATCTGGCCCAAGGGCGGCCCGCGCCCCGAGCAGCCGGCCTCCGCCTCGCACGAGGTCACGTCTTCGTGACCACCGACGAGCACTCCGAGCGATTCACTGTGTTGCGGCCGCTGCTGTTCACGATCGTCTACGAGATACTCGGCTCGGCGACCGAATCCGACGACGTGCTGCAGGACAGCTATCTACGGTGGGCCGACGTCGACCTCGCGACGGTACGGGACACCAAGTCGTACCTGGCACAGTTGGTGACCCGTCAGGCGCTCAACACACTGCGGGCGAGCGCGCGCCGTCGCGAGGACTACATCGGCCCGTGGCTGCCCGAACCGCTGCTGCTCGACGAGCACGACCCGTCGGCCGATGTGGTGCTCGCCGAGTCGGTGTCGATGGCGATGCTCGTGCTGCTCGAAACGCTCACCCCCGATGAGCGCGCGGTGTTCGTACTGCGCGAGGTGTTCGGCTTCGGCTACGACGACGTCGCCGACGCGGTGGGCAAGTCCGTGGTGACGGTGCGCCAGGTGGCGCACCGCGCCCGCGAGCACGTACGGGCGCGGCGCAGGCGCTTCGAGGCCGTCGACGCGGCGAAGACCGTGCGGATCACCGAGCAGTTCATGACCGCGGCGACAACCGGTGACCTGGAGGGGCTGCTCTCGCTGCTCGCTCCGGACGCCACCTGGACCGCCGACAGCGGCGGCAAGACCACCGCGGCACGCCGGCCGGTGGTGGGTGCGGAGAAGGTGGCCGCGGTCCTCGTCAACGTCTTCCGCATGAGGCGGCTGGACCTGCGGATCGAGGTGGTCAACTGCAACCACACGCCCGCGATGGTTGTTCACGGCGGTGACCACCTGGAAGGCGTCTTCCTGGTCGAGATCACCGACGGAAGGATCAGCGGCATCTACGCGATCCGCAACCCGGACAAGCTGGTCGCGGTGGCGGTTCCGCGTCAGATCAGCCGGTGAGGAAACCATGAGGCACGGCATCGTCGTAGCTGTGATGGTGCCTCTATGCGGCCCGGGGACAGTTCCCCGGCCGTTTCGGTGGAACGGCTCGGCTACTTGCCGGCCAGGCCGAGGTTGGCCCCGTCGCGCAGGTCGGAGAAACCCTGGGCGAGGACGGCCGCCGGTTCCTGGCACGCTTGGCGAATGGCCGCCTTCGCCGGGTTCGTCGCGCAACCCAGGTGCTGATATGCGACCGCCGCGGTCCGGATCCTCTGCGCGGTCGAGCGCAGCGTGGCGAACCCTTCCCGGCCTCGGATCTGCGTCAGGGAGAACGATGCGTCCGCCCCTGTTGCCCTTGCCGCGGCGCCGCAGTCCTGGGTGAACATCTCGGCCGACGCGGTTGAGCAGGGTGAGTTCGCACCGGAACCGAAGCGCTCCTCATGAGCCGAGATCCGGCCCTCCACAGCGGACTTGACCTCTTCGGCGGTCGCCACCTTCACGGACACGGCGGCAGCGGACCTCCCAGGGGAAGCACTCACCGAGGGCGTCGCATCAGCACCGGGATCCCCGCCGGCACCGCTGCAGGCCGCGAGCAGCATCACCGCCGCCGTGACACCGCAGGCCATCGATCCCGGCAGTCGTCGGTTCACGCGCCCGTACCCCCGAATCTCGCCTTGAGCGTGTCACCATACCCACTGTTGATCAAGCTTCGTCAAGGTGACGGCGGCAGCGGATCGGAGGCCCCTTCGTCCAGCTGGCCATGTGGTGATTTCGGTGTGCTGCTCAGACCGCGACTTCGGCGCCGACTGTCACCCGCTCGCCCGGGGCGCACCGCACCATGCGCGCGTCGTGGCCGCGGCGTCCGGCCTCGGCGAGGAAGTCCTCCAGCGGGGAGTGGAAGACCGTGTAGTCGTTGTAGTGAATAGGCAGCGCCCTGCGAGGGCGCAGCAGGTCGAGCAGGTCGGCGCCCTGTTCGGCGTCCATGGTGACCACCAGGCCGCCGGGCAGGGTGGTACCGCCGAGGTGCAGGACCGCCAGGTGGATGTCCGGGCAGCGCTCGGCGATCTCGCGCAGGCCGTCGTACATCAGGGTGTCGCCGGTGAGGTAGAGGATCAGCCGGACCTCGCCCGAGCGGTCGCCGAACTCCAGCAGGCTGCCCATCACCGGCGGCAGCAGGGCCCGTGCCGGGCCGGGCGCGTGGCGGCCGGGGAGCGAGGTGATCCGGACGGAGGAGTCCCCGTGCAGCACGGTTTGGGTCTGCCAGGTGCGCAGGCCGGTGGCGCGGTGGAAGCCGAAGAGACCCTGCAGGATACGGGAGGCGTGCGGGGTGGTGACGAACGGCAGCCCCCGGTCCAGCCCGCGTCGGGCCACCCGGTCGAAGTGGTCGCCGTGCAGATGCGAGAGCACAACGGCATCCAGGTCTTGGTGGGGCAGGTCCGCCACGTCCATGGCCGGTTCGGTCAACCGGCGCGAGACCAGACCGTAGCCGAGGTGGGCGAGCTGCCCGCGGTGGAGGAAGTTGGGATCGGTCAGCAGCGTCAGCTCTCCGTAGCGGATCAGTAGTGTGGCGTTGCCGATGAACAGGATCTCCGCAGTGCCCTCGGGCGACGTGTGCTGCACGGCCGACTCCCTTCACCGCTGTGACCCCCACGCGCCCCGAGTGCTCCGTGGCCGCGGATTCACACCCCGGGCCGGCAGGGATCCCGGGGCCGCCCGCAGCGGCCATCCGGCTGAGCGGGACTGGACTGCGGCCGGGGAGAGATGAGGTCGATCAGCGGGGCGGGAAGGACTCCAGAGCCAGATCCCACTCGTCAGCGGCGCGAAGGAGGGCGGCCGCGTCCAGCTGCACCTCCACGACGTACTGGTAGATGCCCGCTCCATCGTTACCCAGCTGCCAAGGGGGTGCGCCCTCCAACGACAGGTGAACGCGCAGTACCAGCCCGCGCTCGTTCCGGCCGGCGAGGCTGAACGCCAGAACCGGCTCGACGAACCACGTGTCCGGGGACAACCAGCCGTCGGTATCGGGTCCGGTCACAGCCACCGTCCCCGCTGCCACTGCGCGCAGCCAAGCGGCCACCTGACGCGCTTCATCGGTCAGCAGGCAGGGATCGGCGAAGGACCAGCTGCCCTCGGGAATTGTCACTGAACCACCGATGACCAGCCAGTTGTCGTCGTAGGAGTCGCCTCGGGCCGCGGGGAACTGATAGCGCATCGGGCGGAGCTCGACATTGTTCGCATGATCGGTCAATCGCACCGTCGCAGGATGCCAGACCCCTCGCGGTCTGAACATGGCCGACCAGGAAAATCGGCGGCTCGGTACGGCAACCGGTCGCTGAGCGGCGTGCCGTGCACCTGTTCGCGAAGCTCGGCGACGGCGGTACGGCTGCCCTCGCCTTCGGCATCGCCGCAGGGACAGTGGCGCTCGCGCCACTGCCTCTGGCCGGAAGCCCTGACACCGGCGAGTTCTCCCGGTGATGCAATGAGCCGCACCCGTGTGGGCCGGCGGTCGCGGTTCAGCGGGCTCTCCTGGTGGGCTGATGTCGTTCTCGACAGCAGACCCCGGAGCCCGGAGAGAGTGCGTTGGGACACAGGCCGAGGCCGGTGAAACCGGGGTGCCTCGACGGGCGTCGGTCGGGTACCCTGCGGGCCATGTCGAGTCCTGAGTCGGACAAGGTGGGGGCTTTCGGTCACGCCGTCAGCCCCTGAACCACTGAGCCCCGTAAGCCCTGTCGTCGCGTCGCATTCTGCGGTCGTACGGGTGTGCTCTCGGGGGCTGGCCGCGGTGACGAGATGACCTTCTCGCGCTTCTCCTCACCTCGGAGCCACTCGATGCCTCTCCCGCTGTACCTGCTTGCCATGGCGGTCTTCGCCATGGGCACCTCGGAATTCATGCTCGCCGGCCTTCTGCCGGACATCGCCTCGGACCTCGACGTCACTGTCGGGACGGCAGGCATGCTGACCCCGGCCTTCGCGATCGGAATGATCGTCGGCGCGCCACTCATGGCCGGGCTTGCCCGCAACCGGCCGGGACGGTCCAGCCTGCTCGGATTCGCCCTCGTGTTCTCGGCCGCCCACGCCGTGGGCGCTGCCACCTCGAGCTTCCCGCTCGTGTTTGCGACCCGGGTGGTCGCAGCGCTGGCGAACGCCGGGTTCCTCGCCGTAGCTCTGACGACCGCCGCCGCGCTCGTCCTCCCAGGCAACAAGGGACGCGCGCTCGCCGTGCTGCTGTCCGGCACCACGGTGGCGACGATCGTCGGCGTGCCAGGAGGATCGCTACTGGGCACACTGCTCGGCTGGCGGGCCACGTTCTGGGCTGTCGCCGCCCTCTGTCTGCCCGCAGCCATCGGCATCCTCGCGGGCATCCCGGCACGTCCGATGGAGGAACGCGAGCCCGACGGGCCGACCTTGCGAGCGGAGCTCGCACAGCTCAAGAATCCGCGGTTGCTCCTGGTCATGCTGCTCGGCGCACTGGTCAACGCGGCGACCTTCGCGAGCTTCACGTTCCTCGCCCCCGTGGTGACCGACACCGCCGGGCTGGGCGAGCTGTGGATCTCTGTCGCCCTGGTGCTCTTCGGGGTCGGTTCCTTCGTCGGCGTCGCCGTCGCCGGACGGCTGTCCGACCAGCGTCCGGACCTGGTCATCGCGGTCGGCGGCCCGCTGCTGCTCACCGGCTGGCCGGCCCTGGCCGTGCTGGCCGACCAGCCGGTCGCTCTGCTGTCTCTCGTGTTCGTGCAGGGCGCGCTGTCGTTCGCGCTGGGCAGCACGCTGATCACACGGGTCCTGTACGAGGCGGCCGGAGCCCCCACCATGGCCGGCTCCTACGCGACCGCCGCCCTCAACGTCGGCGCCGCCGTCGGACCACTCGTCGCTGCGACCACCCTCAGCACCGGAGCCGGGACCCTCGGGCCGCTGTGGGCAAGCGGGCTCCTGATCGCTGTCGCGTTGCTCATCGGGTTGTTTCTCCGCTCTGTGATCGCGGTGGGCCGAAGCACCGAGGTGCTCCAGTGACACATGCGAACGCCCGCTCCTTCTCGCCGGATCGCGCTCGAACTCGCGGACCAGGACCTGCGGTTCAACGAACGCACCGCCGGCCATCGCCTGGGCGCGCCTCGGCATGGATCACCGCCGGCTCCTCGAATCGGTCCGCGAACCGTCGCCCGCTCGGAAGCATCGGTGCCCACCATCCGGGCCACAGGGTCCGTGAGTCAGCCGAGTGCGAGCAGCACGGTGGCCGCCGCCGCGCCCAGCAGGCCCGCCGCCTGCCGCCGGTCCACCCGCTCGTGCAGCACGGCGAGTCCCAGGATCACGGGCAGGGTCGGGTACAGGGAGGCGAGGACGACGGCGACCGCGAGCATCTGCCGTTGGGTGGCGAGCAGGTACAGGCTCAGTGCCAGGGCCGCGCCCGCTCCGGTCAGTAACGCCTGAGCACTGCGCATCGGCGGCACACGGAGGTGGCGCCCGGCGGTCGGCAGCAGCACCGCGACGGCGGCGAGACGGCCCGCGGCCACCGGCCACAATCCGCTGGAGGGTCCGGCCTGTGCGAGCGCCAAGTACTGCACGGCGACTCCCGCGCTCGCCCACAGGCCGTCCGGCGTGCCTCGGCCAGTGGCCGCATCCGGGCTCTCCGGGAAGGTGCTCCGCCCGCCGGAAACCAGCCACAGGGCGGGCGCCGTGACAGCGATGCCCGTCCAGGCCACGGGTGTGGGCCGGTCGCCGAGGAGGAGAACTCCACCCAGCACGGAGAGGACCACGGACGTGACGGCGCTGACAGGGACCACCACGCTCATCGCACCTCGGCTCAGCCCACGGTTGAGCAACAGCATGGCGGCGGCGCTGCCGACACCGGACAAGGCTCCCCAGCACAGATCGGCCGAGTGAACGGAGGAGGCCGGGACGAGGAGGGCGGCCACCGCGGCGAGCAGCAGCCCGCCGAGCTGACCCAGAAGCGTGACTGCGGTGAAGGGGGCGCGGCGGGAAAGGATCCCGCCGGCGAAGTCGACGATGCCGTAACAGACGGCGGAGGTCAGCGCGAGAAGGGCACCCATTCGCTGTGAGGTGCCCCTCCAGGGGGATTTGAAGCCCGCGGCGTCCGGATCACCTTACGAACCAGGCGGCAGCCCCGCATGTGGCCTCGCGAACCGACGCTCAAAGCCGGAGTCGGCTTCAACACCGCTGTGTCTCAGCTGTTCGACTACCTGATGCCCGCGGTGTGCGGCTGACCGCCCTGTGAAGCGGCACGCGTTCGGCGGCCGCGCCCTGGCCGACCGGTAGGGCCGCGCCGGCCTGCCCGACGCCCCGGTCGCCGAGACCTGCGAGGTCAGCGACGTGGACGGCCAGGGTTGGGTGCGACGGTGGCCGAGGGGCCACTGGCTGGCGCACTCTGCGGCAGCTGGTCGAGGGATACCCGGACGAACTGGTCGGACGTGGCTGGTGTGGGCCGCACCTCCTGGTGCTGGCCAAGTTCATCGATGCCACCGGGCCGCGGCCGGTCCATCCGCACGCCGACGACGCCATCGCCCGCCGCCTGGAGGGCCGGTACAACGGCAAGACCGAGGTTTGGCACATCCTGGACGCCGCACCTGGTGCCACCGCTATGGTCGGCGGCAGAGTCGGCGTCGACCGCGAGCGGCTCCACCGAGCGCTCCCGGCGCAGGACTTCGACACGGTGATGCGGCGCCTGCTGGTGCGTGCTGCCCTCCTCGCCGCCTGACACGGCCCCGCCGCGATCGCCGCCCTGGGTGAAAGCCTCGACGCAGGGTCCGGGGAGGGCACCCGCCGGTGGGGCCCCGTCCGGGGAGCCGCTCAGGGGGAGCCCCCGGCTGCGGGCGAGCCGGCGGATCAGGGGCGGCCGTCCGCGCCCTGCGATCGCGTGGTGAAGTCGGAGAGGAGTCCTTGGAGCCGCTCCACCATGAACGAGTAGTACTCGCGCATCTGCTGGACCCGCCGCTGCTGCTCGGCCGGGAGGTCCCGGGCGTGCGCCTGCGCACGTTCGGCGAGGGCGAGCAGTTGCATCGTCTGCTCGAGCTGGTGCTGCAGACAGCCGATCCAGGCGTCGTCGCGCCAGCGATAGACGAACTGCCGTGAACCGGACGGCTTGTAGCGTTCCACCGTGCCGTTGGTGATGAGTAGGCGCGTCGTCTCGGAGATCGAGCCCTTGCTCGCCCCCAGCGCCTTCATCAGCTGCTCCAGGGTCATGGGGGCGTCGCTGAGCATCAGCACGCCCGCGGCGCGGCCGGCCATGGGCGGCCAGCCCATCGCCTGCCCCACGTGCAGGCCGAAGTCCTCGACCAGAGCAGCCTTCTCGCCGGGCTCGGCGCCGCTCACCTCCGACACTCGTACCTCCATGGTTCGGAAATCAATGAACGTTCACTCTTGACTGAACTTTCGGCCGCATGCAGTCTACCTGTCACAGCGGCCCGAGCGGTGCGCCGGGACCTTCGCTGATTCGACTACCGGAGGTGCGGCGTGTCCACTACCGGCTGGGATCTGATTGTCGTGGGCGCGGGATCGGCAGGGGCTCCCCTGGCCGCCCGCTCGGCCCAGCGCGGCAAGCGTGTGCTTCTGCTCGAAGCGGGGCCCGACTACCGCTCCGCACAGATGGCGGAGGTCTGGCGGTCGCCGAACCCTGCCCGGGCATTGCTCGATGCGACCGCGGCGCAGGATCTGGTGTGGACGGGGCTGAACGCGGCTCGCACCGACAGGCAGCCGCAGGCGCCGTACTGGCGGGGCCGCGGAGCAGGGGGAAGCTCCGCGATCAACGGGCAGATCGCGATACGGCCGCCGATGGAGGACTTCGAGGACTGGGTGGCGGCAGGCTGCCTGGGCTGGTCGCCCCATGACGTTCTGCCGTACTTCGCCCGGCTCGAGGACGACGAGCAGTTCGGGGACGAGCCCTACCACGGCCGGGGCGGGCCGACGCCGATCTTCCGCATGCCGTCCGAGGGCTGGGGCGGAGTGGACGCCGCACTGTACGAGGCGGCGCTCGCGGCCGGCCACGGCTGGGCGCCGGATGTGAACGCTCCGGGTGCCATCGGCGTCTCGCCCTACCCGATCAACTCCCGGGCGGGCCGACGGGTTTCGGTCAACGACGCCTACCTGGAGCCGGGCCGGAACTCGGGCGGTATGACCATTCGCGGTGGAGCCCTCGTCGACACGGTCGTGTTCGAAGGCGACCGCGCCGTAGGAGTGCGGTTGCTCGTCGAGGGCCGATCCGTGACCGAGTACGCCGACGAGGTGGTGCTCAGCGCCGGAGTGATCCACTCGCCCGCGATCCTCCTGCGTTCCGGCATCGGTCCCGCCGAGCAGCTGTGCGCCCTCGGCCTTGACGTACGGGCGGAGCTCCCGGTCGGCCGCGGGCTGCAGGACCACCCGATGATCGTCGTAGAGCTGCCGCTCACCGAGCAGGACGCCATCCGCACGCCGGACGACCGCCACACCAACGTCTGCGTGCGCTACACCAGCGAACCAGGCGCGCCCATGGGCGACATGATGGTGGTCTCCCTCAACCAGAACGTGCTGTCCATGGCGGCTGCCGACACCCGCCTGCCGGCCGGCGGTGTCGGCGTGTGGCTGAACCAGAACTTCTCCCGCGGCCATCTGACGCTGACCTCCACCGATCCCACAGCCCAGCCCGAGGTCCACGAGCGAATGCTGTCCGACGCCCGCGATCTGTCGCGCCTGCGGGATGGCGTCCGAAGCCTCGCCGAGCTCGCCCGCGGCTCAGCGATCTCCGCCATCGTCCGCGACGACATCGAGACCCACAACCCGGCACTTTTCGCCGTGCTCGACGACGACGCCAAGCTCGATGACTTTCTGCTCGCCGGTGTCGTCGACGCCCAACACGGCACCTCCACCTGCCGGATGGGCGACCCTGCTCAGCCGACGACGGTCGTCGACCCCTCCTGCCGTGTGCTCGGCGTCGAGCGGCTCCGGGTGGTGGACGCGTCGATCTTCCCCGCCGTACCCCGCGCCAACACCAACCTGACCTCGATCATGGTCGGCGAGCTGATGGCGGACCGGCTCGACTAGGGGCCGGCCTGTTCGGCCGACCGCCTCCGCCCACCGTCGAAGGACCGTCGAACCACGGTCGTCACAAAGGACATCGCGCTGATGAAGACCTTGCAGAATCACATCGCAGGAGTCTGGGAGGACTCGCGCAGCGGGGCCTTCCAGGACCTGGTGAACCCGGCCACCGAGGAGGTCGTCGCACGCTGCCCGGTCGGCTGCGCCGAGGACGTGTGCCGGGCCGTCGACGCCGCCGTCGCCGCGCATACTTCCTGGGAGGCGCTGCCGCTGACCGAGCGGATCGACCTGCTCAACCGGTGGGCGGATGCGGTAACCGAGCACGCCGCGGAACTCGCGGAACTCGAGTGCCAGGAGATGGGCAAGCCGGTCGGACTCGGACAGATGTTCATCGAGAGCGCGGCGCTGGGATTGCGTGCGTCGGCGAGTCAAGCCCTCGAGTACGAGTTCGAGGAGACCGTGCCCGGCCCCGGTGGGAGCAACACCAGGATCGTACGGCGGTCGCTCGGCGCGGTCGCTGTCATCACACCGTGGAACTTTCCTGTTCCGATGGTCCTCGGCGCCCTCGGACCGCTCCTGACCGCCGGCAACACCGTGGTGGTCAAGCCGTCTGAGCGGGCGCCGATGGCGGTGACGCGCCTGTTCGAGCTGGCCGGGTTGCCCGCCGGAGTGGCGAACCTCGTGCTCGGCGACGTTCGGGCCGGTGCCCCGTTGGTGCAGAGCGAGCCGGTCCAACTGGTCCACTTCACCGGGTCCGTGGCAGCGGGCCGCTCGGTGGGTGCGGAGACCGGCCGGCTCCTGCACCGCTCCGTGCTGGAACTGGGCGGCAAGGACCCGGTCGTCATCGACGCCGATGTTGATCCGGAACAGACCGCGGCCGCGGTCGCCTTCGGAGCCTTCGTCAACTCCGGCCAGATCTGCACGTCCATGGAACGCATCTATGTCCACCGCGCCATCGCACAGCCGTTCATCGAGGCGCTGGTCTCCGCCACGGCCGCACAGACCCTCGGCGACGGACACGACGACCGGACGGTCCTCGGGCCGCTGGTCGACCAGCGCCAGCGAGACATCGTCCACCACCACGTCACCGACGCCGCCGAGCGCGGTGCCGAGGTCCTCATCGGTGGCACCGTTCCCGACGGCAAGGGCTTCTTCTACCCCGCGACGGTGCTCACCGGCGTCGACGACACCATGCTGGTGATGACCCAGGAGACATTCGGTCCGGTGGCCCCGGTGATGATCGTGGACTCCTTCGAGGACGGCCTGAGGCACGCCTCCCGGTCCAGGTTCGGTCTGGCCGCCACCGTCTACACGAACAACCCGGACCACATCGCCGCCGCCGAGCGCCTCCCCGCCGGAGTGGTGTGGGTGAACCAGTGGCAGGGCGGCGGCCCTGAGCGCCTGTACGAGCCGGCCGGCGACAGCGGCATGGGTGCGACCGGCTCACGGGCCGCCTACGACGCCGCCACCCGCCCCGTGTCGGTGCACCTCGCTCATCGTGCGCAACCCGCGGAGCAGGGGACCGGGCGATGACCACGACCGAAGCCCTCAAGCGGCGCATCGCCCGCCGGATCGGAGACGAGAGCGATCGGCTGATCGCCCTGTCCCGCCGCATCCATGCCGAACCGGAGCCGGCGTTCGAGGAGGTCAAGGCCAGCCGATGGGTCGCCGACGCGCTGAGCGCGGCCGGTTTCGACGTCCGGCACGGCTGCTACGACCTGCCCACCGCCGTACGCGCCACGCTGGGCACCGGCCCCATCCACGTCGGCATCTGCGCCGAGTACGACGCGCTGCCCGACATCGGTCACGCCTGTGGCCACAACATCATCGCCGCCGCGGCCGTGGGCGCCGCCATCGGCCTCGCCCCCGTCCTGGACGACCTCGGCCTGACGGTCACCGTCCTGGGCACCCCGGCGGAGGAGGGGGGAGGCGGCAAGGTCCTGATGCTCGAACGCGGCGCCTTCGCCGGGCTCGACGCCGCCATGATGGTCCACCCGGCGGCGACCGAGATGGCCGCGATGCCGGGGCTCGCCGTCTCCCAGTTCGAAGTCGACTACCGGGGCAAGGGCGCCCACGCGGGCGCCTGGCCCGAGCAGGGGGTGAACGCCGCGGACGCCATGACGATCGCCCAGGTCGCCATCGGACTGCTCCGGCAGCAGATCCGCGGCGACGACCGCGTCCACGGGATCGTCACCCAGGCGGGATCGGCCGCCAACGTCATCCCCGACCGTGCCCGCGGCCGCTGGGTCGTGCGCTCCACCACCCAGGAGGCGTTGACGCAGCTCACGCCACGCGTTCATCGCTGCTTCGAAGCCGGGGCCCTGGCCACCGGGTGCACGCTGACCATCGAGCCGACCGGACCGGACTACGCCGACCTGCGCCCCGACCCGCACCTGCTGGCCTTCTACCGGGCCAACGCCGAGAAGCTCGGCCGGACCTTCCCCGACCTGCCCGCAGGCGGCATCGTCGGCGCGGCGACGGACATGGGCAACGTCTCCCACGTGCTGCCGACCATCCATCCCATGCTCGGCCTGGACTGCCCGGGCGCGGTCAACCACCAACCCGAGTTCACCGCCGCCTGCATCACGCCCGCCGCGGACCGGGCAGTGCTCGACGGCGCCATCGCGATGGCCTGGACGGCGGCCGACCTGGCCGCCGACCGCCGCTTCGAACGAGAGCCGGAACCATGAGCAGGCGCACCGCGAACGCCCCGCGAAGCGGGAGTAGTTCGTGTTTCGCCGACCGTACGGAGGTACCGTCACCCGCGTCGGCCGAGATCTGCACTGGACCCGCGCGGGCCGCGGCGAGGCGACCGTGGTCCCGGAGGCCGGCATCGCCGACTCCAGCAGCGTGAGCGGCCTGGTCTTCGACAGCCTCGCCGACTTCACCCAGGTCGTCGCCTGTGACCGGGCGGGCGACGGCAGCAGCGGTGGCCCCGCGGAGGCATCGGCCGACGAAGCACTCCGCGATCTGGACCGCGTCCTGCACGAGGCCGGTGCCGGAAGGAGACTCGTCCTCGTGGGCCACAGCTGGAGCGGGTGCTCGCCCGCCGGTCGGCCGCACGGGGAAAGAGGCCCGCCGCGACCGGTGGCGAACAAGCCGGTCGCGGCAGGCCTCGGAGGTGGTGCTACGGCCGGTCGGCCGGGGGGTAGCCGGTGGGCAGGTCCACCGGGGTGCCGTAGACGCGCATCTCGGCGGCGGCCGCGAAGGGCTGGCCGTTGAGTGCGCTCAGTGCGGTGAACTTCACGTACGAGGCGCGCACCGAGGGGAAGGAGATCTGCTGCATCTGCGGCGAGTCGACGAGAGAACCCTTGGCGACTGTCGTCCAGGTGCTGCCGTCGTCGGACACGGCCACCTCGTAACCCGCCACACGGCCGTTCTGTCCGCCGCTCTGCCGGTCCAGATAGCCGAAACCGTTCACGTCGGCCGGACCGCCGAGCTGCAGCGTCACCCAGTGCGGGTACGGAGCTTGCGAGTTGGTGTAGTCGGTGTGCCAGATGGTGCCCGGGTCACCGTCCAGCACATTGGACACCGGGCCCTCCGCCTGTCCCGAGGAGAGGTTCTCCGAGTCCGCACTCGCCCGCATCGAGCCGGGGGAGAGGACCGGCACGCTGGCCACCGTGGCCTTGGCCTCCGCCGACACCGTCTTGGTGACGCCGGAGTCGTCGTAGACGGCCGTGGCCTTCCACGTCGCCGACGTGCCCGCCGCGCTCGCCGGCGGGGTCAGGATCCAGGTGGTGCCGACGGTCGCGCCCGGCTTCACGCGCTCGAACAGGTTCCCGTCGCGGTCCTTGACCATCGCCGTCCAGCCGGCCGGAAGGCCGTCCAGCTTCACGGCGACGTTCGTGGCGTCGGTCTCTTCGTTGTTGGTGAACGACGTGACGTACTCGCCCGGCACGCCGGGGCTCAGGTCGGTGCCGGCCGGGGTGGTCACGCTCGCGCAGGCTGCGCCGCCGCTGACCGGCCCGAGATCCCTCACGCCGAAGTCGTCGAGCACCATGTCGGCGCCCGCCGCGCCGCCGAGCTTGCGCAGGCCGACCCAGGTGTCGCCGCAGCCGGCGACGATCTCCTTGGTGTACGCCGCGGTGTCCAGCGCCGGTGCGAGCGTGTCACGTGTGATGTCCTTGGCGACGACCTTGCCGTCCCCGACCTGGTCCGCGCCCGTCACCCAGGCCCACTGGCCGTCGATGTTCGTCTGGTACTTGAACGACACCGCGTACTTGTGACCGGCGACGAACGGCACCGTGGCGGGAACCGTGCGGTACACCAGTCCCGTATTCTCCGCATGGGCCTTCAGCGAGTGGTTCCCGTCGATGACGTCGTCCACCGCCCGGTCCTTGAGGGCGCCGGAGTTGTAGGGCGAGTAGGTGTTCTTCCAGCTCTTCTGGCTGTACGGCGCGTGCAGGTCGCTGATGCTGGTGCGTGGGTCGGTGACGCCGCCCGCGTCGCCCTTCACGAACGGCCCCCAGCCGGGCTGGTTGCCCTCGAAGTCGTCGTGGGCGATCACCGGACCACCGGGTGCCGGTGTGGAGGTGTCGGCCATGATCCGCACGTCGTCGACGGTGACCGCCGCGTCCCCGGCGGCCGCCGCGATCGCCACGGTGACCTCGCCGTCCGCCGGCGCGGTGAAGGTGACGGACGCGCGCTGCGCGTAGGTGCCCTGCTTGGCGTCGGCCGCCACCGTGTTGCGCAGTGGAGTGGTGTCGAAACCGTTGCGGTCGTTCGTCCCCTCGCCCGTCACACCGACCGTGACGGCTCGGCGCCGCCCGGCTTCGACCTCGACGTCCGCGCTCAGCGTGTACCGCCGGCCGGGCGTGAGGCCGGTGACCCGCTGGGAGACACCGGAGGCGTCGCCGGTGCCCAGCCGCACCACGTTGTCGCCGGTGGCCGTGCGCGCGAGCGCCGCCCCGCCCCGCGGGTTCCAGGCGTCCAGGTCTCCGGCGTTGAAACCGGGGTCGGTCAAGCCGGTGCCCGCACCGTAGTGGGCGTCCCTGTTCGGTGCCCGGTCCCCGCTGGGTGCGAGGACGTAGGGCTGGTCCTTGTCGCCCGTGAGCGTCACCTTGCCGCTGTGCGCCCGCACCTGGCCGACCTTCACCCGGCCCTGGTCGGTGAGCTTGTAGAGGGTGAAGCTGCCGGTCGAGGCGAACTGCTTCGTCAGCGCGAAGGTGTGCGTCCCGCCCGAACCGCTGTAGTAGTACATCTTGTCGGCCCGGCTCGGCGAGGACGTGGCGTTGCCGCCCTTCGCCTCGCCCCAGGGCAGCAGGTAGGTGTCGCCGTCGAGCACGACCGTGCCGTCCATGGACACCTGGCGCCGGCCGTCGACCATGGAGACGCGGACGCCGCCGGTGAGCGTGGCGGACTTGCCGAAGTCCCAGTCCATGACCTGGTAGTGCTGGAGGAACTTGGTCGGCAGGTTGTCCGTCCAGATGTTTCGGTAGAAGGCGTTCCAGTCGTCGTGTCCGGTCCAGCCCTCGAACTCCTTGATGCTGCTCCCGCCGAGCAGCGGGTCGACGTTCCACACGTCGCGGTCGGAGTTGGCGATGAATCGGATGATGTCGGAGTTGATGCCCTTGTTGGTGGCGCCGCCGTAGTTCTTGTCACTCGCCCAGTGGGACCAGACCGAGTTGCCCTCGAACTTGTACGACCACTCGGTGGCGACCTCGAAGCCCATCTTCCGCAGCTGCGCGGCCAGTCCGTCGGCCAGCCAGCCACTGGAGTAGTAGGCGTCGATGTAGACGGTCCTGATCCCCGGGGCCTCCTTGCGGAGTTGCTTGAACCGGTCGAGGATCGCCCCGCTGCCCAGGTCGGTGCGCTGGTCGATGTGGTACGACTGGTTCAGCCAGTCCCAGCCGTTGACCTGGCCCTTGACCAGAGCCTCACTGAAGTTCTTCGCCTGGGGGTAGGCCTCGGTGGCGTTCACGTGCACGGCGACGTCGGCGTTGTAGCCTCTCCCGGCCTTGGTGAGCTTGTTCAGGTCGGTGAGCCCACCCGCCCGGGTGTTGTAGTTGCCGCCGTAGTCGGGGTGGGCCGAGTCGTGCCCCTCGTTGGCGTAGCCCTTTTCCAGGACCCACTGACCGAGGTCGTCCGTGGCCATCGAGATCCGCTTGACGTTGTCGAGCGTCTTGAGGAACGGATTGGTCGCCTGGCTGGCGAAGTTGAAGGGGATGTGCTGCACGACGCGCTCGGGCACGCGGTCCGCGCCGAGCGGGCGGGTCATGTGGGCGCGGTAGGCGATCGCGCCGTCCTGCCAGTCCACCTGCCCGTCGCCGTTGGCGTCCGCGGCGAGTACGACGGTGGCCTCGGGCAGGGCGTACGTCCGCACCCGCGCGTCGGTGGCGCCCCGGGGCGCGTACGTGTAGGTGCCGACGGACAGCTCCGCGCGCCGGGCGCCGTTGCCGGCGTCCAGGATCCGCGACTGCAGGCGGGTGTTCCAGTTGTCGTTGTTGTCCTGCGCGGAGTCGTCGGTGGCGTTGGTGATGACACCGGCGGCCAGGTCGCCGTTGCTCACGAAGCCGTACGGGGTACCGACGGCGGCCTTGTCCGGGGTCGTCGCCGCGGTGATCGGGACGAACTGGTCCGCCGTGGTGGTCGAGTTCGCCGAGATCTTCGTACGGGCCAGGGTGGAGTGCGCAGAGGAGGAGTCGGCCGAGACGAGTGACTGGTCGGGGATCGCCAGCTGGTCGACGGTGGGAGCGGCGGCGCCCTCGATGCTCTTCACCGCGAAGACGACTGTCTTCTCGTCGGTCACCGTGATCGTCGAGGTGATGGTGAGGTCCGGCAGATCGGCGAAGGTGGAGGTGTAGACGGCCTGGTTGCCGTGCGCCGTCATGGCCGTGGTGGCGGTGTGCGCCTTGCCGTTGATGGTGAAGGTGTCCAGGGCCCGAGCCTGGCCGCCGAGTGTCCTGCCGCCCATCGTGTACGAGATGACCTGCGGGAACTCCTTGGCCACCCGGACCGTCAGGCCCGGAGCGGTCAGGTCGACCGGTGTGGCGGGGTTGTCCGGAGGCGCCGGAGAAGCCGGCGCCGGGACGTCCGAAGGGCCGGCATGCGCCGGCAGGGCGCCGGCCGACAACGTGCCCAGGGCGATGAGCAGGGCGGTCGCCGCGACGCCGCCGGATCTTGGCCGGCCCGCGCGCCGTGAACGCCGGGAGTGGTGCAGGGTCATGGGATCCACCTGGGAGCTTCCTCGTGACTCTGAACGGGAGAGTGGGGAAGACAGTAGGGGAAGGTTATCGATAACAACAGGACCTGGGGGCGCTCGAATTCGCCGGAGCATCGAATTGTGGAGTCGCCAACCGCTCGGAGCGGGCGGCAAAGTGAGTGCTCCGCCTGGTGCGAGTCCGGAGCAGAGGGTTGCCTTGGGCGGGGCGAGTAGAAGATGCATGGCATCGATAACACCACGCTGGTGGCGGATCGCCCCTCGCAGCCGACGCGGCCGGCCCCCGCAGTCGCACCAGGTGGGCGATCTCTCGCTCGGCGAACCCTGCCTGACGCCCAGGGCGAGAACGGCGCCTGCCCGGGCGTACATGTCCAGGTGGGGCGCCTTCGTGTACCGCGCGGTCGGCGGCGGCGCGCTCTTCGGCGAGCAACTTCTGGCCGTACTTGTCGGTTTCCAGCTCTGCGGCGAGCCAGCGGAAAGTCGCCGGCGCTGGACCAGACCTGCGCGCCGAACTCGCCGCCCACACCACGCATCCCCACACAGACGGCGGGCCCGGCCGCTGAACCAGGCGCGGCAGCCCGCGGACCGCACCGCCGGTGCACCGGCCGAGGTGTGTCCTGTCGCGGTGGTGCCTTTCCGGCTACCCGGGCAGTGATTCGTCAGCCATGGACGTGCCGAATCCGCCACAGGCAGGCTGTGGTCCACACCCGGCAGGGTTTCCACCGTCGCTCGCCGCTCCGCTCCCCCCTCATCTGGTTGACATGTTCGCGTCTCAAGGTGGATGTTGATGCGTGAACGTGCTCACAACGACGAGCTTTCAAGCATTAATACTCATCGAGCGGTTGGTCTGAGCGGAGATGGATCCTATGCGAGGAATACGGCGAAGACTTCGACACCGCTCACGGTGGGCGGCAGGCGCCACGGCCGGTCTCGTCACCGCGCTCGGCGCGGCCCTCCTCACCGCCCCCGCCCAGGAGGCGAGCGCGGCGACACCGTCGAACGGCGTACTCGACGACGCCCACAAGAGCGTGACCTGGCAGAGCCCGGTCTACCCCGCGGGAACCGTGGGCGACCCGGGGAAGTGTCCGCCCGTGTCTGAGGACCCGGATGGCAAGGTCTGCGACAGGTTCGACCTCAAGGTCTCGGTGCCGGACGGCTATTGGGACGACAACCCCGAGGCCGGCGTCCCGATCTCGATCGAGTGGCAGAAGCAGCCCACCGACGACTTCGACATGTACATCTATGACGACGCGGGCAAGCAGGTCGCCGCGAGCGCGGGCACGGCCGACCCCGAGGCCACGGTGATCCCGAAGGCCAATGGCACCTACCACGTCGTGGTCGTCCCTTACGACGTGCACGACAACTCCTTCACGGGCAAGGCGTATCTGCCCGAGACGACCGACGCGGGCGACCTGACGTCCTTCGACGGTGGGAACGGCAGCTACACCTTCGCGGCGGGCAACCTGAAGGCGAAGGCAGACTTCCTCGCGGGCGGTCAACTACGGCTCCAGGCCGATCCGTCAGGCGCGTTCAGCGATCCGGCCGGCACGCAGATCGTCCGCAAGCAGCCCACCGCGCAGAAGCACACGTCGTCCTTCGACGCGGGTGCGTACTACGGCATCCGCTCCCCGGAGGCCGTCCTGCGCGTGTACAAGAAGCCGCTGCGCTTCGGGCTCTACAAGGCCGACAACAAGACCCGCATCTGGCAGGAGGACAAGCCGCTGCGCTGGTCCACGGGCGGCATGCGGCAGAGCCTGGCGCGAGCCGAGGACGAGCAGTTCTTCGGCGGCGGCGAGCAGAACGGCAGCTTCTCGCACCGCGACAAGACGGTGTACGTCGCCAACAACACCAACTGGGACGAGGGCGGATACAACAACTCGCAGCCCTTCTACCTCTCTTCGGCGGGCTACGGCGTCTACCGCAACACCTTCGCACCGGGGGTCTACGACTTCGGCCCCTCGGTCCACACGGGCCAGCAGGAGCGCCGCCTCGACGCGTACTACTTCCTCGGTGACGCGAAGAAGGTCATCGGCCAGTACACGTCGCTGGTCGGCAAGCCGTTCATGCCGCCGGTCTACGGTCTCGAACCGGGTGACGCCGACTGCTATCTCCACAACGCCAACCAAGGCGAGCGACACACACTCGACTCCCTCAAGGTCGCGGACGGCTACGTCCAGAACCAGATGCCGCTCGGCTGGATGCTGGTCAACGACGGCTACGGCTGCGGCTACGAGGACCTCGCCGAGACCGCGAAGGGCCTCCAGGAGCGCGGAGCCGAGATGGGTCTGTGGACCCAGAACGGCCTCGACAAGCTCGCCGAGCAGGTCAAGGCGGGTCAGCGCGTCGCGAAGCTCGACGTCGCCTGGGTCGGCAACGGCTACGGCATGGCGCTCGACGCCTGCGACCGGGCGAAGAGCGGCATCGAGGACAACAGCGACGCGCGTGGGTTCGTATGGCTGCCGGTGTCCTGGGCGGGCGCGCAGCGCTGCGGCGTCCTGTGGAGCGGCGACCAGAAGCTGTCCTGGGACTTCGTCCGCTGGCAGATCCCGACGTACGCGGGCGCCACGATGTCCGGTATCGCGTACAACACCGGTGACGTGGGCAGCATCTACCGCCACGACCCCAAGATGTACGCCCGCGACCTCCAGGCCAAGATATTCCTTCCGGCGATCATGACGATGGACGGCTGGGCGAGGGACATCACCACCGGCCAGAAGATCAACCAGCAGCCATGGGTGGACGGCGAGCCCTACACGTCCATCAACCGCAAGTACCTGCAGCTGCGCGAGCGCCTGCTGCCGTACCTGTACACGCTGTCCGCCCAGGCCGCGAAGACCGGCGTCGGCGGGGTGCGCCCGCTGTACCTGGAGTATCCGGACGACCCCGACACCCTCGGTGCCGACGCCAAGTACGAGTACCTGGCCGGTTCCGACTTCCTCGTCGCCCCGGTCTACAAGGACGCGGAGACCCGCGACGGCATCTATCTGCCCAAGGGCACCTGGACTGACTACTGGACGGGCAAGAAGTATCAGGGCCCGACCACGGTGAACGGCTACCACGCCCCCCTCGACACGCTTCCTCTCTTCGTCAGGGACGGCGCGATCGTCCCGATGTGGCCGCAGGGCACGACGTCGTACAAGACCCGTGACCGACACGAGCTGGGCTGGGACCTGTACCCGCAGGGGCACAGCTCGTACACGCTGTACGAGGACGACGGTGTGACGCGCCAGTACGCCGACGGTGCGTCGGCGACGCAGCGTGTGACGATGGACGAGGACGGGCACGGGGTCGAGGTCAACGTCGGTGCGAGCAAGGGCGCTTACGCGGGCAAACCCGCTGCCAGGGCGTACCGATTCACGATCCACACGGACGCGGCCCCGCGCCGGGTGTCCCTGGGCGGCAGCACGCTGCACCGGGCTGACTCCCCGGCCGCTCTCGGCGCGTCCGGAGCCGGCTGGTACTACGACGCCGGGACAGGGGTGACAACGGTCCTGACCGAACGCATCTCCCTGGAGCAGGAGTTCACGGTGGCGTTGAAGTCCTGATCGGACGCGCCCCGACGGGGCCGGGGTGGCGCTCAACGCGCCCCCCGGCTCCGCCGGTTGCTGCGGCACGGCCGGTGTCGGCTCGGGTTTCGTAGCGGACCCTTCTGCCGGGCGCGCGTGGACCGGAGCGCACTCACCCTGAGGTGGCACTGGTGGCCGAGCAGCCATCGGCAGGGTTTTCCGCGTGCGGTCACCCGTCCGAGGCCTCACGACCGGTGATGACGCGATACAGGTCCGGTCGGTTGCCCCTGCGGCGCGGATGCCGAGGGGCGGAGCCGTCGGCGCCCAGGAGGCGGGCCTGGCGCAACCCCGCGTTCTCTCAGAAGAGCAGCGGCATGGGACCGGACCAGTGTGCTTCGCCGCCGAGGACGCCGACGCGGCGGCTCAGAAGGTGACCGCGGGCGGCCGAGCGGTGCTCCAGCCGCCGTTCGGCACGGTCGCGAGGCGGATGTTCGCGGTGCGGGACCCGCCGGGCGCGGTGTTCGCCGTCATCGCCGTTCGCTGCCCGATCCGTCCAGTTCGAGTTCCGGCAGGTCGTCCCTGGTCGCCTCGGTGGTGTCGAGGACGGCCTCGGGGCCGGGACGGCGCGGCCGGACCCAGAGGGCGTAGACACCCGCGAGGAGTGCCAGCCACACCACGCCGACGACCAGGGCGACCCGGGTGCTCGCGGAGAAGCCGAGCAGCACCATGACCGTGGCCATGAAGACGATGGCGGCCATCTGGCCGTACGGCCAGAACGGGGCCGGGAACTTCAGAGCCGCTGTCTCCTCGGGGGACATCTTCCGCCGTGCCTTCACGTGGGTCAGCAGGATCATCAGCCACACCCAGACGGTGGCGAACGTCGCGATGGAGGAGATGACGAGGAAGACCTCGCCGGGCATGAGGACGTTCATCAGGAGGCCGAGCAGCAGGGCCCCGACCACGACGAGAGTGGTCACCCACGGTACGCCGTTGCGGGTGAGCCGCCGCATGGCGGCAGGGCCCTGCCGCAGCTCCGCGAGGCCGAACATCGTGCGGCCCGCGGCGAAGATGTCGCTGTTGATCGCCGAGAGGGCGGCGGTGAGGACGACGACGTTCAGAACGGCGGCCGCCGACTTGAGTCCGACACCGGCGAAGATCTCGACGAAGGGGCTGCCCGAGGTGTCGATGTTCTGCCAGGGGTTGATCGACATGATGACGACGAGCGTCAGGACGTAGAAGAGGATGATGCGCAGCGGAATGGAGTTGACCGCGCTCGGGATGGTCTTCTCCGGGGACTCCGCCTCGCCCGCCGTGACGCCGATGATCTCCGTGCCGCCGAAGGCGAACATGACCACGGCGAAGGAGGCGACGAAGCCGTGGGCCCCGTTGGCGAAGAAGCCGCCGTTCTCCCAGAGGTTGGAGACGCCCACGTGGGCGTGACCGCCGTCGATACCGAGGGCGATCACGGCGATGCCCGCCAGGATCATCGCGACGATGGCGACGATCTTCACCAGGGAGAGCCAGAACTCCAGCTCACCGAAGACCTTCACGCTGACGAGGTTGAGCGCGCCGATGAGCAGGACGGCGGCCAGCACCCAGATCCAGCGCGGCACATGGGGAAACCAGAACCCCATGTAGACGCCGACCGCGGTGATGTCCGCCACGCAGACGATCACCATCTCGAACGCATACGTCCACCCCGTGGTGAAACCGGCGAGCGGGCCGAGATGCTTTGTCGCGTATTCCCCGAAAGAGCCGGCGCTCGGAGAGCTCACGGCCATCTCGCCGAGGGACCGCAGAACCAGGAAGACGGCTGCTCCGCCGATCAGGTAGGCCAGCAGGACCGCGGGCCCGCCGGCCCGGATGGACTCGGAGGAGCCGTAGAAGAGCCCGGTGCCGATCGCGGAGCCCAGGGCGATGAAGCGGATGTGCCGGGAACTGAGTCCCCTGCTCAATCCGGCCGTTTCGGTGCGCAAGCGTGTGCCTCTCTTTCGGAGCGGGCGCCGGAGGGGTGGCGGGGCGGTGTCTGGGCCACGCCGGTTCGTCGAGGGAATCGGGACGACGAACGGGGCCTGTATAGTCCTGCATATACAGGCCGGTCAAGGGGTGGTCCGATGAGCCGAGGCAAGCCGACGCCGGGTGCGGCGTCCTCGTCGAGTGCGTCACCGGCCGTCGGCCGGGCGCTGGACATCCTGGTCCATCTCGCTGAGCGCCCCGGCCTGGTACAGGTCGCGACAATCGCCCGTGACCTGGGCATTCCCCGGTCGTCGGCCTACCACATCCTCACCGTCCTGGCCGACCGCGGCTTCGTCACCCACGTGCCGGAGGAACAGGCGTACGGGCTGGGCGTCGCCTCCTTCGAGGTGGGCTCCGCCTACCTGCGGCACGAGCCCCTCGAGCGGCTCGCCCGTCCCATCCTGCGCACCCTCGCCGGCCGCCTCGGCCAGACGGTGCACCTGGGCATCCTGCACGGCGCGGAGACGGTGTACCTGCTCAAGGAGCGGCCGCCCGCGGGCCGGGCCGGCGATGTCGACATCGCCCTCGTCACGGACATCGGCGTACGGTTGCCGGCCCATCTGACGGCCAACGGGCGTGCCATCCTCGCCCACACGTCCGAGGCGCAGCTCCGAGCGCTCTTTCCCCGGCCCGGCGACCTGACGACCCGCACGGGAAAGGGGCCGCGGACGCTGCCGGGACTGGCCGGCGAACTGGCGGGGGAACGTGAGCGCGGCTGCTCGGAGGAGGTCGAGCTGGTCACCCGGGGATTCCGGTCGATGGGGGTGGCCGCCTTCGACCACAACGAGCGGCCCGTCGCCGCGATCAGCAGCACCTGGCGCCGGCACCACTGCCGGCACGACACGGGCACGGTGCGGGACATCCTTCGCCACGGCGCCGCACGGCTGACCGCCGCCGTGTCAGGCCGTACGCCACGGACCTGGGCCGGGGACGGGACGGGCCACGGGGCGGGCGGCGAACCGACCGCGGCGTAGGCGCGGCCCGCCGCTGGTCAGTGCGTGTCGAACGTGCCCTCGAGGCGATAACGGGAACCGGGATGCAATAGCCGCGCGATGCTGACGAGGACGTCCCGTGACCAGGTGCGGCGCTGCACGAGCAGGCACGGCTCGGACGGCGCGACGTCGAGGATCGCGCACTCCTCCGCGGAGGCCAACACTGCCTCCACGATGTGCTCGCCCTTGCCCAGCGGTGCCACTTTGGACAGGAACGTGAAGGGCGTCTGCAGGCTGAAGTCCTGCTCCAGGTAACCGGGGGCGAAGGCCGGATTCACGTAACGGTCCTCCAGCTGGACCGCCACCCCGTCCTCGTAGTGCACCACTCGGGAGTGGAAGACCGGCTGTCCCTCGTCCAGGCCGAGCTGGGCGCCGGTCTTCTGGTCCGCCTGCTCCTCGCGCACGGACAGCACCCGGGCCTCGTAGCGGTGGCCGCGCCCGCGCACCTCGTCGGCGATGTTGTGCACCTCGAACAGGGCCGAGCTGGCCTTCCGGGGAGCGACGAAGCTGCCGACGCCCATGACCCGCCGGATGACGCCCTCGGTGGCCAGCTCACGCAGCGCGCGGTTGATCGTCATACGGGACAGGCCGAGCGCCGCGACGAACTGGCTCTCCGACGGCAGGGCGTCGTCCTCTCGCCAGTGGCCGTCCGCGATCTGCCGGGCGACGAGGTCCTTGACGCGCTGATACGCCGGAGTGGAGCCGGCCCCGCGCTGTTCGTACAGCCGGCCGAGGTCCGCTGGGTCCACGACCAAGCCGCCCACCGTCCTCGTCATCCGCTCCGCCGCCTGTTGCTCCACGAAATCCTAGAGGAGACCTCGCGAGGGGGGCGAACCCGCGGTACGCGAGGGAGGCGTCTCGGATCCGAGAAACCCGGCGGGAGTGGCTGGCTCCGCATCCGTTCGGTGCCGTGTGATGCAGGCACAACGGCTCGATCCCTCTTCTGAGGAGTGCACATGACCAACGTTTCCCCCAGCGCACCGGGCGTCGTCCGCGCACCGCGGGGCACCGAACTGAACTGCCTCGGCTGGCAGCAGGAAGGCGCCCTGCGGATGCTCATGAACAACCTCGACCCCGAGGTCGCCGAGCACCCCGAGGACCTCGTCGTCTACGGCGGCACCGGCAAGGCCGCCCGCAACCGGGAGGCCTACGACGCCATCGTCCGTACGCTGAAGACGCTGAAGGACGACGAGACGCTGCTGGTGCAGTCCGGCAAGCCGGTCGGCGTGATGCGCACCAGCGAGTGGGCGCCGCGCGTGCTGATCGCCAACTCCAACCTGGTCGGCGACTGGGCCAACTGGGAGGAGTTCCGGTCGCTGGAGGCCCGCGGGCTCATCATGTACGGCCAGATGACCGCGGGTTCGTGGATCTACATCGGCAGCCAGGGCATCCTCCAGGGCACCTACGAGACCTTCGGCGCCGTCGCCCGCAAGAAGTTCGGCGGCAGCCTGGCCGGCACCATCACCCTCACCGCCGGTCTCGGCGGGATGGGCGGCGCCCAGCCGCTCGCGGTCACCATGAACGAGGGCGTCGCGATCTGCGTCGACTGCGACCCGACCCGTATCGAGCGCCGCATCGCCCACCGCTACCTCGACGTCGCCGCGGACAGCCTGGACCACGCGCTCCGACTCGCCGTCGAGGCCCGTGACGCCCGCAGGCCGCTGTCCATCGGCCTGACCGGCAACGCCGCGGAGATCTTCCCCCAGCTGCTCGCCATGGGCGCGCCCATCGACATCGTCACCGACCAGACGTCCGCGCACGACCCGCTGTCCTACCTGCCGCTCGGCGTGAGCGTGGAGGAGTGGCACGAGCAGGCCCGCAAGGACCCCGCCGACTTCACCGAGCGCTCCCGCCGGTCCATGGCCAAGCACGTCGAGGCCATGGTCGGCTTCCTCGACGCCGGCGCCGAGGTCTTCGACTACGGCAACTCCATCCGTGACGAGGCCCGCAAGGCCGGCTACCAGCGCGCGTTCGACTTCCCCGGCTTCGTGCCGGCCCACATCCGGCCGCTGTTCGAGGAGGGCCTCGGCCCGTTCCGGTGGGCCGCCCTGTCCGGAGACCCGAAGGACATCGAGGCCACCGACAAGGCGATCATGGAGCTCTTCCCGGAGAACGAGCACCTCCACCGCTGGCTGAACATGGCCGGCGAGCGCGTGTCGTTCGAGGGTCTGCCCGCCCGCATCTGCTGGCTCGGTTACGGCGAGCGGCACCGGGCCGGCCTGCGCTTCAACGAGATGGTCGCCTCCGGCGAGCTGTCCGCCCCGATCGCCATCGGCCGCGACCACCTGGACTCCGGCTCCGTCGCCTCGCCGTACCGCGAGACCGAGTCGATGCTCGACGGCTCCGACGCCATCGCCGACTGGCCGCTGCTCAACGCCCTGGTGAACACCTCCTCCGGTGCCTCCTGGGTCTCCATCCACCACGGCGGCGGTGTCGGCATGGGCCGTTCCATCCATGCCGGCCAGGTCTGCATCGCCGACGGCACCGAACTCGCCGCCCAGAAGCTCGCCCGCGTGCTGACCAACGACCCGGGCATGGGCGTCATCCGCCACGTCGACGCCGGTTACGAGCACGCCACCACGGTGGCCAAGGAGCGCGGCGTGCGCATCCCGATGACGGAGACGGAAGGCGACGCGTCATGAGTACGGCCACCGAGTCCCCGTACCTGCGCGCGGACGTCCCGGCCGCGCCGTGGGCCGGCCGGGACGACGGCCCAGGCGCCGACAACGCGCGCTGGCACAAGGCCGTCCACCTCGACCCGGACCGGGTGGGTCCAGGGAACGTCGCCTTCGTCGGCTTCCGCAGCGACGAGGGCGTACGCCGCAACAAGGGCCGGCAGGGCGCGGCGAACGGCCCGGCCGCCCTGCGCCGCGCCCTCGCCTCCATGGCGCTTGCACGACCGCTGCGCGCCCTGGACGCTGGCGACATCGAGGTTGCCGGGGACGGCGAAGGAGTCCTGGAGTCTGGGCAGGAGCGTCTGGGGCGTACCGTCGCGGCGCTCGTCGACCGCGGTCACCCGGTGATGGTGCTGGGCGGCGGCCACGAGGTCGCCTACGGCAGCTACCGGGGGCTCGCCCGCACGCGCGCGATGCGCGGGGGCGGCCGCCTCGGGGTGCTCAACCTCGACGCCCACTTCGACCTGCGCGACGACGTGGCACCCAGTTCCGGCACGCCGTTCCTGCAGATGGCAAGGGACGAGGAGCGGCACGGGCGGGAGCTGAACTACTGGGTGCTCGGCGTCAGCCAGCCGAGCAACACCGAGCGGCTCTTCCGAACCGCCGATCGACTCGGGGTGCGTTATCTGCCGGACACCGAGTGCGGGCTGCTCGATCTCGCGCGTACGGAGACGTTCGTGGACAACTTCCTCGCGAGCTGCGACGTCGTACACCTGAGCATCGACCTCGACGTGCTGCCCGCCGCCGTCGCACCGGGTGTCAGCGCCCCCGCCGCCTACGGGGTGCCGATGGACGTCATCGAACGCGTCTGCGCCCGCGTGGCGGCCAGCGGCAAGCTCGCGGTGTGCGACATCGCCGAGCTGAACCCGCAGTTGGACGTGGACCAGCGCACGGCGCGTGCCGGCGCCCGCCTGGTCCACCGCATGGTGACCGCCCGCAGCGCGGCACTCGGCGGGGCCTGAACCGCCCGCCCCCGAACAGGTCGCCAGGCCGTGAGAAGCGACGAAAGCCGCGGCCTGGCGGCCGCGGCTTTCGCGACGCGGACGGGCCGGGCCGCCCGGGCGGTCAGTCCTTGCGGCGGCTCACGAGAGTGACGAGGGCGAGGACACCGTCGACGCTGACGGCGTCGACATGCCCCTCACCGAGCAGGGCGGCGTCCAGACGGCCGAGGCGGACACGTGCCCGGTCAAGGACGGCAGCCCCCTCCAGGACGAACGCGAGGACGCACGTCCCGGCGACAGGCCGTACCGATGTGTCGGTACGTACGATCCGCACGTCCGCCGTCATCTCGGCACGCCGGACCATCACGTTGAAGTCGACGATCGGCCCGCCGAGCAGCTGGCACTCCGTGGCCGCGTCACCGCAGAAGGCGAAGGGCTCGTACGGAGCGGCCATCACGTGGGAGACCCCGTCGACCGTCAGGGCCATACCCGGGCCGTCGACGACCGTGATGATCCTGTCGACGCCTTCGAACGCGGAGAACGGTCCGCTGGACGCGACGTCGGCGACGCTGACCCGCCACAGGAAATCGTCGGTTCCAGCCCCCTCCGGGCAGGCGGCCACCTGAGACGTCACGCCTCCGCCGTTCTTCCACGGTGCGGGCGTTCTCTCGGCCGCACGCAGAATCTGAAGTGCCATCTGGTTTCCTTCCGGATCGAGCGGCAAACGAAGGCCTCCCCCTGGGCATGGGCCCAGGGGGAGGACGATGCTGTGTCCGGAGACGGCCGGCGCGTTGTCGCGCATCCGCGAGGCGTGCCCGCGGTGCCAGCTTCCCCGTCGCGGCGGAATTTTCCTCCCGCCGCGACGGCGGGTAATCGCACGCGACGGCGAGCAACCGCTCCGGACAGCGTCCGGCGGGATGCGGGAGAGCCGAGCCCACCACGTCCGGCCGGGCCGGACACAGCCTGCTCAGAACAGCGAACCGGTGACGGACTCCGCGGCGGCGAGGGCGCGGCCGGAGGTCACGTACTGGACGGTCTCCTCTATCTCGGGGGCGAGCCAGCGGTCGGTGCCGGGGCCCGCGACCCTCTCGCGCAGCCCGTCGCGCACGGCCGCGGTGGCCGGCGCCGGCGTCAGCGGCGCCCGCATGTCGAGGGCGCGAGCGGCGGTGTAGATCTCCACCGCCAGGACGCGGCCGAGCCCGTCGATGGCGCGGCGCAGCTTGCGGGCGGCAGCCCAGCCCATCGAGACGTGGTCCTCCTGCATGGCGCTGGAGGGGATCGAGTCGGCGGAGGCCGGAACGGCCAGCCGCTTGAGCTCGGAGACGATTGCGGCCTGCGTGTACTGCGCGATCATGTGGCCGGAGTCGACGCCGGGGTCGTCTGCCAGGAAGGCGTTCAGACCGCGGTTGCGGGCGGGGTCGAGGAACCGGTCGGTACGGCGCTCGGAGTTCGAGGCGACGTCGGCGACCGAGATGGCCAGGAAGTCGAGGACGGCCGCGACCGGGGCGCCATGGAAGTTGCCGTTGCTCTCCACCCGGCCGTCGAGGGTGACGACGGGATTGTCGACCGCGCTGGCCAGCTCGCGGGAGGCGACCAGCTCGGCATGGGCGAGGGTGTCCCGGGCCGCGCCGTGGATCTGCGGTGAGCAGCGCAGCGAGTACGCGTCCTGGACGCGGGTGCACTCCGGCCCCTGATGGCTGGCGACGATGGCCGAGTCTGCGAGCAGGGAGCGCAGGTTGGCGGCGCTGTCGCCCTGGCCGGGGTGCGGGCGCAGCGCCTGGAGGTCGGCGGCGAAGACGGCGTCGGTGCCCAGTTGCCCCTCGACGCTCATCGCCGCGGCGACGTCGGCAGTGCGCAGCAGGCGGCGCAGGTCGTGCGCAGCGAGGACGAGCATGCCGAGCATGCCGTCGGTGCCGTTGATGAGGGCCAGGCCCTCCTTCTCCTCCAGGACGACCGGGGCGATGCCCGCGGCGGCAAGCGCCTCGGCGGCGGGCTTGCGCTCGCCGTCGGCGGTACGGACCTCGCCCTCGCCCATGACGGCGAGCGCGCAGTGCGCGAGGGGCGCGAGGTCGCCGGAGCAGCCGAGGGAGCCGTACTCGTGGACGACCGGTGTGATGCCGGCGTTGAGCAGCGCGGCGTAGGCCTCCGCAGTCTGGGTCCGCACGCCCGTCCGACCCGTGGCGAGGGTGGACAGGCGCAGCAGCATCAGCGCGCGGATGACCTCGCGCTCGACCTCGGGACCCGAGCCCGCGGCGTGCGAGCGGACCAGGCTGCGCTGGAGCTGGGCCCGCAGCTCGACGGGGATGTGGCGGGTGGCCAGGGCACCGAAACCGGTGGAGACGCCATAGTGGGGCTTCGCGTCGTCGGCGAGGGCTTGGATGACCTCGCGGCTACGGGCGATTTCCTTGAGCGCTTCCGGGGAAAGGACCACCGGCGTACCGAGACGGGCAACGGACACGACTTCGTCGGCGGAGAGCGCGCCGACACCAACAACAACGGTCATGTCCCTATGAAGCCGCAGGCGGGTGGGGGTCCGCGAGAGGGTCTCGGCAGGTAGTGTCTGGTATCCCAGACGCCCGGTTTACGGCAGCACCGTTTACGCTCGCCTCATGAGCATCGTCCCCGCCGCCGCGCAGGTGCTGGCCGTCCTGCGCTATCTGGCACGGCAGGCCGCCCCCGTGCCCGCGGCCGCCATCAGCCGCGACGTGGGGCTGCCCCGCTCGACGACGTACCACCTGCTCGACACCCTGGCCGCGGACGGCTTCGTCGTCCACCTGCCCGAGGAGCGGCGCTACGGCCTCGGCGTCAGCGCCTTCGAACTGGCCTCGGGATACGAGCGCCAGGCACCCTTCCAGCGGCTGGCCCGGGTGCCGCTGGCCACGCTCGTGGACCGTACCGGGCACAACGCGAACCTCGCCGTGCTGCACGGCCGCGAGGTCATCTACGTCATCGAGGAGCGCGCCCCCGGCCGGGCCCCTCTGGTCAGCGAGGTGGGGGTGCGACTCCCGGCGCACCTGACCGCCAGTGGACGGGCGGTGTTGGCGCTGCTGCCGCCCGCGCAGGTACGGGCGCTCTTCCCGGACCGGTCGGCCTTCGTGTCGCGGCACGGAGTCGGCCCGGCGTCGCTGACGGCGCTGCGGGGCCTGCTGACCCAGGTGCGGCGGCGCGGATACGCGACGGAGGAGGGCGAGATCACCCCCGGCCTCTCCTCCGTCGCCGCGCCCGTGCAGGACCACCACGCCCACCCGATCGCCGGCGTCTCGGTCACCTTCCCCGGCGAGTCGGCCGACGAGGCGGAACGCGATCGGATCGCGGGCCATGTAGCGCAGACGGCACGGGAGTTGACCCGCCGGGTGGGGGGAGTCACCGCGGCGGGGCGGTGACGCTGACGCGCACTTGTTCGTCCGGACGAGGTTCCTGAGGGCGAACTCCCTCATGCCATCTCACGGTTCGAGGCTGGATGCCACTGCCTGATCGGTGATGAGTTCAGGAAGGACGCCGCCGATGGGGGCGGCTGCGCGGGGCGTCCACAGGCTCCGCAGCTGGCCTCGGACCGCCTTGGAACAGGTCGACCAGCGACACTGTGAGGCCGGGGACGTCGCGCAGGAAGCCAGCCGGCGCCGGGTCGGCAGCGGCCCGGGCAGGGCGTTGATGACGAGCTGCGGTACCGGCCGGACCGCTACCGTTCAGGACGAACAGGCAAGCCAGCAAGCCGCGTCCCCGCACTGCACGACGATCCCACTGGTGACAGCGAACACGAAGAGCCAACACCTCCACCCGCCACCGTCATGCGTATGCGTTGCGGAAGGAGGGCTCGGACAGCGCCGCGCGGCGCAGGTGCTCGGCGAGCGCCGCGGTCGCCGTCGACGTGGCGTGGTCCTTGACGCCCCAGGCCAGTAGATGATGGCGGCGAGCCCAGGCATCCTGCAGCTCGCACACCTCGAGGGGCTGGTGGGGATCGATGGCGCGGCGTGGTACGACGGCGAGCCCGGCGCCCGCGACGGCGAGGGAGACGAGGACGCTCAGGCTGGCGACGGTGGTCCGGTGGCGCACGACCGGGGCGTGGGGCCCCAGGTGCTTCTCGATCCAGCGGCGCAGCGAGGAGTCGGCGTCGAGGCCGACGAGAGGGTGTTCGGCGACCTCGCTGTAGGTCAGCGCGGTCCGTCCGGCCAGGATCCCTCCGGCCTGGCCGATCACGACGAGGGAGTCGTCTCCGAGGGGCTCCATGCGCAGGCCGCAGTCGCGGGCCTCGTCGTCGAGGACGACCCCCAGGTCCGCTTCGCCGTCGGCGAGCATCCGCACTGTCTGTGGCGTGCGGCTCTCGGACACTGTGACGTCGATGTCCGGGTGGGCGCGGAGGAACGAGATCAGGGCCTGCGGCACGAGCCGGTGCATCGCGGAGCCGCCGCCCAGCAGGGCCAGCGGAGCGGTCGGGGACCGGGTGTAGCTCGCGACGGCACTCTCGAGCCTCGCGGTCCGGTCGAGTACGTCGCGTGCGTGGCGGGCCAGTGTCGTCCCCGCCGGCGTGGGCCGCACGCCCCGTCGGCCGCGGATCAGCAGTGCCACGCCGGCGTGATGTTCCAGTGAGCGCACTCTGGCACTGGCCGAGGGCAGGCTCAGGTGCATGCGATGAGCGCCCGCCGTGATCGACCCCTCCGTGACGATGTGGAGAAAGAGCCGCAGGTCGTCCAGGTCATAGCGCATCAGCTCAGCCTAAGGCCCAGCCTTAGGCTCAGTACACTGATTCCGCATTGTGGAACCGCTCGTCCACAGGTGATGCTCAGCGTGTGATCGAGTTCCCTCTTGTCCTGCTGGCCGGTGTCGCCGCCGGAGCCCTGAACGCCATAGGGGGCGGGGGCACGTTCGTGGCGCTGCCCGCTCTCGTCGCCTTCGGCCTGCCACCGGTGGCGGCGAACGCGGTGTCGCGGGTCGCCCTCGTACCCGGCGCCGTGGCCGGCGCGTGGGTGTACCGACGCGAGCTCGCCCCTGTCGGGCCTACGCCCACGAAGAAGCTGACTGCGATCAGTGTGATCGGCGGTGGAGTCGGCGCCGGCCTGCTGCTGGTGCTGCCCGCATCGTCGTTCGACGTAGCGGCGCCGTGGCTGCTCGCCTTCGCCACAGTGGTCCTCGCCTTGGGCCGCCACCTTTCCAGGGCGTTGAGCAGCGCGCTGGGCCGCTCGGTCGGCATGAGCTCACGAGCCGTCCTGATCGGGCAATTCTTCCTCGCCGTGTACGGCGGATACTTCGGCGGAGCCGTAGGCATCATGATGCTGGCCCTGTGGAGCATCGGCCTCGGTCTTGACGCCGCGGTCAGCAACCCCATGCGGATCACCCAACTCGCGGCCATCTATCTCAGCGCGACCGCGCTGTTCCTCATCGCCTCGGAGGCACTGAGCGCTCCGCTTCTACTCGGCGCCATGCTGGTCGGCGCCGTGGCTGGGGGGTTCGCCGGCGCCCACCTGGCCCGCCGTCTTCCCGCCTGGCTGCTTCGGGGCATCCTCCTGGCGACCGCCGTGATCACGACGGTCCTGTATTTCCTGCACGGCTGACCACGCGGGGGGCCGCGGCGATCACCGCCCCTCGTCGGAAGCGGAGGCTTGCTGACATGACCGAAAGCGGCGCCGGAGATGCCGCAGCGTACACGGACGCGGCGCGAGCGAGGTTGGTGATGGCCTACGAAGCATGCGAACTGGCCGACCTCGCGCGCGCCAACGTCCCCATCGGCGACCATGAGCTGAACCCCGACGGCACCACCCGCGTGCCCGGCGCCGTGCTGGCCGACGCAGCACGAGTGCTCGCCGCCGCACAGCGGTTCCTGGAAGCCGCCGCCGTGTTCGAGCGCGTGGGCGGCGCCGACTGGCAGCTCGTCGGCGATGTGCTGGACGTGTCTCCCCACACCGCTCGGGTGCGCTTCGCGATGTCCGAGGCCGCCTTCCGGGAAGAGCTGCTCTCCTCCGAGGGGCCTCGCTCGGGCGGATCCGCCGGCGAGGTGACCAGCCTGCGGGCCCACATGTCCAGGGAACCGCTGGAGACGGCCCTCGACCTCGACGACTGGGTGCTGCGCCACAAGGACGGCGACAGCGACCTCGGCACCACACCAGTCTCCGGCGGCTTGGTCCGGAGTGATGCTCAAAGCCGTACCGAAAGGCCCAAGTCATCCTGACTCACTGAGAGGAGAGAAGTCCGCGGGCATGACCCGCGACTTGATCCCGCTGTCGACCAGCTAGCGCAAAGCGCCGACCGTCTGCCGGTGGCAATAACTCTCCGGCCGCCCGCCCCGTCCGCCATCGGCGCCGACGCCGGCAGCACCGCCCGCACGACGGCCCACTCCGCAATCCGTCATGTCCGAGCCGCAGTGTGGGTGGTGTGGGTCGGTGGTAGGTGGGTGCGGGTTGGTTGGTTTGGTCTGTGTCGGCCTGTCTGAGTCGGGGTTGAGAGGTCACAACCGGCGGCACCCCCCTTCCGAGTCCGCGACCGTCCCCGAGCGCTCGCGGCCTCGACCCATGCCCGGACGCTCCCCGCCCTGCTGCCCTCGTCAGCCCTTGTCCCGCCCTTGCTCCCCGGAGGGACAGTCGAGGCCCTCGTGACTCCCCATCAGAAGCGGGCCGGGCCGCTGAGGCATGGCCCCGGTCGCCGGCCGGGGAGCCGACCGTCCGTCGCTGCCCGGACAGCCGCTCAGCGATGCCGGCCGCCGCCCCCGCGGCTCCCCGCAGGGGCCGGCACCGCGCGGCGCACGCCGCCGGCCGCGCCGGCCGGCGTACCTGGTTGGGTGCGAGTGGGTGGTGACGGCTTGTTGCGTCGGGGGATGAGGGTCGTGTGGTCGTATGCTCGCGGAAACGCAGCCGGCCGCGACATGGAGGGGCGCGGCGGCCCGCGCAGTAGTCGGGTGTGGGTGTCGGCTGGTGCTGTGTTCTGGCGTGTCTGTTCTCACCCACCCTCAGGGAGGACCCCATGGTCGATCGACGCAGCGTGCTGAGTTCCGGCCTGGCCGCGGCGGGCGTCGCCTTCACGGGCGCTGCCCTGGGTCCTGTGCTTACTGCGGGTGATGCGGTCGCGGACACTCTCGGTTCCGGCGCGTCGCCCGTGTCGGAACCGTTCTGTGTGCCCCTGCCTGTTCCGCGGGTGCTTTCCCCGGTTTCCACCATCGGTGGTGTCGATGTCTACCGTATGTCGATGCGACGTACGGTCAGGGAGATCTTTCCGGGTCTGCCGACGGAGGTCCTGACCTACAACGGTCATTTCCCCGGTCCTGTGATCAGGGCGCGTTCGGGGCGTCCGGTGATCGTCCGGCAGCACAACCTGCTCGAGAGGCCCGCCGCGGTCCATCTGCACGGGGCTTCGCTGTCACAGCGCAACGACGGCAATCCCATGAACACCATCGCTCCCGGCGGTACGCGCTCGTATGTGTATCCCAACCGGCAGCCGCATGCGTCGTTGTGGTACCACGACCACGCTCACCACATGGAGTCCGAGCATGTGTATCGGGGGCTGTCGGGTTTCTACCTGCTCTCGGATGCCACCGAGTGTCGACTGCCGCTGCCGTCGGGCGACTACGACCTGCCCATCGCGATCCGCGACGCCCACTTCGACGACGCCGGCCGGCTGGTGTATGTGATGGGCGACCGGTCTCGTACCACTCTTCTTGCCAATGGCGTCCCCTACCCGTATCTGGAGGTCGCCGCTCGCAGGTACCGTTTCCGGCTGTTGAACTCCTCCAACGACCGCATGCTGCGGCTGGGTCTGGCTGACGGCGGCCCGATCGTGCAGATCGGCTCCGACGGTGGGCTGCTGCCGTGTCCGTACGAGACGGATTCCGTCTTTCTGTCCTCCGGTGAACGCGCGGACGTCGTCATCGACTTCTCCCGCTATCCTGTGGGTACTCGGCTGGTGCTGCAGAACAAGGCCGGCTCGGGCGCGGTCGACTCGCTCGGTCAGGTTCTGCGGTTCGATGTCACCCGCACGGCCGATGATCCCACCGAGATCCCCGCCGTGCTGCGTAGCCTGCCGCCTCTGCCGAAGGCGACCGCCGAGCGTACTGTCACGCTGTACATGGACGAGGGCCGTGCCGCCCCGCCACGGGGCTACATCGACGGCAAGGTCTACGACCCCGACCGGGTCGATTCGTATGTGCGCTTCGGGGCCAGCGAGATCTGGACGGTCACCAACGTCGACAAGGTGATCCCTCACAACTTTCACATCCACCTGGTGCAGTTCCGGGTCCTGGAACGCAACGGGCGGAGCCCGGGCCCCGCCGAGTCCGGTCTGAAGGACACCGTCGTGCTCATGCCCGGCGATACGGTCAAGCTGCAAGCGACGTTCGACACCTACCGCGGCCGTTACGTCTACCACTGCCACATGCTCGACCACTCGGCGATGGGCATGATGGCCACTATGAAGATCGTGTAGTGGGGTGGCCGCGGTCCCCGCGGGTTGCGTGGGGTGGGGCTGTCGTAGGTGCGGTGTGGTTGTCGTCAGTCGTTGATGAACGCCAGGTCCAGGCGGCGCAGCCGGTCCGGTTCGGCGAGCAGGTCGATGGAGACGATCCGGCCCTCGGTGATGGCGAAGTCGAACACGACCTGGTTGTCGGGGTGTGCGGGTGTCGGTTCAGTGTTCGAACGGGCTTTTGACGGGGAAGTAGGCGGCCAGGAACGAGGCGATGATGCGGGCTTGTTCCTGGGCGGGGACTTCGGCCTGCCTGGACTCACCGAGGCAGAAGACATCGTGGCCGCGGATGGTCAGCAGGCGTGTGAGTTCCGGGTGGTGTTGGTGGGTGCCCACGTCGATGTAGGCGCAGCGGATGCCGCTGGGTACGGCGGTGCCGGTGAGGTAGCCGTAGTGGTGGTGCAGGGAGGATGCCATGGAGATGTCCTGCCGGCCGCGTAGGGGGTTCGCCGCGGTGCGGGCGACGTCTTCGCGGAAGTCCGTCTCGATGCTTTCCAGGACGCTTTTGCGTAAGGGGTGCGGGGCGTGTGCGAAGCCGTTGGTGACGGTCACTGCGAAGCGGTTCTGCAGTAGGCGGCGGTTGTTCTTGGCCGCGGCGAAGTAGCCCTCGTCGGTTTCGGTCGGCTCGCCGGTCGGTATGGCTGTCGGTGTGAAGAAGAAGCGGCTCATGCCGTTGGGGAGGAAGAACTTCTGCGCGGTGAGCGGTCTGCCGATGAAGACGTCGTCGTTGAGGTACAAGAAGTGCTCGGACAGGCCGTCGATGTGGTGCAACTGGGTTTCGATGGCGTGGGAGTTGAAGGTCGGCAGGCAGCGGGGGTCGGAGAATATGTCGCGGTGTGAGACCACGCGCAGGGCTGGGTGGGTGGTGTCCAGCCAGTGGGGCGTCTGGTCGTCGGTGACCAGGTGGATCGTCCGTACCCAGGGGGCGAACATGGCCAGCGAGCGCAGGGAGTAGCGCAGCTCGTCCCGGTTGCGGAACCTGGCGGCCTCGTCGCCGCCGCCCTCGGGTGTGAGGCCGAGGCTTTCGCGTCGTGCGGCCCGGCGCTGCTGCCACTGGGGGTCGGTGTCGTCGACCCAGGTGTAGACGACGTCGATGGGGTAGGTGATGTCGTTGATCAGCGTTTTGGTGAACGGCTCCAGGGTGGGGTAGTCGCGGTCGCGGACGCGGAGCGTGGCGTCGGCGGTCAGCGAGGGCAGCCTGGGGCCTACGGCGCTGGGACGCAGCGGGGCGACGAACTGCTCCCCGTCGCCGTCCTCTTGGCCTGCCCGGTGCCAGAACTCCACGTCGCAGCCGTAGGCGGGCCCGAAACGCAGGGTGCGGGTGGAGGTCACGACGGGACGGAACACCCGCAGTCCGGCGCCCTCTCCCACGCCGGGGAGGCGTTCTGCGAGGAGAACGGCCGGGGCGTGCGTGCGGGGCTTGAGGAGTTCGGCGTACACCGCCTGGCCCTCGTACGTCGCGGCGAGCGCCTTGTGGACCAGCATCTGGTGGGCGGTGTCGACGGCCACGCGGGATCTGGGGATGTCGCCGCTGTCGCGCAGGACGACGAAGGGGATGTTGTGTTCCTCAAGGGCGGTGACGGCGGTCTCGAAGTTGCGCTGGATGACGTCGGCGCCCTGAAGGTCGTCGCGGACCTCGCAGAGCCGGCCGCCGGCCCGGACGAGCAAGTTGTGGGACGCCCCGATGACCACCTCCCGGGCCCGCTGGTCGCCGGAGGACGGTGCGGTCCTGTCCGCCGCGACGGCGGGGTGGAAGCGGCCGGTGCCGCCGTGGGCGAGGCGGTGGGCCATGCGATCGGCGCGTTCGGTCAGCCGCTGGGGGGTGTCGCGTCGGTCGAGGAGTGCGGTGAACAGCTCCTCCCACTGTTCGACGATCACGTCGGCGGCGAACCGCGCCGATCCTTCGTAGGCCCTCTCGCCGAAGGAGCACAGCAGCTGGTGGTCCTCCATCAGTGTGCAGATCGCCGCGGTGAGGCCGTCGATGTCGCCCGGCGCGACGAGCAGCCCGTCGATCCCGTGCCGGATGATCTCCGCCGGTCCGGTGACGATGTCGTAGGCCACCGCCGGCACACCGGCGGCGAAGGCCTCCAGGAGTACCAGCGGGAAGGCCTCGCCGTCCTGGGAGGGCAGCATGGTGAGGCTGGCCTTGGCCCACTCCTGCGCCATGTGCCGGCTGGGGCCCAGGATCTCGACGGATTCGTGCAGGCCCAGGCCCTGGACGAGGTTGCGCAGCCGGGACATCTGCGGGCCGTCGCCGAAGATGCGCAGCCGCCAGCCGGGGTGCTGGGGCAGCGCCCTGGAGAAGGCGACGATGGCGTGGTCGACCTGCTTGTCGGGGACGAGCCGGCGGGGCATCACGATGCTCTTGCCGGTCAGGCTGGAGCGGGGGCGGAACCCCTCGGGGATCGCGTTGGGGATGGCCGCAAGGCGCGGTGCCGCCTTGCCCAGCGACTCCTGGAGCCACTGCCTCGTACGCTCCGTCAGCACCACGAGCGCGTCCATCTCGGGTGCTCTGAGCAGCAGCGGCTCGCCTGTGGCGCCGCGCAGCTGGGAGGGCCGGTGCTCCTGGTGGACGGTGATCACGCGGGAGGGCGCCAGATCGGCGGCGGCGGACATCAGCGCGGGCGAGGTGGTGACGAGGACGTCGGTGTCCAGGGTCCGCAGGCAGCGGTGCATCTCGACGTCGGACAGGGCGTCGAAGGTGGCCTCCCACGCCGGGTTGATCAGCGTGCTGGGCAGGCCGGCCAGGCGGCGGCACTCCTGAAGGCGCAGACCGCTGTGCCGTACCGGGCGTTCGGTCCTGCCCGTGCGGTCCACCAGGTAGCGCACGGACACTCGCTCGTCGACGGTGAAGAAGGCACGCCGGCGTGTTTTGAACACGCTGACCACCTCGACGGTGTGGCGGGGCGCCAGGTGGGCCGCCTGGGTGTAGACGGCCTGCTCCGTGCCGCCCATCTCGTCGCCCCAGGTGAGCAGAAAGGTGATCTTCATCGGTGTCAGCGTCCCGTTGCGAGGTGAGCGGTGCGGAAGGCCAGGCTGCCGACCGGCGTGTAGTAGGGGTTGATGCGGAGCATGGTGCCGTCCGTGGCCCTCAGCAGCCGGTGCGGCATGCGGAAGACGTCGTGGGGGCTGCGTACGTCGGTGCGGCGCCGTGAGATCTTCAGCGGCCTGCGCCGCCCGCGGCGCAGGCGCACGTCCCAGATCTGCTCCCTGGCGTCGAAGGCGCCGAAGTCGGCCACCTGGATCGGGCAGACGAAGGTGTCGCCGTGCCAGACGGCCGGGACCAGTCGGGCCACCCGCCGGCTCCTGCGTACCAGTTCGACGGCGCCGCGGCACTGCGGGGCCGGCGCGTTGAGCAGGCGGCCCTCCAGGGTCACCTCGGACCAGCCGATACTCAAGGACACCAGCTCCGCCTGGACGCCGTCCCGGCCCAGGGACACATACGCCCGGCCGGTGCCGGAGGCGATGAGACGGCAGTGGGAACCGTCCTCGCGTACCGGCTGGGCGAGGGTGGGGCCGTCGGGCATCAGCTGCGGCGCCCTGGCCAGGGCGTAGCGGTGTTCCTTGCCGCAGATGTCGGTGAAGGCGACCGACAGCGGCCACCGGCCTGCTGGAAGGAGGCAGGTGTGCACCCCGGCAGGCACCGACACCGCCGCGGCATCCTCCGCCTCCCGCAAGCTGAGAAGGGCCGTTGCCCAGGCCTGGAGGGGCCCGTCGCCGCGTCGGCGAGGCGTCAGCGGAACGACACACGCCGAGGAGGCCGGCCCCAGCACCAGGGCGGGAGCCGATGCCTGCCGCGGCACGCGGACGCAGACGTTGAGGGTGCGGCCGTCCAGGACGGAGAGGTGCTCGGCTCTCAGGCGGGGCCAGTCGTCGGCGCGCGGCCTCGCCAGAACCAGGTCGTCCAGGCGGGAGCGTGCCAGGCGCAGGCTCTGGTAGCCGTTGCGGATCACCGTGCGGGGGGCGGGAAGCTGCCTCATCCGCCGTCCGTCTCGTAGGGGCTGGGCAGGGGGAAGTAGGCGTTGAGGAAGCGAGTCATCACGGTCGGCCCACCGCCGTCCTCGGCCTGCGTGGAGGTGGTGTCGTTCAGGCAGAAGACGTGCACGTCCCGGTGGGCCAGCAGCCTGCCCAGCATCCGCTCGATGCCGGGTCTGCCGACGTCGCAGTAGCGGTAGACGAGCCCCTCCCCGGGAAACGACCGCCCGGCGTGGAACGCGTAGTAGTGATGCAGGGACGAAGCCACGGAGATGTCGTCGACGCTTCGGAACCTGCTGGCGGCGGTGCGCCGGTGCTCCTCGCAAAACTCCCTCTCGATGTCGTCCAGGACGCTGCGGTGCAGCGCGTGCGGCACGTGCTTCATCTTGCGGACGATGTGGTCGCCGAACCGGTCGGCGATGAGCCGGCGGTTGTTCTTCGCGGCCGCCGCCACGGGCGGGTCCTGGGCGCAGAGGTCACCGAAGGGAACCAGCGCGGAGGAGAGGTAGAACTTGCCCAGGCCGTTGGGCAGGAAGAAGTGCTCAGGAAGGATCTCCTGACCGAGGATCACGTCGTCGTTGAGGTACAAGAAGTGCTCGGACAGCCCCTCGATGTGGTGGAGCTGGCTCTCTATGGCATGCGAGTTGAACGTCGGCAGGACGTCCGGATCCGTGAAGATGTCCCGGTGGCCGACCACCTTGATCCGCGGATGATCGGTGTTCAGCCACCGGGGACACTGGTCGGCGGTGACCAGATAGACGTTGCGCACCCACGGCGCGTACAGATGCAGCGAGCGCAGCGAATAGCGCAGTTCGTCCCTGCTGAGGTAACGGGCGGCATTGGCAGCCTCGTCGTGGTACGGCCGGTCGGAAAAACCCGCCCGCCGGCGCAGCCAGTCGGGGTCGGAGCCGTCAACCCACGTGTAGACCACATCGATGGGGAAGGCACGGCGTCCCACGGCCTCCACCGCGAAGGCCCGCCGCGTGCGCACCCGGGCCGGCCGGTCCTGCTCGGCCGGCAGGGGAGCGAGGTCGGTGAACAGGCTCTCGTCCGCCTCCACCGCCGCCTGGTCCGCCTCGACGCTCTCGGCGACCGCATTGCGCCTAGGGGAGAGGAGCCGGCCGTCCTCCTGCCGCCAGAACTCGATGTCGCAGCCGTAGCGCAGCCCCAGCACCAGACGGCCCGACGGGTCGGTGCGGTACCAGGTGCACCGAAAGACACTCGAGGCGGACACCCGCCTCCACTGCCCCGGACCGCAGCCGGCCACGGCAGACTCCCTCCCGGCCGCACCCCCACGCACCGGCACCACGTATCCGGGCCTGACCCGGCAGGCCTCACGCAGGGCACCGAGCACCGCCTGCCGGTCCCTCTCGCGCACCGCGAGCGCGGCCGAGGTCGGCGAGGGCGAGCGCACGCAGAAGTAGTCCACGCCCGCGCCGCGCAGCGCGGCGGCCACCTCGTCGAGATTGGACCTGCGGGCCAGAAGCGGCGTGACGTCGGGCATGACATGCGCGATGCGCACCCTGCCGTTCACACTGACGACCACACTGCCCCGCGCCGCCAGCAGCCGCCGGTGGCGGCGCGCCACCCGGCCCCGCTGTAACTGGCCCCTCATCTCGCTCACGGCGGCGATCTTCGACTTGAACTGCTCCCGCAGCTCGCTGTCCACATGCTCGGCGATCACTCTTCGCGCGCCCACCGGAACCGTACGACGGTACACACCGACCAACCGGGACGCCTCGGGATTCGGCAGCGCCGGCGCCCCCAGCCGGACCGTTCGCGCTCTCACAAGCTCCTCCCCCCGGAAGGTGACGGCACCATGGCCGGCAGCTGAACGTTGCCCACCATGACCGTCCACGGCACCGAAAGGTTGTAACCGGCGCCACTTCGCCACCGGCCCCGCACTCGGGCCGCCCGGAGCGGGAAGAGCGCGCCCCAAGGCCCCCTGCCACGGCGGGTGCTGCACACCCCCGGCTCCGCCTGCACCGCCTTGCCCGCCGCGCGCAGTGCCGGGCGCGGCAGCCTTTGGGCGGCCCCTGGGCCGGCCCGCGCCAGGAACGCTGCCCCGCCACGGGATGTGCCCGCGCACGGCGCAACGGCCGCCAGCGCGCCCAGGCCGCCGGCCCGCGATGCCCCGGACCCTGTGCCGTTCGCCGGCACAGGGCCCGGTCACGGACTCCCGTTTCGCAGGCTCCCGCCCGGCCGTTCGCCGTCCGCTGGCGTGCTCGGCGGCTGGCCGGATGGATGTGTGCCGTGTCGCTGCGATGCCCGGTCAGGACCAGTCGATCGGGCCGGTTCGGTCGATGAAGCGGCCCGAGCCGGCGCCGGGCCCTTCGGTGGCGAGCCGGACGATCGCGTCGGTGCCTTCGGTGACGGTCTGCGGACCGGTGCGGCCGTTGAGGTCCGTCGCGGTGTAGCCGGGATCGGCGGGGTCGACCGCCGGCGAGGCGACAAGGACACGATCGTCGGCACGGCGCCGGCGATCGCCCGGAGCGCGGGAGGCGGCCCGCCCGAGCGGGCGCCCGCACGGTCAGCGGGCGGCGAGCAGCGCCTGGCCGAGCGCCACCATGGAGTCGGCGAGTTCCTCCATGAACTGCTCGATCGGCTTGCCGTCCGCCGACTGCAAGGAGACGAACGCGCCGTCGAACCCGGCCATGCCGAAGTGGGCGAGGGCGCCGGCGACCCTGTCGGCGGCGGCCTCGCCCTCGCCCTCGAACGCGGAGCGGATCATGTGCCGCATGTAGTCGCGGCCCTCGTCACGGACCGCCTGCACGGTCTGCAGCGCCTCCGGTGCCTCGGCCGCCTCGTGACTCATCACCAGCACCAGGAGCAGACGCAGGAACTCCTCCCGGTTCTCGATGACTTCGCCTGTCTTCCGCAGGTACCAGCGCATGCGCTCGCGCGGGGTGCCGCCCTGCGGCGGATTGCGGTGGGCCTTGCGCATGGCGCCGAAGAAGCCGTGCGCGCCCTGGACCATGACCGCCGACAGCAGCCCCGCCTTCGACTCGAAGTGGTGGTAGAAGGCGCTCTTGGGCAGACCCGTCTCCTTGACGAGCGTCGACATCGACGTGCCCGCGTAGCCTCGCACGGACATCACGCGCGCGGCCGCGTCGAGGATCTCCTGCCGTGATCTGCGGCCTCGACGGTTGCTGGTGTGTGCTCTCGGCTCGGTGGTGTCCACCTGCCGAAGTCTAGGCGGGCCCCGTCGGAGGTCATCCGTCCCCCGAAGGCCCGCCGTCGCGCAGCATCTGATCTTGAAACAACCCTTGACATCCGACGGCAGCGACTTGTTAGCCTCCCCGCTATTGGACCGACCGATCGGTCCAAAACTTTCGCACGGAACGACGTGCGGATGGGACAACGGAGTCTGCGCATGAGCCAGAGCACTCACAGCCACGACGCGGATGTCGCGATCGTCGGATACGGCCCTACCGGTGTGATCGCCGCACTCACCCTCGCCCGGTACGGCGTCTCGGTCGTCGTCCTCGAGCGTGACCGGGACATCTACCCCCGTGCCCGCGCCGTGACCGTCAACGACTGGACGATGCGGATCTTCCAGGACCTCGGCATCGACGAGCGGATCGAGAAGAAGATCGACCCGCAGCGGGCCCTGCGCTGGGTGACCTACGACGGCACGGAGATCATGCGGATCGAGCACCCGCCGTCGACGCTGGGCCGCAAGCCGCGCTTCTACAACATCTACCAGCCGACGATGGAGACCGAACTGCGCGCCGCCGCACAGGAGCTCGGCGAGCGCATCACCGTCCACTACGGCGCCGAGGTCACCGGCGTCGACCAGGACGCCGACGGCGTCACCCTCACCGCCACGGACACCGCCACCGGCCGGGTGCGCACCGTCCGCGCCCGGTACGCGATAGCCGCCGACGGCGGCTCCAGCGCCACCCGCGGCCGGGTGGGCTGCCGGCTCGTCGGCGACACCAGCCACGTCACCTGGGTGGTCATCGACTGCCGCGTCAAGCGCTGGTGGCCCGACCGCGACTTTCTGACCTTCTGGTCCGACAGCGAGCGCCCGGTCGTCGACATCGCCCTGTCCGCGGGCAACCACCGCTGGGAGATCCCGCTCAAGCCCGACGAGTCCCCGGAGGACTACCCGACCAGCACCGAGGTGTGGCCGCTGCTCAAGGCGCTCGGAGTGACCGAGGACGACGTCGAGATCCACCAGCACGCCTTCTACCGGCACCACGTCCGCATGGCCGACACCTGGCGCCGGGGCCGGGTGTTCCTCGCCGGCGACGCGGCCCACCTGATGCCGCCGTGGGCGGGCGCCGGAATGCAGACCGGGATGCGCGACGCGCACAACCTGGGCTGGAAACTCGCCCGCGTCGTCACCGGCGAGCTGCCCGAGAGCTGGCTGGACACCTACGAGGCCGAGCGGCGCCCGAACGCCGCCTTCTACACCGGCCTCGCGGTCGGCCTCGGCCGCGTCATCAAGCGGGAGGCCTCCGAGGAGGAGCAGGCCGCGATGAACGCCGTGCCCGAGAACACGGTCACCCCCTACGAGCCGCCGCTGATCGCCCCGCCGGTGCTGGCGGGCGGCTGGCTGAGGGGCCCGCTGGGCGACGCCAGCATCGTCGGCCGCATGGTGCCGCAGCCCACCGTCGGCGACACCGCCGGCCGGATGGCCCGCCTCGACGACCTCCTCGGCCACGGCTTCGTCCTGCTCGGCGACGACGTCGACCCCGCGACCCTGCTGACGCCCGAGGAGAAGACCGGCTGGGACGCGCTCGGCGCCCGCTACCTCGCGGTGCGGCCGAAGACGGCATACACCCAGGGCCCGGAGGAACTGGTCGACCTCGACGAGGTCCTGCTGCCGTGGCTGCGCCGCTACGGCGCCCGCGCCGTGGCCCTGCGCCCCGACAGGTTCGTCGCGGCGGCCGACGCGAGCGGCCTCGCCGTACCCGCCTGAAGCCCGCCCGAGGGCATCCCACCGACCTGAGAACACGCCCGCGAAGAAGGAGAACAGACATGTCCGGAGTCAAGGAGCTCGGATACGTCGTCTACGAGGTCAGCAGCCTCGCCGACTGGGAACACTTCGGCGTCGAACTGCTGGGCATGCAGTACGGCGAGAAGACCGGTGACGGATTCACGCTGCGCACCGATGACAAGGCCCATCGCTGGGTCGTCACCGAGGGCCCCGCCGACGACCTGGTGGCCACCGGCTACGAGGTATCGGACGCGGCCGCCCTCGACGCGCTGATCGCGAAGGTGCGTGCGGCCGGGATCGAGGTCACCGAGGGCGACGACGCCCTGGCCGCCGCCCGCAAGGTCGACCGGATCTTCGTCACCGCCGACCCGATGGGCAACCGCGTCGAGCTGGTCACCGGCCTGGCCGACGCCACGACACCGTTCAAGTCCGCGAAACTGCTCGGCGGCTTCGTGACCGGCGCTGGCGGCGCGGGCCACCAGGTCCTGCTGGCGCACGGCGTCTCGCGCGAGACCTACCTG
>NZ_MUBM01000699.1 GCF_002154505.1 Streptomyces carpinensis | reverse complement strand
CTGCCCGGAACGGTCCCCTGCCGCCGGCCCAAGGACTCACCATGGCATCCCCTCATCCCGCACTCGCCAAGCTGGCCCCTGCCGACGGCCGGCTGACCATCGGTCTGGAACTGCCCCTCGACAATGACTGGGGGCCGACTCGCCGACGAGGCGACCGTGAGGCCGGCCGGCCCTTCGGCGTCCCCGACCTGACCGAGCACAGCAGGCTCGCCCAACTGGCCGACCGACTCGGCTTCGCCGCCCTGTGGCTCCGCGACGTCCCGCTCCACGACCCCGGCCAGTTCGGCGACGCCGGCACCGTCTTCGAGACCTTCACCCACCTCGGCCACCTGGCCGCAGTCACCCGGCACGTCGTCCTCGCCACCGGCGCCGTCGTCCTGCCCCTGCGCGAGCCACTGCTGGTCGCGAAGGCGGCGGCCACCGTGGAGTACCCGTTGTTCGGGCGCGACTTCCACACCCGGGGCGCGGCATTCCGCGAGGGCCTCCATGCCTTGCGCGCGGCCTGGCACCCCGGTCCGCTGGAGCGACCCGCCCTGGGCCTGGGGAGTGACCGGCAACTGGAGGTCCTGCCCAAGCCGTTGCACACCGCGGGGATTCCGATCGCCGTCGCCGGCGCCGCCCAGCAGGCCCCCGACTGGATCGCCGCGCACGCAGACGCCTCCCTCAACTACCCCCGCGACCTGGGCGCGTTGCGTCTGAAGACCCGCGAGTGGCGGCAGATCACCGGGGACCGCGGCAAGCCGTACCTGACCCCGATGGTGCTGACGCTCCAGGACGACGCCGACGCCCCGGCCCACCCCATCCGGCTCGGCATCAGCGCCGGCAGGAAGGCCTTGGTCGAACACCTGGAGAAGATGGCGTCCCTCGGCGTCGCCCACGTCTCCTTCAACCTTCGCCCCAACGACCGCCCGGTCGAGGAAGTGCTGCACGAGCTCGCCGAGGACGTCCTGCCTCGTTTCCCCACACCCGTGCTCCGAACCGGCTGAGAGACCTCGTGGCCGCACGGCCCGCACAGTCGGCCGGCAGCCACCGCTCACCCCGCGTCAGAGCGCGGCTGCCGGATAGCGCACGAAGAGGATGCCGTGGACGTCGCCGTGCGGGGCGCTGTAGAGGTGCGGGGTGTCGGACGGCCAGCGCACCGACATGCCCGGGCCGACGCTGCTCGGCGCGCCCAGGACGCCTACGACGGCCGTGCCGCTCAGGATCATCAGGCTCTCGGTCGTGCCCGCGACGTGCGCGGCCGATTCCTGCGTGGCGCCGGCGGCGATGGTGATCCGGAAGATGTCGGTGACCGCGTCGTCGTCCTCGTGCCGCTCGATCAGGACCGCCGTGACCGCGCTGCCGGAGACGGCGCCCTCGTGCGGCTCGGCGCGGGGCGGCGGGTCGTCGCTGAGCACCGCGCTGAGCGGGCGGTTGAGGGCCGTGGTCAGCGCGTAGAGGGTCTCGAGCGTGGGGTTGCGCGTGCCGCTCTCCAGCTCCGAGAGCGTGCCCTTGCCCACACCGGAGCGCCGCGCCAGCTCCGAGAGCGAAAGGCCCCGGGCCGTGCGCAGCTCGCGAAGCCTGCGGCCCACTTCGTCGTTCAGCCCCATCGCCGGATCGCGCTCCCGCTCTCGTTGCCGTGGTTGACGGGTCTCGGCCCTCCTCTCTAGTGTTCCACAAACAGAACGTTCTGTTTACGGAACACCCTGGTCCCTGGGTCGGCGCCTGCCGACGCCCACCGCACCTCGCCGCCTCGTCCCCGGAAGTTGCCCCGCATGTCCTCCTTCACCGACCGCATACGCGCGGCCG
>NZ_MUBM01000698.1 GCF_002154505.1 Streptomyces carpinensis | reverse complement strand
GCGAGGCCGGCCTCGCCGCTGCGATGGGCAATGCGGGTGCCGACGCGATCGCACTGATCCAACTGATCGCCAGCGGGGCGCCGATGGCGGAGGACCTCGCCGAGGGGCGCCTGCGGTACCGGCTGGCACGGTGGCACGTGGGTCTCGTGTTGTGGGTCGATGATCCTGAGCACGTCGATGCTCTGGACGAAGCGATCCCGGCCGCGCGTTCCACTGCCGCAGGTCGAAGCGCCCTGGTGGCGCGTGCCAGTGCGACGTCGCGGTGGATCTGGCTCTCGGGGCCGGGTGTCCCGGACCTTCACCATGTGGAGAAGGTCCTGGCGACGGCTGACGAGGTTCGCGCGGCGGTGGGAAGGCCTGGACGTGGACTCGAAGGGTTCAGGTCCAGCCACCAGGACGCCCTCGCGGCGCAGGCGCTGATCATCCGCCTCGGGTCCGACCGGCGATTCACCGCCTACGCCGACGTCGAGCTGATCGATGCGCTCACGAAGGACCGGGCCGGCGCACGTCGGTTCGTCATCAACACTCTCGGGCCGCTGGCCGAAGCTGACACAGCACTACGTCAGGCACTGCTCACCTACGTGCAGTGTGGCTTCAACACCACCCGGGCTGCCGCCAACCTCTACGCGCACCGAAACACCGTCGAGCGGCGGGTCTCGCGCGCCAACGAGCTCTCAGCCGTCAAGGTGGAGGACAACCCGACCCATGTGGCGGCGGCGCTCCTTGTGCTGGACATCGCGCCTGACATAGTGGCGACCGGATCAAGCTGAGCTCATGTCACGGGGCGTGGCAACTAGACCGAGCTGAGCTCACGTCATGGGGTCCTGGTGCTCGAGCTTCCGGAACCACTGAAGTGCCGGGAGAGCGAGCAGGGTGGCGGCGGACAGGACACCGAATGCGATCTCGGGGCGGACGACGAAGAGTCCGACCGCCGTCGTCAGCAGTACACCTCCCAGATTGCCTGCCATCCAGATGAGTCCGGCCGCCGTGCTCTCGGCTTCCGGTGCGTGCCGCTCGCTCAGGGAGAGCACGATGGGAAGAGCCGGGAGCAGCACGAAGCCTGTGCCGAGGAGCGTGAGGAAGGCCATGGGCGTGCTCGGCACCAGGGCGAGATGGAGGCAGGCCCCGGCCGTGAAAACGATCGCGACGCCCATGACCTGGACCTCGCGGCCGTGCCGGTCTGCCCAGATGGGCACGACTGCGCAGCCGACCACACCGGCGATCATGGTCAGAGCGAGGATGAGGCCGGCGGTGGATTCCGAAACTCCCGCCGGCGCCAGCAGCGGTTGCACGAACGTCGCGAGTGCGATGAACGCGCCCATCGGGATGGCGACGACCGCGCACAAACGGCGTACGTGGCGATTGCCGAATGCCGCGCGAAAGGCCCGGAGTCCGCTGGTCACGGATGCGGACTCACGGCTCGTCTGCGGGGGGAAGCGCAGTGCCCCGACGAGACACAGCCCGGCGTCCATGGCGATCAGGGCGGTGATGAGGGTGAGGGTACGGATGTGGCTCTCGCCGGGCAGAAACGCGCCGAGCAGGTAGCCCAGGACCATGCCGGCGAACGTGGCGGAGGACGCGGCGGCGATTCCAGTGGCGCGGTGCTTTTCGGCGAGGTAGCCCACAGCAAGACCCGGTATGGCGTTCAGGATGAAGGGCTGTCCCACAGCGGCGACGACCTGCCCGATGAAGGCCCAGGTGAAGTCGTCGGCAACCAGTCTCAGAAAAGCCCCTGACGCAGTAAGCACCGCGCCGACCACGAGGCCTGGACGGAGAAACCGGTCGAGCGCGATGCCGGCAGGGATGGCAAGGAGGACGTAGATCAGCGGGAAGACCTGGGACAGCAAGCCGATCGCGCCGATGGAGACGCCGAAGTGCCGCGCGGCGTCCTGCGTCACGGGCGCGTAATTGACGAAGAGCGCCTGGGTCGCGGCTGCCAGGAGCCCGTAGGCGAGGAAGACCGACCACCGGCTCTTCGTGTGCTGCTCGACGTGCGGCGCAACCGTCGTCGCGGCTACGCGTGCGTTCTCGTTCGCGCTGGTGAGTGGCGCGTGACGACCGAACGACTCGTCACGCCTCCGGGCGCTGCGTCGGATCATGACTGTGGCGACTGCACCTACACCTACGGCGGCAGCTCCGCGCGCTCGTCGCCGAGCGGTCGTCGACTCCGGCATCTCATTGTCCTTGTCGGTCGATCGGGGGTGCTCCACTGTCGCGATCCGGATCGACCTTGGGTACGACACACTGCACCCGGGTTTGCGCTTCCCGGTGCACTCGGCACCACCGGTGCAGGCCCCGGCGCCACCGCGGATAGCCGCGGCGACCAGCGGGCGCGATCGAGTGGGCCGTAGGGGGTGTCGCTGATGAAGGAGGCAAGCAGCCCGTCCCGCCCGGCATCCAACCGTGGGAGTTGTACATCGAGTCGGCGTACGCGTGGCACGCTCGGGCCTCTACGTTCCGCCAGGCGAGCAGCACAGCGGTGACCCAGAAGGCGGCCCAAGTGACGATTCTGGCCCGGCCCTGACTCACGCCGCTGTCAGGGCGAGCCGCAAGAAGACGCTGAGCAGAACGAACCAGGTGAACCTAGCTGGTGCCCGGCAGGGTGTCACCGATGATCGCCACCGGGTCCTGCTGGCGCCGGCCGTGTGCCGGGAAGTGACCCGCCAATGTTCGTGTCCCTGATGTCCCGTCAGTGAAGTCAGCGTTTCGGCAGCATCAGTCCTGCGCATTCCGCGAAGAGCGTCCGAGTCGGTGCACGGGCGGCGATTTCACGACCCACCTGGTTCGCGCTAAAGCCCAGGTAGGAAGCCTGCTCGCCAGAGTGAAGCGATGTTCCTCACAAACATCGACTTCGACGCGTGCCGGTGTACAGTAAAGACCGCCCTTGACCTGCACAAAGCAGGCAGGGAGCCGTCTTCCAGGAGTCCAAAGTGCTGCGTACTCTGTTCAAGTCCAAGATCCACCGTGCCACCGTCACCCAGGCCGACCTGCACTACGTGGGATCGGTGACCATCGACGCGGACCTGCTCGACGCCGCCGATCTGCTGCCCGGTGAGCTCGTGCACATCGTCGACATCAGCAACGGGGCCCGGCTGGAGACGTACGTCATCGAGGGCGAGCGGGGATCGGGGGTCGTCGGCATCAACGGGGCGGCCGCGCACCTCGTGCACCCCGGTGACCTCGTGATCATCATCAGCTACGCTCAGGTCACCGACGCCGAGGCGCGGACGCTGAAGCCGCGGGTCGTGCACGTGGACGCCGGCAACCGGATCGTGGAGCTCGGCGCCGACCCGTCCGCCCCCGTGCCGGGGACGGACCAGCAGCGCAGCCCGCAGGCCGTACCGGCCTGACCGTCACCGACTCAGACATCCAGGAGGAGCCGGCCGATGAGTGACATCGACATCCGAGACGACCGGGCGGCCGGCCGCCTGGAAGCCGTCGCCGACGGCGAAGTGGTAGGCCGCATCGAGTACTTCGCCCTCGACGAGCCCCGGCGCGCGCTGGTGCCCGTCCACACGATCGTGGAACCGGCCCACGAGGGCAAAGGCATCGCGGGCTCGCTCGCCCGTGAGCTGTACGCCCTGGCGCTGCGCGAGGACACCACAGTGGCGCCGCTGTGTCCGTACGTCGTCAAGTGGGCCGAACGCCACCCGGACGAGGCCCCGGCGGCCGACCCCGAGCTGCTGAGGGCCGCACGCGCCTGGCTCGCGGCACATCCGGGGCGGTTCTGAGCATGACGGGCGGCCCGACGGTGCTCGCCCTGCTGCACACCTCGCCGGTGCACGTCCCGGTCTTCGAGGCGCTGCGCGACGAGGACCATCCGCAGCTGCGACTGCGGCACTTCGTCGACGAGGAGTTGCTGAGCCGGGCCCGCCGAGAGGGCCCGGCCGCGGTGACGGACGAGGTGCGGGCGGTGCTGGACCGGGCCGTCGCCGAGGGCGCCCGGGCGGTGCTGTGCACCTGCTCGACCATCGGCGGCGTCGCGGAGACGGCCGGTGTGCAGGCCGGAGCCGACGTCCCGGTGCTGCGGGTGGACCGGCCGATGGCGTCGGCGGCGGTGGCCGCCGGCCCGCGTGTGGTCGTCCTCGCCGCCGTGGAGAGCACCCTCGCCCCGACCGTCGCGCTCATCGAGGAGGAGGCCCGCCGCGCCGGGCGGCCCGTCTCGGTGCGCCCCCTCCTCGTCCACGGTGCCTGGGCGCGCTTCGAGGCCGGGGACACCGAGGGGTACGTTCGCCGGGTCGCGAGCGCCGCCGACTCGATCAGTGCCGCCGAGGCCGACGCGATCGTCCTCGCCCAGGCCTCCATGGGCCCGGCCCAGTCCCTGACGACGACACTCGTCCCGACCTTCTCCAGCCCTCGCCCGGGCCTGGCGGCAGCGGCAGAGGCGGTGGCCGAGACCGCGGGGCCGTAGAGCCGCGGTCTCGGCCACCGGGAGTGGGGAGGTGGCCGACAACGCGGGGGCGGAAGAGACCGTGGGGCGAGCGAGCCTGCGCAGGCGGCGGAATCCGTGGAGGCGGTGGTGACCACCGGGCGGTCGAGTCCGTGGGCGGCGACCG
>NZ_MUBM01000697.1:797-949 GCF_002154505.1 Streptomyces carpinensis | reverse complement strand
TCGAACTCGTCGAGCAGCGTCAGCATGTACGAGGGGGTCACCATGATGATCCGGGGCTTCAGATCCTGGATCAGCTGCACCTGGCGGGCGGTCATGCCACCCGAGGCCGGGACGACCGTGCAGCCCAGCCGCTCGGCGCCGTAGTGGGCGCC
>NZ_MUBM01000697.1:0-758 GCF_002154505.1 Streptomyces carpinensis | reverse complement strand
GGTGTAGCCGACCACCGTGGGACGTCCGGTGGTGCCGCTGGAGGCGTGTATGCGGCGGATGCGCTCGCGGGGCACGGCGAACATCCCGTACGGGTAGTTCTCGCGCAGGTCCGCCTTGGCGGTGAACGGGAAGCGGGCCAGGTCGGCGAGGTCACGGCAGTCGTCCGGACGCACACCGGCCTTGTCGAAGGAGGTCCGGTAGAACGGCACGTTCTCGTACGCGTGCCGCAGCGAGGCCCGCAGCCGCTGAAGCTGCAGCGCTCGCAACTCCGCCACGTCGAGCCGTTCGCCCGAGTCCAGCAGCTCCGTCGCCTCCGCCATCGGGACTCTCCCTCGCCTACCACGGCAGTACGGCAGACCGATCATTCGGTCGCACTGGGGATCAGTAATCCAGGCCGGCCGGCCGCGGGCAAGACCCGGCGGNNNNCCGGCGCCCGGGATCGCCGCCATGCCCGGCTTCTCCCGGCGTGACGAGGCAGAGCCGTGCCACCCGCCTGCGGAGGCCGGCCGCGTAGGCGCGGCGAGGCTGCCGCCCGCCGAGTGCCCGAGCACGTCCATCCGCTACCGGCCCAGTGCGCGTGCAGCGCCTCCACGTCGGCCACCTGCCGGTCGTAGCGATAGGGGGCCGGGTCGGTGAGCACCGCGGAGTCGCCGGTGCCCCGCAGATCGAGCAGGACCAGGCGCCGGTGGGGGCGGGCCCGCCGAGGTCCGCCGGGTACGCCGAGGTCCGCATCGCCCGCCGGGCCGCCGAAGCGTTC
>NZ_MUBM01000696.1:855-1163 GCF_002154505.1 Streptomyces carpinensis | reverse complement strand
GGCCACCGCGAGGAACATCACGCGCGGCACCAGGACGTGCGGGCGGCTGGTCTCCTCGGCGTACACCGGAGCCTGTTCGAAGCCGAGGAAGGCGGCGATGCAGAAGCACAGCGCGGTGCCGATGCCGGCGCCGCTGAGGGTGTCGGGGTTGAAGGCGTGCAGCGACAGCCCCTCCTTGGCGGGGTCGCCGATGGCGGCCACGTCGAAGATCACCACCAGGACGACCTCGATCACCAGCAGCACGCCCAGCACGCGCGCGTTGACGTCGATCTTCAGCCAGCCGAGCGCGCCGACGGCGGCGACGGCCG
>NZ_MUBM01000696.1:0-815 GCF_002154505.1 Streptomyces carpinensis | reverse complement strand
GGCCGCGCTCGCGCCGGCCGTGCCGCCCAGGCCGCGCGAGATGTACGCGTAGAAGGCGCCCGCGTTGTGGACGTGGCGGCTCATCTCGGCGTAGCCGAGACTGAAGAGGACCAGCACCACGCCGAGGATCACGAAGAGCAGCGGCTGCCCGACGATGCCCATCACCGCGAATGTGGTGGGCATGACACCGGCGACCACCATGAGCGGGGCGGTCGCGGCCAGGACGGAGAGCAGCAGGCCCCCCGTGCCGAGGCGGTCGGCGCGCAGCGCGCGCTCCTGCCCCTTGAAGGTGCTGATGCCGCCGCCGTCGGCGGTGGGTCTGCTCGTGCTCGAACTGCCCGTCGTCATCGGGGGATCGTCCTTTCGGCCTCGGGTCTCGGTCGCGCCTCGGTCGTACTACGTCGTACGTGCGGGGGTGGTGCGGGCTTGCGGCTCACGGCATGGGGCTTGCGGATCGCGGCGGTGCGGCCGGCGCCTCACACGGCGCCGAGCGCACTGGCGCGTGCGGTGCGGAACGCGGCGGACGGGTCCCGCTCGGGGTACGACCACGGTTCCGGGGTGGCGTGGTCCCCGATGCGGTGGAACAGGGCAGCGGCCTCGGCGCCCCGGCCCTCGCAGTACTTGGCGTGGGCGAGGTAGTTCAGGTCCACCATGCGCCGGGGGTGCCCCTCCTGTCCCCATTCCAGCCACCAGTCGAAGGCGCTCTTCATCACTTGCCGGGCCCGGCGGCCGGCCCAGTGCCCGGAGCCGGCCGGGTCGGGGGCCGCGTGGCCGCCGGCGGCCAGGGCGCGGTAGCGCTCGGCGTGCGCGACCAC
>NZ_MUBM01000695.1 GCF_002154505.1 Streptomyces carpinensis | reverse complement strand
GTCGCCCTCCGGGGTCTCGGCCGGTTCGGACAGCCGCCCCTTGGCCCCGGGGCCCTCGGGAACGTCCGGCTCGATGTCCTGCCACTCGCCGCCGCGCAGCCGGAACAGCCCGCCTCCGCCGACGCCGAAGAAGACGNNGTCGGCGGGCAGGAGCAGACAGCGCAGGGTGGCCGCGTACTCCTCGGGTTCGACGCCCTGTTCGGCGGCGCTGGCGCGGAGTCTGCCGAGGCTGCGGTCGGTGAGGCGGTGCAGGCCCGACTTGAGTTCCCCGCGCCGGGCGGCCCGGATGTCCTCGGCCAGCCGGGCGTGACTGCGGCCCACGGCCCGCGCGATCCACCGGCACACCTCGGCCGCCGCACGGTGCGCGTCCGGGGCGGCACGGGCGCCGGTCGCCATCGCGACGAGGACCAGCGCCTGCTCTCCCTGACCGAACCGCGCGGTGAGCAACGCGTCCCGGCGCGGCTCGCCCCGGTAGCGGGGAGAGTCGCCCCGGATGGACACCGCCCGGAGGGTGCAGGCTCCGTAACGGGCGCCGTCCAGCACGGNNCACGACCGGCAGTGCGGTGGGTTCGGCGTCGTAGGTGGGCGGCCGGGAACCGACGTGGGCGACGGTGACCGGCGGGGCCTGGGGGACGTCGGGCCCCTCCTCGGGACCACCTCCGGGCCCCTCCACGGCTTCGGCGTCAGGGGCCGAGGGCGCGACACGGATCTCGTCGATCGGCTCGGGCGGTCCTGTGACGGCAAAGAGGCTCCCCGGTCCCGCGGAGGGCTCCGGCGCGGGCGCGTCGGGGTCGGGGGCGG
>NZ_MUBM01000694.1 GCF_002154505.1 Streptomyces carpinensis | reverse complement strand
GAGGGTGGAGAATCCCCTCCCATCAGGGAGGGGAGCCTTCAACGGATACGGGACGGTCGCCCAGGACGAAGCTTCACCGGGAAGAAGCGGTTACCGCATCGCAAAGGGGAGATGAATCGCGTTCGTCACCTGCACGCGGAACTCAGCTGACGGTCAGCCTGTAGACAGTCAGGTCGTTTCCCTCGACACGGACATGGAAATCCGGCGGGCCTGTGCCAAGCCTGGGAACGGCGTTGTTGACGGTCTGGAGTTCCGCGGCGCTGAGAACGGCGGCAGCAGCCTTGATCATGTCGGTCAACGTCGTCTCCGGTACCTGCCGGAGCGAGTCGCCGGAAAGCAGAACCACCACCTCGCCGGTGCTGCTGCGCACGACAGCGGTTATGGGGGCTCCTTGTACGACAAGCACCTGCTACCCCTCTCGGCGTGGCCTTTCCGACCCGCTGGATCCTGGCACGGCAGGAGGATATCCCTCGCTCTTCCCGTGACCGCGAGCCGCGGTGCAGCCACTGGATTTCGGGAAGATTCCGCCGAGCTTAGCGGGAGAGACATTGCCGAGCGGTGCACCTGAAGGGCGTGCATATGCTCGATTACCGGCGGTCGCAGACCCGGTGGTGTTGTCGGTGACTGCGACGCGCAGCAACCCGGCCGGGGCCCGGCCGGGTTGCTGCGCCGGTCCGGCCGCCGCAGCACTGGGCCGGCGGCAGAGGCTGGAGCAGGTGATGCCCAGCGGTCCGCACGGCCCGCAGTGCCGGTTCGGCCGGTGACGTCCCTTTGCGGACGGTGAGTTCATGCCGTGGCGACCGGCATGCGGTGGTCCACGGACAGGGGTCCTGGCGGGGCCGGGGTCATCTGTGCGCGTGCCACGGGCGCTTGGCCGCCGGCAACGGCCCTGGTTCCTGGGCCGCATCGATCTCCGCTTGGAGTTCGATCGCGTGAACGATGCTCCCGTTCAGTGTCCTGCGGATGATGGGATCGGTGATTCCCCAGGCGGTCATGGCCTCGTCCGGCGAGAGCGTCGCCGAGTTCGGTCCCCGTCTTGGTGATTGAGGCCCTCGCTGTTCGGGGATGAGACCGCTCTCCACCAGAATCCTCCGATGATCGAGATTGAGGACCGTCGCCCATGTCGTCAATTGCGAGGGCAGCGGCAAGGTTTTGCCGTCCAGCGTCCGGCTGATGGTGGTCAGGCTCAGACCGGTCGCGGCCGCCAGTTGCGCCCGGCCGCCCTGCCGCCGACGGACGTCGTATCCGGCGGCCGTCGCAGCTCCCGTGAGATACGCGCCGACCCGTTGGGCCTGAGCCTGCCGTTTGGCCCGGCTTTCGTGGGGGGAATCTTCCACACTCCGCATGCTCGGAGGGTAGCGCGCAGGCATGTGGTCACACGCTAGTTGCACGCGTGCACCTTTGCAGGTCAAAAGCTAGATCGGCATTTCTGCAGGCCACATCGCGAATCTCGTATCTGTGTGCGAATCAAAATACCCTTGCGTCACTTATGCCTGGCAACTTGCATATGTTGCGCGCGTGTGGGTTAGCCACACGGCTGCACGTTGCTGAGGGGGTCTTCTGACCATGCTTCGCCTCCACATGGCCACGCTCCTGGTAAAGGCCAGGGAGCTCGGTGACGAAAGTGTCGCCGACATGGCGCAGCGAACCGGTATCAGCAGGTCGACGCTCCACCGGCTCGCCGCCGGAACGAAACAGCCGAGCCTTGCCACGCTCTGGACGCTGCGCGACGCCTACCGTGTCCGGCTCGACGCGCTCGTCTACGACGACCCGCAGACCGAGCAGCGCGGTGGCCTTCCGCAACGGCAGCGCGTGCCCGCCCAGGACCGGCACCGCTTGCGGCACGGGGACCGGGACCGGCACGCAGCCGGCTAGAGCCTACCCGGCCCCGTCCCTGCCCCCGCGGCCCGGAGGCGGTCCGCGCATCACCAGCCCCACCTCAGTTCTGTCCACGTATTGATCGGGAGCACCCTTGACCACTCAGGCTCACGCCGCCCTCGACGGCGGCACCACGGGGGAACCGGCCCTCATCACCCGCGCCCAGCAGGGCGATCGCGAGGCGTTCGCCGAGCTGTACCGGATGCACCACGGTGTGATCGCCACGCTCATCGGCCAGCGCGTCAGGTCGAATACCGCACTGGCCGAAGACCTCACCGCGGACGTCTTCATGAAGGCATGGGCCAAGATCACCACCTTCACATGGAACGGCACGTCCATCCGCGCCTGGCTGTGCACCATCGCACGCAACGTGGTCGCCGACCACTTCAAGACCGCCGCGACACGCAACCTCACCTTCGTCGACCAGATCACCCAGGTGGGAGATGCCTGGGCACCCCTGGTGAGCAACCCCGAGGACACCGTCCTGTCCTCGCTCGCGCTCGACGACCTGCATCACGCCCTGTCCGAGATCACGCCCCGCCAGCAGGTCGTCATCCGGCTGCGGTTCCTGGGCGAGATGTCCGTCCGCGAGACCGCCCGCACCATGGGCACCACCGACGCCGCCGTCAAGACGCTCCAGTGGCGCGCGCTCGACTCCCTGCGCAAGGCCTACGTGGGAGCCGTCGCATGACCACCGTCCCCGGGAACCGCATGGACGTCGAGCAGGAACTCACCGCGCGGCTCAGCGAACTCGCTCACGCCTTCATCGCCGATCTGAACGCGCAAGGCCGCCTGGTGGAGACCGGCGGCGCCGAAGCCCTCAGACAGCTGCGAGAACAGAACCGGACGCAGCACAGTGCGACGGAGGCGGAAACGGGCGGCGCCGAGGCCATCGAAGCCGCCGCACACCCCGCGCCGGCCGCCTCGGCCCTGTGGGAAGCGATCACCG
>NZ_MUBM01000693.1 GCF_002154505.1 Streptomyces carpinensis | reverse complement strand
AATGGCGAGGTTGCGGTGGCGGACGGCACGGCGGGCCGCCCGGTGCGCCGACCGGCGGGCGGCGGCGCGGCGTCCGGGCACCGGTACCGGCTGCGGGGCCGCCCGCGGGTCCGGCACCGGCCGGGCCGCCGGTCGCCGGGCGCCGGAAGCGGTGTTGGGGATGCGGGTGCCCGCGGTGCGGCGGGCCGCGCGACGGGCCCGGTCGAACGGCGCGAACACGTCCGGCTCGTCCAGGGCGGGCCCGCCGGACGAGGTGGTGCCGAAGCCGTCGCCTCCCGCGGGGTCCGCGCCCGGTTCGCCGGCCGCGTCGAACGTCTCGCCTCCGGCCGGCGCCCGGGGCGGAGGGGCCGTGAAGGCCTCACCGCCGACGAACGCCCCGGACGGCGGGGGTGCGGGTGCCCCGTCCTGGGCGGGTGACCCGTCCTCGGCGGCCGACACGGCTCCCGCGACACGGTCGTACCGGTACTGCCGCGCGCCCCAGCCGAGGACGCCTTCGGCGAGCGCCGTGCCCAGGTCGACGTTGAACCGCGACAACTGGTCGCCGGTGTAGCGGCAGTGGGTGCACCCGGCCAGGTGCTCGCGCAGATCAGGGTCGGCGTCGACGCCGCCGCGCCGGCAGGTCACGTCCAGCAGCCGGAAGTAGCGCAGGCAGTCCTGTTCTGGGGCGACGTCCCGGTGGACCTGGAGGCACTCTTCGCGCAGCCGCTCCCTGGCCCGCCGGACTCCGACACGCGCGTCCTCCTTGTCGAGACCGAGCAGCCGGGCCGGGGCGGCGAGGGGTTCGGCCTCGACCTCGGCGTGCCACAGCAGGGCGCGGGGCGTCTGGGGCAGCCGCTGGAAGGCCTGGGAGAGCAGGCACCGGTCGGGGGGCGGCAGCAGGCGGGCGGCGACCCGATCGTCCGAGCCGGCGGTCCTGAGGTCCGGGTGCAGCATGTCCCGCCGGTGGTCGGTGCTCCACTCCGCGGCGATACGTCGTACGGTCACCAGGAGTTGGGGCCGCCAGGCGGCCGTCGGCCCGGACTGACGCAGTGTCTGCCCGAACAGGCGAGTGAAGGAGGCGGTGGTCAGCATGCCCGCGGGGTGCGGGCCGTCGGTGCACAGCCGGGCGTAGGCGAAGCCCGCTTCCCAGTGCCGGTCGAGCAGTTCACCGACGGGGCGGAGCGCCGGCGTGGCGCCGGTCCACTTGCTCAGTTCGGTGCTCAGCTGCTGGTCCGTCGCGTCGAACGGACGGGACGGTTCGGGGGAATGGGAAAGGCCTGGGTCTTTCACGGCTGGTATTCCTCCGGGCCTATTGTCCGCACGCCGACAAGCCACACCTTTGCACAGGTCAGCGCGGAGCAACAAGGGATCACACATTCTTGCGCGAATGGCCCTGGAATCCGCTCTGTTGACGATTTGTCAATTCACTGGGAGCAAGCGATTACGGGCCGGATTTCGGCTCCGATTCCGTGGCCCGCGGGAGGTCCGGGATGCCTTTGCGCATCGCCGGACCCGCCACGGGCACCGTGGGTCAGTGGCCGCTGATCGCGTGCGGGGTGTAGGGCCGCTGGAGTTCCTCGATCTCCTTGTCGCTCAGCTCCAGTTCGACGGCGGCCACCGCGTCCTGGAGGTGCTGCGGCTTGGACGCGCCGACGATCGGCGCCGTCACCGTGTCCTGGTGCAGCAGCCAGGTGAGGGCCACCTGGGCGCGCGGGACACCGCGCTCCTGCGCGATGCGCGTGACGGCCTCGACGATGGTGCGGTCGCCCTCCGGGTAGAGGCGGCTGCCGAAGACGTCGCCGGCGCTGCGGTCCGTGGTGGTGTCCCAGTCCCGGGTGAGACGGCCGCGCGCGAGCGGGCTCCAGGGCAGCACTCCGACGCCCTGGTCCGCGCACAGGGGCAGCATCTCGCGCTCCTCCTCGCGGTAGAGGAGGTTGTAGTGGTTCTGCATGGAGACGAAGCGGGTCCAGCCGTGCAGCCGGGCCGTGTACTGGGCCTTGGAGAACTGCCAGGCGTACATCGAACTCGCCCCGATGTAGCGCACCTTGCCCGCCCGGACCAGGTCGTGCAGCGCCTCCATGGTCTCCTCGACGGGCGTGTGCGGGTCCCAGCGGTGGATCTGGTACAGGTCGACGTAGTCGGTGCCGAGACGGCTCAGACTGTGGTCGATCTCGGTCATGATCGCCTTGCGGGACAGTCCGCCGCCGTTGGGGCCCGGTCGCATCCGCCCGTGCACCTTGGTGGCGAGCACGATGTCGTCGCGGCGGGCGAAGTCGCGCAGCGCCCTGCCGACGATCTCCTCGCTGGTGCCGTCGGAGTAGACGTTGGCCGTGTCGAAGAAGGTGATCCCGGCCTCCAGGGCCTGCCGGATCAGCGGCCGGGACGCCTCCTCGTCGAGGGTCCACTCGTGATTGCCCCGGTCGGGCACGCCGTAGGTCATGCAGCCCAGACAGATCCGCGACACTTCCAGGCCCGTCGAACCGAGCTTCACATACTGCATCGTTGCTGCTCCTGCCTTCGGGAAGGTTCTCCACGAGAGCGTAGGCCGTCGTCGATCACGAAGGCGGACGGTGCCGCATGCCGAACTCGGTCGGTCCTCATCCCGCGGACGGCGGCAGCGGGTCGAGCAGGTCCAGCGCCCGCTCCCAGGCGAAGTCCTGCCGGCCGCCGCCGTCCTCCGGTTCGCCGGAGTGGGGGTCGCCGAAGCGGACGCCCATGGCGCGCAGGCTGACCAGGCTCTGCCGGTAGGCGGGGTGGGCGGCCAGCGTGTCGGCCACGCAGGGCAGGACGGCGACCGGGACGCCGAGTCCGTAGGTCTCGCACAGGGTGGCCAGGGCGAGGGTGTCGGCGGTCCCGGCGGCCCACTTGTTGATCGTGTTGAAGGTGGCGGGCGCGACGGCCACGGCGTCGGGCGGCGGGAACGGGCGGGGATCGCCGGGGGTGCGCCAGGCGGACCGTATGGTGCGGCCGGTGCGCCGCTCCACTTCGGCGGTGTCGAAGAAGCCGCCCATGGCGACCGGCGTCGCGATGACACCGACCTCCCAGCCCCGCGCCTGCGCCGCGGCGATCAGCCGCCCGACGCCGGAGGCGATCCCGGCCGCGCAGACGACGACGTAGAGGAAGGGTCTCTTCGGTGGTGCCCCGGCGTGTTCGGTCACCCGGCCGACCCTACTCAACCGCCCGCGGCCGCACGGGCCCGGGCGGTGGCCGGGGCGGGCCGCCCGCGGCCACGGAGGCTCAGACGGCGGCCAGTGCCAGGACCTGTTCCCGGGCCGCGGTGAGCGACTCCCGCGCCAGGTGTTCCAGGCCGGCCAGGTGCGGCAGGACGTCGACGCGGGTCAGTTCGGCGGCGATCAGATGGAGGTGGTCCGGCGCGACGCCCAGGTTGCCGAAGTACGCCTTCAGGTACGGCGTCTGGAAGTCGAAGGACTCCCGCGGGGTGCCGGGGCCGTAGCCGCCTCCGCGGGCCATGACCGCGACCACGCGGGTGTCGCCCAGCAGGCTCTCGCCGGTGTCCGGGTCGGCGAACGCCCCGGGGAAGGTCACCCGGTCGATCCACGCCTTCAGGGACGCGGGCACCGAGAAGTTGTACATCGGGACCCCGAGCAGCACCGTGTGCGCGCGGCGCAGCTCGTCGATCAGGGGCAGGGTCAGGTCCCACTCGTGCTGCTCGGCGGGGCCGTCGACGAGCGCGGGCACCTTCGAGGGGGGCACGAAGCCCTGGCGCTCCACCCTGCGGCCCAGGGTGG
>NZ_MUBM01000692.1 GCF_002154505.1 Streptomyces carpinensis | reverse complement strand
GCGGCACGTACGGCGCCCGCCACCTGGTCGACAAGCACCCGGACCTGTTCGAGGGCGTCACCGAGGCGATCAGCGAGGTCGGCGGCTTCTCCTTCACCGTCAGCGAACAGCGGCGGCTCTATCTCATCCAGACGGCCGAGAAGGGCATGCACTGGATGAAGCTGACCGTGGCCGGCACCGCGGGGCACGGCTCGATGATCCATCGGGACAACGCGATCACCGAACTGTCGGAGGCCGTGGCCCGGCTCGGGCGGCACAAGTTCCCGGTGCGGGTGACCAAGACCACCCGGGCCTTCCTCGACGAACTCGGCGACGCACTCGGCACCGAGCTCGACCCGGAGAACATGGAGGGAACCCTCGCCAAGCTCGGCGGCATCGCCAAGCTCATCGGCGCGACCCTGAGCAACACCGCCAACCCCACCCAGCTCGGCGCCGGTTACAAGGTGAACGTCATCCCGGGCGAGGCCACGGCGCACGTCGACGGACGGTTCCTGCCCGGCTTCGAGGAGGAGTTCCTGGCCGATCTGGACCGCATCCTCGGACCCAAGGTGAAGCGCGAGGACGTGCATTCCGACAAGGCCGTCGAGACCACCTTCGACGGGGACCTGGTGGCCGCGATGCAGTCCGCGCTGCTGGCCGAGGACCCGGCCGCGAAGGCCATCCCCTACATGCTCTCCGGCGGCACCGACGCCAAGTCCTTCGACGACCTCGGCATCCGCGGCTTCGGCTTCGCGCCGCTGAAGCTGCCCCCGGAGCTGGACTTCGCGGGCATGTTCCACGGCGTGGACGAGCGGGTGCCGGTGGACGGGCTGAAGTTCGGCGTGCGCGTGCTCGACCGGTTCATCGACGCGTCCTGAGGGCGTTCGCCGAGCGCCGGTCGTCGAACTCCGGCCGCCGATCGGTCGGTTGTCGAACGCCGATCGTCGAACTCCGGTCATCGATCGGTTGACGTCGCTAATCGGCCGCACGTGCGGCGAAGACTGAGAAGGGTGAATGCGACCATAAGCTCGTAGCTCCATTACTCCCTCCTCGTTACAGGTAATGCGATCAGCAACATGAGATCGCTATTGCCAACTAGGAGGAATAATGATCAAGAAGGTCGTCGCTGCCGCAGTTGCCACCGGTGGGCTGGTCCTCGCTGGCGCGGGCCTGGCCGCTGCCGACTCCGGAGCCCAGGGTGCCGCCGTGCAGTCCCCGGGCGTCGTCTCCGGCAACGTCATCCAGGTGCCCGTGCACGTGCCGGTGAACGTC
>NZ_MUBM01000691.1 GCF_002154505.1 Streptomyces carpinensis | reverse complement strand
CTCGCCCTCTTCCCGGCACCCTCCGACCACGAGAACGGAGGTGCCGGCGGCACGACCGTCGTCGCCTTCCGGACGGGTCAGGACCTCGACGCTCTGCTTCCTTCGCTGCGGCGTCTCGTGGAGGGCGAGGCCGCGGCCGGGCACTGAAAAGCGCCGATGCCGGCCTCCGGCCACGCCGACATCACGCACCCGGTCAACCGTTTCGCACCATGCGAGCGGAGGTGGGGGACAGGCTCGTCGTGGTCGATCGCTGACCTCCGGGTGACCCGTCCGGGTGGATCGTCGCCGGAGATCACGAACCCGTCGTGACCTCGATCAGGCGCGCCAGGGGGCGCCTGATCGGCGGCGCCGCACTCCAGGGCGCGGCGCCTCGGCGGCCACCCCCGACGCAGACCGCGCGCCCCGGGGGGATACCGTCCCGCAGAGGAACTGTGCCGACTCGTCCCCTCTGGGGCGAAGGAGAACGATGCGCATGATCGCCGACGCGGTGACCGATCTGTCCGCCGCGGCCGTCTCGAGCACGCGGATCGCCCAGGGCCCGGCGGAGCCGACCTTCGGCCGTGTGCTGTCCTCGTGGCAGCTGGACGTGCCGGCGCTGCTGCTGGTGGTCGTGCTGGGCGGGCTGTACGGCTGGGGTGTGCTGCGGCTGCGCCGGCAGGGCAGGCCCTGGCCGATGGCCCGTGTGGCGGCCTTCGCGCTGCTCGGGCTCGGTGCGCTGGTGGTGGCCACGATGTCGGCGCTGGCCGTGTACGACCACGTCCTGTTCTGGCCGGCCGCAGTGCAGAACATCCTGCTCGATCTCCTCGCGCCGCTCGGCCTGGCCCTGGGCGATCCCCTGCGGCTGGCCGTCGAGGCGCTGCCCGGTCCCGGGTCGGCGCGCGTTCGGCGCGCGGTCACCGGCCGGGTGGTGCGCGTACTGACATTTCCGCTGGTCAGTACGGCTCTGGTACTCGCCACCGAGCTGGTCGTCTACTTCACGCCGTACTTCGCCACCGCACTGCGCGTCGGCTGGCTGCACGAGCTGATGTATCTGCACCTGCTCGCGGCCGGATGCCTCTTCGTCATCCCGGTGCTCACCCACGAGCAGGCGCTGCCCTCCTGGTGCACGCATCCGGTGCGGGCCGCGCTGGTGTTCCTCGACGGGATCATCGATGCGGTGCCGGGAGTCGTCGTGATGACCCATGGCACCCTGATCGCAGGCGCCTGGTACCTGCACCACGCCCCCGCCTGGTCGCCCGACGTCCATCACGACCAGCAGATCGGCGGCGGCGCCATGCTGAGCATCGCCGAACTGGTCGCGCTGCCCTTCCTGCTGTCGATCCTGGTCCAGTGGGCCCGCACCGAGCGCGTCCAGAACGCGGCACTCGACCGCCGCCTCGACAGGGAACTGATCCGTGTCACCGCGCCGGCCGGCGAGCAGGCCCGGGGCGACAGCTCGGAGTCCGCGCCGGCTGCCGAGCGTGTACGCCCCTGGTGGGAGACCGAGCAGAACGACGTGGCCGCCAGGATTCGCCGCCAGCGCGGAGACGCCTGACCCGGTCCGCCCCGGGCCCGACGGAACGGCCCTCGCCCGTCCGTGTCACCCCGCCGGCCGGCGAGCAGGCCCGGGGCGGGAACACGGAGACCGAGCAGAACGACGCCGCCGCCAGGATCCGTGGCCGGTGCGCGGACG
>NZ_MUBM01000690.1:733-931 GCF_002154505.1 Streptomyces carpinensis | reverse complement strand
CCGCCGAGCCCGTCCCGGCCGCCGAGCCGGTCCCCGCAGCCGAGCCCCCTCCCCCGATTCGGCACTGGCCGATGCTCGACCTGACCGGCGTCGACTTCGACCCGGTGCTCGCGGACCTGATGGAGGAGGGCCCGGTCACCCGTGTCGAACTGCCCAACGGCGAGGGCTGGGCGTGGCTGGTGACCCGCATGGACGACG
>NZ_MUBM01000690.1:0-627 GCF_002154505.1 Streptomyces carpinensis | reverse complement strand
GCGGCCGGCCCGCCCGCCGACCTCACCAGTGCGGTGCTCAGCCCGTTCCCGATCGCGGTGATCTGTGAACTGATGGGCGTCCCGGCCGCCGACCGGCACAGCATGCACACCTGGACCCAGCTGATCCTGTCCTCCTCGCACGGCGCCGACGTCAGCGAGCAGGCCAAGGAGGAGATGGCCGCGTACTTCACCGAGCTGATCGACGCACGCATGGAAGGCGGCGGTGAGGACGTGGCCTCCCTGCTCGGCGGCGCCATCGGGCGTGGCGAGGTCTCCGTGGCGGAGGCCGTGGGTCTCGCGATGCTCCTCCAGATCGGCGGCGAGGCGGTCACCAACAACAGCGGGCAGATGTTCTACATCCTGCTGAGCCGCCCCGAACTGGCCGACCGGCTGCGCGCCCGGCCGGAGATCCGTCCGCAGGCCATCGACGAGCTGCTGCGCTACATCCCGCACCGCAACGCGGTCGGACTGTCGCGGATCGCGCTGGAGGACGTGGAGATCAAGGGGGTGCGGATCCGGGCGGGCGACGCCGTCTACGTGTCCTACCTGGCCGCCAACCGCGACCCGGACGTCTTCGCGGACCCGCACGAGATCGACTTCTCGCGCAGTCCGAACCCCCATGTGGCG
>NZ_MUBM01000069.1 GCF_002154505.1 Streptomyces carpinensis | reverse complement strand
TCGCCCGCGGCGCGCTCGCCGCGCCCCGGCGGGCACGGCGAGCGCGCCGCGGGCGAGAGAGGCGCTCACGCCGGTCTCCCCGGCGTGCCCGGCCCGCTCGGGCGGCCACAGGGGGCCGGACCTGAGCCCTTGGCCATGCCCCACGGTGGTTCTTCGGCCGACGGCCGCCCTGCTGACGGCCGCGCGGCGGCGGCCGGCGGATTCCCGGGCCCCGGCGCCCTCCAGGGTGGCTCTCCCGACGGCGGTGCGGTGCGTGGCCGTGGTCCGGGGACGACGCCCGTCGTCGGAGCTCCGGCGCGGCCGGCGGCCACGGCGGGATTCCCCGCCGTGCCGCAGGGCCCGTTCGTGGCGCCCGACCCCTCCCTGTCGTGGAGCGCTTCCGCAGCACCCGGCACCGCCCCCGACGCGGCGCGGCCCTACGTGGCGCTCGGGGAGCCCGAGGGCTACGACGAGCGGGGGCGGGGCCGCGCGCTCGGCGTCCGGGTGCGGCCACGCACCGCGGCGGCGGCCGTGTGCGCCGTCCTCGGGCTCGGCCTCATCGGCGGTGCCGTGACCGGGAGTTGGCTCACCGGGGACTCCGGGGAGGGCGGTGCGGCCGGAACGTTCGCCACGGCCGGCGGCCTGTGGCACAACGTCCCCGTCGACCGGCTGTTCCCGCCCACGGTGGAGGGCGGCGGCGCCGGTCCCGGCGGGGCCGACCGCACCTGGACCCGCGTTGCCGTGGCACCCGACAGCGGCTGCGCGAACGCCTTCGACCCGCTGCTGCGCAAGGCCCTGACCCCCGTCGGCTGCGCGCGCCTGCTGCGCGCCACCTACACCGACTCCACCCAGAGCTACGTCACCACCGTGGGGCTGCTCTTCACCAAGGCCGACGCGCCCGCCATGAGCTCCCTCGCCGCCCGGTTCAGGAACGAGGGACTCGCCCGGCGCACCGACCTGATGCCCCGTCCGTACGCCGCCAAGGGCACCGTCGCCGCGGCCTTCGGCGACAAGCAGCGCGCGTCGTGGACCATTTCCGTGCTGACCGAGGCACCCGTGGTCGTCTACGCCGTCTCCGGCTGGGCCGACGGCCGCACCGTCGACTCCCCGCAGCCCGCCGCCGACGCGATGCGCTCCGGCGCCACCACGGCCCCCGCCCAGGCCGGCCTCGGCAACGAGGCCCAGGGACTGGCCGACCGCGTCGAACGGGGCCTGCGCAGGACCGTCGGTTCGGCCACGGACACGGAGAAGCCCTCGTGAGAGCCGTCATCACCCGCAGGAGCAGCGCGCTGAGCCTGCTCCTGGCCGCCTCCCTCGCCCTCGTGCCGGCCACCGCCGCGCACGCCGACGGCATCCGTGCCCAGCAGTGGGCGCTGGACGCCATGCACACCCAGCAGGCCTGGCGCGTCGCCAAGGGCAAGGGCGTCACCGTCGCCGTCCTGGACACCGGTGTCGAGAGCGGCCACCCCGACCTCGTGGGCAACGTCCTGCCCGCCAAGGACTTCATCGGCTTCGGGGCCCGGCCCGGCGACCGCACCTGGGGCCGCCACGGCACCGCCATGGCCGGCATCATCGCCGGGCACGGCCACGGCCCCGGCGACGCAGACGGCGTCATGGGCATCGCCCCCGAGGCGAAGATCCTTCCCGTCCGCGTGATCCTCGAGGACGGCGACTCCGCCCGCGCCCGCGCCCGCACCAGCCGCGGCAACGCCCTCGCCGACGGCATCCGCTGGGCCGCCGACCACGGCGCCGACGTCATCAACCTCTCCCTCGGCGACGACTCCGACTCAGCCCACCCCGAACCGGCCGAGGACGAGGCCGTCCAGTACGCACTGAGCAAGGGCACCGTCGTCGTCGCCTCGGCCGGCAACGGCGGTGACAAGGGCGACCACATCTCCTACCCGGCCGCCTACCCGGGCGTGATCGCCGCGACCGCCGTCGACCGCTACGGCACCCGCGCCGACTTCTCCACCCGGCGCTGGTACGCGGCGGTCAGCGCGCCCGGCGTCGACATCGTCATCGCCGACCCGGACCACAGGTACTACGCGGGCTGGGGCACGAGCGCGGCCTCCGCCTTCGTCTCCGGCGCCGTCGCCCTCGTCAAGGCCGCCCACCCCCGCCTGACACCCGCGCAGATCAAGAGGCTCCTGGAGGACACGGCCCGCAACGCGCCCGTCGGGGGCCGCGACGACTCCCGCGGCTTCGGCATGGTCGACCCGGTCGCCGCACTCAAGGCCGCGGACCGCCTCGAACCGCAGGGCCTGCACGCGGTGGCGTACGGCGACAGGTACTTCGGCCCCGGCCCCGGCACCGCCGAGGCGCACGACACCGCCTCCGGCTGGGCCGGCCCTCTCGCCGGCAGCGCCGGGGGAGTGCTGCTGGTCGTCGCGGTCGTCCTGTGGCGCGGCCGCCGCGAGGACGACGACCAGGCCGACTTCCGTCAGTTTTAGACCTAGGGTCTTTCGTTCGGATCGTGCCGGGCTCGCGTGGCCCGGCGCGAAAGACCCTGGGCGAGGCGGCTTCCGCCGGCCGCGGAGCCCGCGTCACGCATCCGCGCGCGGACCGGCGTCACGCCCCGTCCGCGAACACCGACACCGCCGCCCGTGCCGCCCCCTCCACCACCGAGATGCCCTTCTCCTTCGTCGCGTTGCCCCGGGACAGGGCGGCCACCAGGTAGTCGTCGCCGTCGGCGGTCACGCGCCCGATGCTGTTGACCACCCACAGCCCGGTCGTGCTGCGTGGCAGCCAGCCGTTCTTCAGGGCCCACGCGGAGCCGTCGGCCGCCGCCGACACACCCCAGCGCTGGTCCTCGGCGATCCGCCCCATCAGCCCCTGGAGGAACGTCCGTGAGGCCGCGCTCAGCTTCGCGTCCGCGTCGTCACCGAACACCTGCTTGAGCAGGGTGAGCTGGTCGGCGGACGTGGTCTGCGTCAGGCCCCACAGCGCGCCGTCGCCCCCGGAGGTGTCCGTCAGCCCGAAGCGGCGGTTCGCCGCGTCCAGGCCGTCCGCCTCGCCGACGATCCGCCACAGCGCCGAGGCGGAGTCGTTGTCACTGTCCTCGATCATCGCGGTGGCGTACGTCTTCTCCCGGGCGGTCAGGCTCCGTCCCGCGTCCTGCGCCTGGAGCAGCAGGGCCGCCAGGATGTCGACCTTGACGATGCTCGCCGTGTCGAACGAGCCGTCGCCGTATCCGGCGCTCCGCCCGGAGCCGAGATCGAGCACCGCCACCGACACGGTGGCACCGTCAGCCGCCACCGACTTCATCGCCTCGGCCAGCAGCGCCGTACGGTCCGCCGCCTGGTCCGTCACCGTCTCCATCGATGCCCTCCCACTCGCCGACGCCGACCCCGGGGACGACGTCGGTGACGAGGACGGCGCCGGCGACGATACGGGCCCAGGCCCGGCAGGGCCCGCCCCGGCCCTCACATATGCGGCACCCGCCGCCGTGGCGCCCACGACGGTGACACAGACCAGGGCCGCGCACAGCAGGGACCGGCGCCGGGACGGGCGCGCCCGGCGGCGACGGCGGTGACGGCGGGCACTGACGGACGGGGACTCCATGCCCGGGATGCTTCTGGCGGTGACTGTGCGCGCCGTGGGGCCGGCGTGAGACGTGGGTCAGGGGACCCTGAGAAAACGGTGAAGGCCCCGGATAGGGTCGGAGCCGTGGCGAACAAGAACATTCCCGACCCCGGCTTCTCCGACGACGACGGCTCCGCCGATCCCCGGCTGAGCGCGGCGCTCGCCGCCTGGGCCGAGGACCGCACCGCCGTGGGTCCCGTCCTTCAGGCGCTCGAGGGCGCCCGGCTGCTCGTCCCGGTCGTGGCCGTCCTCGGCGAGGTCGAGGAGGACGAGCGGGGGCTGCGCCGCGAGAAGACCAGCGACATGGCCGTGCCCACCCTGAAGGCCGGCGACCGCACCGCGCTGCCCGCCTTCACCTCCACCGACTCCCTGGCCCGCTGGGACCCGGCGGCCCGTCCCGTCGCCGTGCCCCTGCACCAGGCCCTTCAGGCCGCCGCGCACGAGAAGGCGGACACGGTGGTGCTGGACCTCGCCGGGCCGGTGCCGTTCGAACTGACCGGGCCCGCGCTGCTCGCGCTCGCGGAGGGCCGTACGACGACCGACCCGCTGGCGGACCCGGCGGTCGTGGCGGCCGTGCGGGAGGCGGTGGCCGCCGAGCCGGCCGTGCTCCGCGCCCACCTCGGACCCGGGCAGGCCGACGGCACCCTCGCCCTGGTGCTCGACCCGGAGGCCGCCGCGGCCCCGGCCGAGGCCGCCCGCGCCGTCGCCGAGCGGCTGGCCGCCAGCGACACACTGAGGGCCCGCCTGGTGCGCGGTCTCGACCTGGCACTGCTGCCGGCCGGGACGACGCCGCCGGGCGAGCCCCTGTATGTGAAGGAGTAGCCCCGCCGCGCGAGGCGGTGGGGGAGAGGATCAGCCGTAGACCGGCCCGGTGTACTTCTCGCCCGGCCCCTGGCCCGGCTCGTCCGGGACGACCGACGCCTCGCGGAACGCCAGCTGCAGCGACTTCAGGCCGTCGCGCAGCGGCGCCGCGTGGAAGGAGCTGATCTCGGTCGTGCTCGCGTCCAGCAGTCCGGCGAGCGCGGTGATCAGCTTGCGGGCCTCGTCGAGGTCCTTGTACTTGTCGCCCTCCTCGGTCAGACCGAGCTTCACGGCGGCGGCGCTCATCAGGTTGACGGCGACCGTCACGATCACCTCGACGGCGGGGACCTCGGCGATGTCGCGGGTCATGGCGTCGAAGTCGGGGTTGCCGGAGGTCTCGGGGGTCTCCGAGGGGGAGGTGTCACTCATGCCCCACACGATAGGGGCAGGCGACGGCCGCCATGCCCGGGCCCCGGCCGGTCGCCGTGACGGCATCGCCGTCACACCTTGCCGATTAGCCCTTGTCAACCGATCCTGCTAACCTTGTGTGACGACCGGTCGGACACGGATGTCCCAGGGGTTCGCCCCGGACAGAACGAGCCCGGCCCACAAGTGGAGGCTTCGAACTCCCACCTGACCGCCCTCAGGGGCGGCGGGTCACCGGTCAGGCGGTCCCGTCCCTTGTGGCGGCGATCCGCCCGAAAGCGCGCCCCGCGGCATCGCGGCGGTCGCTCCGGTAGTTCGAGGAGCCCCGCCTGTGATCGTCCGGGGCATTTTTGTTGCTTCGGCGCGGTTAGGTCTTACGTACACAGATGTACGCGGCTGTCCGCCAGACCGCCGCGTGGTGCTACCGAGGAGGATCCATCAGCGCCGAGCCCCGCATCAACGACCGGATTCGCGTTCCCGAGGTGCGACTTGTCGGTCCCAGTGGCGAGCAGGTCGGCATCGTGCCGCTCGCGAAGGCACTGGAGCTTGCGCAGGAGTACGACCTGGACCTGGTCGAGGTCGCGGCGAACGCCCGTCCGCCCGTGTGCAAGCTCATGGACTACGGGAAGTTCAAGTACGAGTCGGCCATGAAGGCCCGTGAGGCGCGCAAGAACCAGGCGCACACGGTCATCAAGGAGATGAAGCTCCGGCCGAAGATCGACCCGCACGACTACGACACCAAGAAGGGTCACGTCGTCCGGTTCCTCAAGCAGGGCGACAAGGTCAAGATCACGATCATGTTCCGTGGTCGCGAGCAGTCCCGGCCCGAACTGGGCTACCGGCTGCTGCAGCGGCTCGCGGAGGACGTCCAGGACCTCGGCTTCGTGGAGTCGAACCCGAAGCAGGACGGCCGCAACATGATCATGGTTCTCGGTCCGCACAAGAAGAAGACCGAGGCGATGGCCGAGGCCCGCCAGGCGCAGGAGGCCCGCAAGGCCGAGGCGAAGGCCCACCCGGGCCGCTCGCAGAACGCCGCTGAGGCCGAGACCACTGAGGCCCCGGCCGAGGCTTCCGCCGAGGCGTGACTCCCGGGACGCCAGTCCCAGGATGTATCCGATACAAGAGCGACGCTCCACAGTGCCCGGTTTTCGTGACCGGGCACCGGAGCGCCACCTACGAGGAGAGAACGGCGCTATGCCGAAGAACAAGTCGCACAGCGGTGCCAGCAAGCGCTTCAAGGTCACCGGCTCCGGCAAGGTGCTCCGTGAGCGCGCCGGCAAGCGCCACCTGCTCGAGCACAAGTCGTCCCGTCTGACGCGTCGCCTCACCGGCAACGCCGAGATGGCCCCGGGCGACGCCAAGAAGATCAAGAAGCTTCTCGGCAAGTGACACGGCGGCGCCCGATCGGCTGAGCCCCGCGCACAGCTGACCCCCCGCGCCGTACGTCAGGACCGGGACCCAATCGTTTCCGGGCCGTGTGAGGACAACCACGGCCCCGCTACAAGGAGTCAATCAAGTGGCACGCGTCAAGCGGGCAGTCAACGCCCACAAGAAGCGCCGGGCGATCCTCGAGCAGGCCTCCGGCTACCGCGGTCAGCGCTCGCGTCTGTACCGCAAGGCCAAGGAGCAGGTCACCCACTCGCTGGTCTACAACTACAACGACCGCAAGAAGCGCAAGGGTGACTTCCGCCAGCTGTGGATCCAGCGGATCAACGCCGCGGCCCGCGCCAACGGCATCACCTACAACCGCTTCATCCAGGGTCTGAAGGCCGCCAACGTCGAGGTCGACCGCAAGATCCTGGCCGAGCTGGCCGTCAACGACGCGAGCGCGTTCGCCGCCCTCGTCGAGGTCGCCCAGAAGGCTCTGCCGAGCGACGTCAACGCGCCGAAGGCCGCCTGACGCCGCGCCGGCTCTAGGCCGACGTGACTTTACGGACCCGTGGGCTTCGTGCCTGCGGGTCCGTTGTGTCGTGCGGTTCCGGCGGGTTCGGCACCTCCGGACTCCGCCGTCGTGGTCGATCGCCGCTGCGGCGGACATGAGTTGCTGTGGCTGATGAGGTTGCTGCGGCGGAAAGTAGTTTCTGAAGGTGAAGAGCATGCCCCCCGCGAGCCCCGACCTCATCTCCCCCCGCTCCGCCCGCGTCCTGG
>NZ_MUBM01000689.1:472-1106 GCF_002154505.1 Streptomyces carpinensis | reverse complement strand
CGCCCGCGAGGCACCCGGTGACTACGGCTTCTGCCCCCATGTCGTCGCCCAGCAGTCCCAACTCGCCCTGGACGACGTCTTCGACTACCCGCGCTTCAAGGGCAACGCCCTCGTCAACGACCTGGGCGTGCGCTCGTACCTGGGGACGCCGCTGCGCGACAACACGGGCCTGATCCTGGGCACCGTGTGCGTCGCGGACTTCAAGCCCCGCACCTGGGACCGCCAGCTCAAGCAGGGCATGCAGGAACTCACCGAGACCCTGCTGTCCGAGTTCAAGCTGCGCGACAGCCTGCTCGCCCAGCAGCAGGAGCTGTTCGCGGTGTTCGACGGCGCGCCGTTCCCCATCATGCTCACCGAGGGCCCTGAGCACCTGCTGCGCTACGCCAACGGCAAGCAGGGCCAGGCCTTCGGCATGGTGCCGCAGTTCAGCCTCGGCCGCCGGGTGCTGCCCGGCCTGGACGAGGTCGGCGTCTTCAGGGCGATGGACGAGGCACTGCACTCGGGCCGGCCCACCACGGTGCCCCGGGTCTCCCTGAGGACCTATGACTCCTCGGCACCGCAGGACTTCAACTTCCTGTGCACCCCGATCCGTACCTCCCCCAGTGCGCCCTTCAAGGGTGTGCTGACGGTGGCG
>NZ_MUBM01000689.1:0-334 GCF_002154505.1 Streptomyces carpinensis | reverse complement strand
CAACGAGGACCACATCGCCGCGACCAGCCAGGCCATCTGCGAGTACCGCGCCGGGCAGGGCACGGACGGCCCCCTCTTCCTCGGCGCGGACACCCACGCCCTGTCCGAGCCCGCGAAGGTCACCGCGCTGGAGGTGTTCGCCGCCAACGACGTCACGGTCCTCATCGACGCGGCCGACGGCTACACCCCCACGCCGGCCGTCTCGCACGCCATCCTGACCCACAACCGGGGCCGTACCTCGGGCCTCGCCGACGGCGTGGTCGTCACCCCCTCCCACAACCCGCCGGGCGACGGCGGCTTCAAGTACAACCCGCCGAGCGGCGGCCCGGCCGGC
>NZ_MUBM01000688.1 GCF_002154505.1 Streptomyces carpinensis | reverse complement strand
CTGCGCGCCCTGGTGCTCAGCCGGCTGGAGATGCTGTCGGACGAGGCCCGCCGCACCCTCCTCGTGGCCAGCGCCGGCGCCCGCCCCACCCCGGCCCTGCTGCACGCGGCCGGACGGGAGAACGCCGAGGCGGAGTGCGCCCAGGCCGCCGAGCTCGGGCTGCTGGCCACCGAACCGGAAGGCCCGGCCGTACGGTTCGCGCACCCGCTGATCTCGGCCGCGTTGTACGCGGAGGCGCCCGCGCAGGAGCGCCGTGCCGCGCACGCCGCGCTGTCCACCGCCGCCTCCGACCCCATCGAGCGCGCCCGGCACCTGGCCCTGGCCACCACCGGCACCGATCCGGACGTGGCCGCCCGGCTGGCCGGGGCCGCCGCGCTGGCCCGGGACCGCGGCGCGCCGTCGGTCGCGGCCTCGCTGGGACTGCTCGCCGCCCGGCACACCCCGGCCGACGGGGTGCCGGGCCCGGACGAGCGGCGGTTGCGGGCGGCCGAGGACGCCATCACGGCCGGCGAGGTGGATCTCGCGCGGGACATCGCCCGCGAGGTGCTGACCNNNNGGCCGCGCGCGGCCGGGACCGGCGCACCGAGCTGATGGCGCTGGCCTTCCAGGCCTCCACCGAGACCCTGATGGGCCACCCGGACGCCCCCGCGACCATCAAGCGCGCACTGAAGGAGCCTCAGGACCCCTATGTGGCCTGCCACCACAACGGCGTCGGCTCCGCCCGCTACCGCTGGCTGCTGATGAGCGACCAGCTGTCCGAGGCCCGGGCGACCATCACCTCGCTGCTGCGCGAGGTGCGGCGGCGCG
>NZ_MUBM01000687.1 GCF_002154505.1 Streptomyces carpinensis | reverse complement strand
AGGTGGACCTGCTCGACCGCCGTGACGCCGTGTTCGCCACCGTGCAGGGGCACTACTACGCCAACCCTCCCCGCATCGAGCGTGGTTGGCGCCACCACCTGCTCTCCACCGACGGCCGCTCCTACCTCGACATCGTCAACAACGTCACCCCGCTGGGCCACGCCCATCCTCGCGTCGAGCAGGCGGTCTCCCGGCAGCTGCGACGGCTCAACACCAACTCGCGATTCCACTACGCCTCGGTGGTGGAGTTCACCGAACGCCTCGCTGTCCTCCTGCCCGAGCCCCTGGACACGGTGTTCCTGGTCAACTCCGGTTCCGAGGCGGTGGATCTGGGCCTCCGGCTGGCCATCGGTGCCTCCGGACAGCACGACGTCGTCGCACTGCGCGAGGCGTATCACGGCTGGACCTACGCCTCCGACGCGGTCTCCACCTCGCTCCAGGACAACCCGAACGCCCTCGCCACCCGTCCGAACTGGGTCCACACAGTGGACTCACCCAACTCCTACCGAGGCCGGCACCGCGGGGCTGATGCGGTGCGCTACGGGTCCGAGGCCGTCGCGGTGATCGACGAGCTGGCCGCTTCCGGCCGCCCGGCAGGAGCGTTCATCGGCGAGACCTTCTACGGCAACGCCGGCGGAGTGGCCCTGCCCGACGGCTACCTCGCCGAGGTGTACGCTGCGGTCCGCCGTCACGGCGGCCTGGCCGTCGCCGACGAGGTCCAGGTCGGCTACGGCCGTCTGGGACATTGGTTCTGGGGCTTCGAGCAGCAGCAGGTCGTCCCCGACATCGTCTGTGTGGCCAAGGCCATGGGCAACGGCCACCCCCTCGGCGCCGTCATCACGTCCAAGACCGTTGCCGACAGGTACCGCGACCAGGGCTACTTCTTCTCCTCCACCGGTGGCAGCCCCGTCTCCAGCATCGTGGGTCTCACCGTCCTGGACACCCTGCGCGACGAGGACCTCCAAGGCAATGCCATGCGTGTCGGCGGCCATCTGAAGCGCCGGCTCGAGGCACTGGCCGAGCGATACGGCGTCATCGGCGCCGTCCACGGCTCGGGCCTCTACCTCGGCCTCGAACTCGTCCGCGACCGCCTCACCTTGGAACCCGCCACGGAAGAGACCGCCGAACTCTGTGACCGGATGCTCGACCTCGGCGTGGTCGTACAGCCGACCGGTGACCACCTCAACATCCTGAAGATCAAGCCGCCGTTGTGCATCGACGCCGCCGCGGTGGACTTCTTCGCCGACATGCTGGACCGCGCCCTGGCCCAACTCGGTCACGGGAGTCACGTCTCGGCGGAGTGACGGGCGGGGTTTCGTGCGGTGGCTCGATCCGGGCAC
>NZ_MUBM01000686.1 GCF_002154505.1 Streptomyces carpinensis | reverse complement strand
TTCCACCAGCGGTCGTAGTGGATCACGTGGGTGGCGCGGGTGAGGTTGAGGCCGGTGCCGGCTGCCTTCAGGGAGAGCAGGAAGACGGGGAACTCGCCCTGCTGGAAGGCGGCGACCATCTCCTCGCGGCGGGGGACGGCGGTGGCGCCGTGCAGGTAGCGGGCGCGGAGACCGCGGTCGGCGAAGTGGCGTTCCAGGAGCTTGCCCATCTGCGTGTACTGGGTGAAGACCAGGGCGCCCTGGCCTTCGGCCACCACCGTGTCGAGTAGTTCGTCGAGGAGTTCCAGCTTGCCCGAGCGGCCGGGCAGCGGGCCGGTCTCGCGCAGGTAGTGGGCGGGGTGGTTGCAGATCTGTTTGAGCGCGGTGAGGAGTTTCAGCACCAGGCCACGGCGGGCCATGCCGTCCGCCTCCTCGATCCGGACCATGGCCTCGCGTACCTGCGCCTCGTACAGGGCGGCCTGCTCACGAGTGAGGGCGACGGGGTGGTCGGTCTCCGTCTTGGCCGGCAGTTCTGGGGCGATGCCGGGGTCGGACTTGCGGCGGCGCAGCAGGAACGGGCGGGTGAGCCGGGTGAGCTGCTCGGCGGCCTGCCGGGCCTGTTCGGTGGTCTCCGTGTCGCCGTCCGTGCCGAGCGCGCCGCGCTCGATGGC
>NZ_MUBM01000685.1 GCF_002154505.1 Streptomyces carpinensis | reverse complement strand
TGCGGATGATCCGCCAGCCGCCGATGTAGGTGCCGAGCGCGATCGCCAGGCCCGCGGAGAGGATCACCCAGGTGGGAGGGTTGGAGCCGGGGGCGATGGCGCCGCCGGCGATCAGGGCGAGGGTGATGACACCCATCGTCTTCTGCGCGTCGTTGGTGCCGTGGGCGAGCGAGACCAGGCCCGCGGAGGCGATCTGCCCGGCGCGGTGGCCCTTCTCGGCCGCCTTGCCGTCCGCCTTCCTGCCGATCGTGTACGACAGCCGGGTCGCGACCATCGCGGCGAGGCCCGCGACGACCGGGGCGGCGACCGCCGGGATGACGACCTTGGTGACCAGGGCGTCACCGTGCACCGCGCCGACGCCGACCGAGGCGATCGTGGCGCCGATCAGACCGCCCATCAGGGCGTGCGAGGAACTGGACGGAAGCCCGACCAGCCAGGTCAGCAGGTTCCAGAGGATCGCGCCGACCAGGGCGGCGAAGATGACCTCGGGACGGATGCCGGTCTCGTCGACGAGACCCTTGGAGATCGTGTTGGCGACCTCCACGGAGAGGAAGGCGCCCACCAGGTTGAGCGCGGCGGACATGGCCACCGCGATCTTGGGCTTCAGCGCGCCGGTCGAGATGGTGGTGGCCATCGCGTTGGCGGTGTCGTGGAAACCGTTCGTGAAATCAAACGCGAGTGCGGTTACCACCACAATCGCGAGGATCAGCGAGAAGCTTTCCATTTACCCAGGCAATCGTTCGAGCGTCATTGGCTGGTCGAACGTAGGTAACCAGGGTGAACAGAAGATGAACTGGGTCGGTCTCCACGGTGTCCGAATCTGCTTCCCGGTCGTTCCGTTTCGCCGCGGCGGCTGTCCCCGGATCGCCGCATTCCCCTGTCCCGGGCCGCCGGAGGGGCTTCCCCTGGCCCGCCGGGCGGGCGGGCTGACAGGATCACCGCATGGCTGAGCGGGACCCACAGGTGAGGGATCTAACAGGCGCGGGGGGCGTGCGCGAGGCGCGGGAGCAGGAGGCCCGTGCCTGGAGCGAGCTCGTCGCTACGGCGCGTCGCACGGTGGCCGACGGGCTGGTGGTCGGCACCTCCGGCAACGTGTCGGTGCGCGTGGGGGAGACCGTGCTGGTCACGCCGTCGGGCGTGCCCTACGACCGGCTCACGCCGGACGACATCACCGGCGTCGCACTCGACGGCGGGCAGGTGCTCGGCACCCTGGTCCCGACCAGCGAGCTGCCCATGCACCTGGCGATCTACCGCGCCACCGACGCGGCCGCGGTCGTCCACACCCACGCCGTGCACGCGACGGCCGTCTCCACGCTCGTCCCCGAGCTGCCGCTGGTCCACTACATGGCCGGCGCGCTCGGCGGTCCGGTGCGCGTCGCCCCGTACGCGACCTACGGCACCGAGGAACTGGCCGAGAACATGCTGCGCGCCCTCGCCGGCCGCTCCGGCTGCCTCCTGCAGAACCACGGCACCGTCACCTACGGCGCGAGCCTCGACCAGGCCTACGACCGCACGGCCCAGCTGGAGTGGATGTGCCGGCTGTGGCTGACCGCGTCCTCGGTGCCCGGCCTGGCACCGTCCCTGCTGTCGGCCGAACAGCTGGCGCGGGCCACGCAACGGCTGCGGGGATATGGACAGCCGGGGCGCCCGGAGCAGGGCGGCGAAGAGGGGAAGAAGACGGGAGCGGAGTGAGGAGGCGGGTGAAGCAGGGGTGAAGGCGGCTCTTTCTGGAACTCGCAGGAGCATGTCACCCCGACCCTTCCTCCCGCTGGCCGGTGACCCGGTACGCCACGACACTGGACCCGTGCGCACAGTCAAAGCGACGGCAGCGGCCGTCACCGCGGCCCTGGCGGCCGGCGCGGCGAGCGTCGCCGCCGGCCGGCTCGCCAGCGACGCCGCGCTCAAGGCGCCCCCGGGCCGGCCCCTGCCCACCGAGCCCCGGCTCACCGTGCACAGCACGGCCGCGGGCCAGATCACGCTCACCCGGGACCTGGCCTCCCTGCGCCCCGGCACCTACGGCCTGGCCGGCAACGGCTCCCACGCGGTCGTCGGCCCCGTCCTGCAGGACGCCCCGCACCTGCCCGACACCGTCGTACGCCGCCTGGAACGGGTCACGCACGGCTTCCTGCATCCTCGCGACAAGGTCTGGCTCACCCCGAACGTGCACGTGGGCGACCCCGGTTCCGCCCTGGGCCTGGACCACGCCGACGTGGACGTCCCGGGCGAACTCGGCCCGCTGCCCGCATGGTTCGTGCCCGGGGTCCGCGAGACCTGGGTGATCACGGTGCACGGACTGGGCACCACCCGCGAACTCCCCCTGAACATCATGGAGTTCCTGCACCGCAGGCACTTCCCGGTGCTCGACGTCGCCTACCGCGGCGACCTGGGCGCGCCCCGCCCCCCGGACGGCTTGAACCACCTCGGCGAGACCGAGTGGCGCGACCTGGACGCGGCGATCGGCTACGCCGTGCGCTACGGCGCCGAGCGGGTCGTCCTGCACGGCTGGTCCATCGGCGCCACCATGGCGCTGCGCGCCGCCCTCCACTCGGAGCTGCGCGGCCGCATCTCCGGGCTGGTTCTGGACTCACCGGTACTCGACTGGGAGGCGACGCTGCGGGCCCTGGCCAGAGCCCGGCACACACCACGTCCCCTGCTGCCGCTCGCGGTGCGCGCCGCGCAGGGGCGCATGGGCCCGGACGGCGACCGGCTCGCCGACGCGAGCGACCCGGAGCGGCTCACCGTGCCGACGCTGATCTTCCACGGCCCCGGCGACGCGGTGGCCCCCTGGCGGTTCTCCCGCCGGCTCGCCGCCCGCCGCCCCAACCTCGTCGCCCTGCACACGGTGCCGAACGCCCCGCACAGCGCGATGTGGAACGCCGACCCCGAGAACTACGAGGAGGCCCTGCGCCGCTTCCTCACTCCGCTGATGTGAGGGACGCGGACGGGGAGCTTGCCCCTGCCGGACCGGACCGACCGCGCCTACGGGTCTGCCGACGGACCGGGCCCACGGGGCGCGCGTGCCGGCGGACGGGGCGGGCCACGTGGCCCG
>NZ_MUBM01000684.1:604-970 GCF_002154505.1 Streptomyces carpinensis | reverse complement strand
CCTCGCCTCCCGGCCCTGATCCGTCAGCCGTCCGTCCCGCTCAGCTCGGCCAGGATCTTGCGTTCGGCCGGTGTCAGCGGGGGGCCGGACAACGGGGGCAGGAGGGGGCCGCCCGCGACGTCGAGGAGGGTGGCCGGGCGGAAGAGGCGTTCCGGGCCGGTGCGCAGGCTCGTCACGTCCCACAGGGCGGCCGCGGCGCGGTAGGAGCCGGTGGCCGCCCTGGTCAGACGGCGGCTGTAGGCCGTGACAAGACGGTCCGCCAGGCCGGGCCGGGCGCCGCGCGTGCCGGGGTACCAGACGTCCTGGCCGACCGCCGCCGCCCAGGCCGCCTCGACCGACCGGGCGGCTCCGCGCTGCACCCGGCGG
>NZ_MUBM01000684.1:0-480 GCF_002154505.1 Streptomyces carpinensis | reverse complement strand
CGGCCACCGCGGAGCCTTCTCCAGGTAGCGCCGCAGGTTGCGGGTGCTGCGGCTGACGTGCACGTCGGTGAGGGGCTCGGCGTCGCGGACGAGCCGGCCGACGATCGGGCTCGGCAGACCGAGCGCGTACGCCAGGAACTCCTCCGGGTCGGTCGGCGGCTCCGCGCCCCGGGTGCCGGCCAGGCTGACCATCCAGCGGTCGCCCTCGACCGGCAGCACCATGCCGCTGCGGCCGGGCTCGGACGCGTACGGATCGGCCTGCACGATGGTCAGCGGGAACTGCTCGGACCAGCCGATCCTGGAGCGGCTGCTGTGGGAGCGAGCAGTCGCGCACGAGGGGCTCGAGTTCCTGCGCGACGCCGAGGCGACCGTGATCACGCAGGACAGCGACGGGATCGGCGTGACCGTGACGATCGGAGAGAAGACGCAGACTCTGACCGCTGACTGGCTGATCGGCGCCGACGGCGGACGCAGCTTCAC
>NZ_MUBM01000683.1 GCF_002154505.1 Streptomyces carpinensis | reverse complement strand
CCCACTGGTTTCCGCTACGGGATGGCGGTCGGGCAAGATGGTGTCTTTCTGGCCGTACTACGGCAGTTGGCACGCCAACCAGGGTGCCGCGCCTGACCGCATCTCCCGAGCACGTCGACAGAGAGCAGATCTGGCCGCCTTCGTTCGTGCGCTCCACCGCAGCCACGCCGAGGAAGGCCGCTCCTGGGAGAACGAGGACCTTGCAAGTTTCCTGGAGGCCCTGGCAGCTTGGATCGAGGATGCGGACGGCTGGTACCGCAACGCCGGCCGCGAGTTGCCAGCCAGCGGCGACTGGAGCTTCTTCGCACGAGCCTTGCGAGCGGCAACCGTTTACGAGTAGCCGAGTCGCGAAAATGACCCCGCGGACAGACGTGCTCGGGCCGCGGGACGATGCTCGGCTCCAGGGCCGGCGCGGCGGCAGCCGCAGCCCGCGCTCGTTCCACCTCGGCCAGCTGCTCGGCGAGCACGGACGGGGTCAGCTTGAGCTTGGCGAAGGCGGCAGCCAGGGTCTCATCGGTGTCCGGATCAGAGACGGCGCTCCTCGATGAGGGCGGCCCCGCTGACGGGGGTCTG
>NZ_MUBM01000682.1 GCF_002154505.1 Streptomyces carpinensis | reverse complement strand
CAGCGGGGCCTGTCGGCAGTGTGGCGGCAAACCCAAGAAGGTGGGCAGGATTCCGGCATATCGCAGGGACCCGACGACCGGGCAGATCCGCTGAGTCAACTCCTGCAAGCGACGCACGACCTCCGTCATCACCTCCGCGTCCGGAGCGCCGAGCCGCGCCGTCGCGAGCTCCACCAGTTTCGCGTCCGGCAGCTGCCGCAGCCAGTCCGCGCGCCGCTTCGCGGGCGGCACCTGGTCCAGCGGGAAGAGCTGCACCGCCACGGCGACCACGGTCTTCTCGCCCGCCTTCGTCAGGTCGATGAGCCAGGCCCCGGCAGGTCCGGACGACACGGCGGCCATGTCCTGCGGCGTCAGGTGAAGCGTCGTCATAACGCATCTCCCCGTTTCGTGCGGCCGTACAGGACGCCACAAACGGAAACGGCCGCCCCGGAGCTAGGGCGGCCGTTCGATCAGGAGCACACCTCCGTTCAGGCCACCGAGTGACTCCTCGATCGACCCCCAACACCACGCAGCGTTCACGATCGTAACTTCTCCATCCATTCCTCTACTTTTGACCAAGTAATTGAAAAGGGTGCTGGTCCAAACGGGCACAAAGGGTGCTGGTCGGAACCGGTGCGACTCCTGCCCGCCCGGCCCCGTCGCGAACGCCAAGTCGTTTCG
>NZ_MUBM01000681.1 GCF_002154505.1 Streptomyces carpinensis | reverse complement strand
CGCCGTCGGTGTCGCCGACGGGGTGCCGGACGAGGCCGTACCGGCTCCCGCACGTTCGGCGAGACCAGGGAAGGCTACGCTCTCGCCGCGCCAGCGCGCCGCCCGGACCGCCGCCTCACGCAGCGCCACGGCGGCCTCGCGCCGCCGCTCCCCGCCGCAGGCCCGCACCAGGTCGGAGTACACCCCGGCCACCCGGTCCTCCAGCTCGGCGGCGAACCGGACCGCCGCGGCCGAGTCCGGCACCGGGAACGGGAGTGCGTAACCGGCCGCCGCGGCCACCGGCCGGCCGCCCATGTCCCGCACCTCGCGCACGAGCGCGTCCCGCNNAGTTCCTGTTCCGTCGCCGCGCTCGCTTGGCTCACTTGTCGTCGTCTCCGTCCGTCAGCAGGTACGCGTGCGCCGCCCCGGCCGCCGCCACCGACGCCAGCAGCCGGGCCAGCTCGCCCGGCACCTCCAGCAGGTCGGCCGTCCGTCGGTCGGCGAGCGACCGTTCGGCGGCGGCGAGTTCGGCG
>NZ_MUBM01000680.1 GCF_002154505.1 Streptomyces carpinensis | reverse complement strand
ACGGGCGCGGCGCCGGCGCCGTGGTGCTGGTGTCGCTCATCGTCACATGCACCCCGTCGAAGGTGCGGCGCATGCGCAGCACGAACGGTCCGGGCGCGTACTGAACGGCGTTCGCGGCCAGTTCGGTGACGACCAGAAGGATGTCGTCCCAGTGTTCGGGGGCCGTCGGCAGCGAGGAGCGCGCGAGATCGTCGAGAAACTCCTCCGCGGCGAGACGCGCACCGGTCACGTGGTGCAGCTCGCCCGTGAAGTGAGCGGTGCGACTCGGAATCCCCTCGGTGGCCAGTGTGTCGTCCCCAGGCGGCTCGGTTGCCATCTCGCCTTCCCGGCCCCGCGTGCGCGAGGCTTCGTCGTGCTCTTCCTTCCCGTCCCGTCCGTCCCAGTGTCTAGTTCCCGAGGGTGCCGAGCCTACGCGTGGACTTCCCGTGGGCCTTGTCTCAGCGGAAGACGTCGTCGGAGTCCTCCCACTCGGCCACCGGATCGTCGGCCGGCGGGCGGAACCGGGCGGCGGTGCGGGCCTGGTACATGGCGTCGATCTCGAAGGCGTAGCGCTCCACGATGGCGTCCCTGCGCAGTTTCATCGACGGCGTGAGCAGTCCGCCGGCCACGTCGAAGGGCTCCGGCAGCACCCGGAAGACCCGGATGGACTCCGAACGGGACACCGCGCTGTTGGCGGCCGCCACCGCCCGGCCGATCTCCTCGCGCAGCGCGTTCTCCTCACGTGCCTCGCGGCCCGGCGCCTCGCCCTGCAGCGCGAGGGCCGCGCGCCAGTGCGCCAGGAACTCCGGGTCCAGGGTGATCAGTGCCCCGACGCACGGCCGGTTGTCGCCCACGACGACCGCCTGGTGGACCAGCGGATGCGTTCTCAGGCGCTGCTCCAGCAGGGCCGGGGCCACGCTCTTGCCGCCACTGGTGATGATGACGTCCTTCTTGCGCCCGGTGATCGTCAGATAGCCCTCGGAGTCCAGGTACCCGATGTCGCCGGTGGCCAGCCAGCCGCCGCGCAGCGCGGCCCGGGTGGCGGCCTCGTCGCCCACGTACCCCTGGAACACCGACGGGCCCCGCACCAGGATCTCCCCGTCGTCGGCCACCGCGATCGCGGTGCCCGGCAGTGCCTTGCCGACGGTGCCCGACTTCTCCCGGCCCAGCGGCTGCATGGTGATGCCGCCCGCGGTCTCCGTGAGCCCGTACCCGTCGTGCACGTAGATGCCGATGCCCTCGTAGAACAGGGAGAGTTCTCGGCTGAGCGGGGAGCCGCCGGAGGTCGCGCGCCGCACCCTGCCGCCGAGCGCGGCCCGCAGCCGGCGGTACACCGTCCGCTCGTACAGTGCGTGCTGCAGCCGCAGGTCGAATCCGGGGCCCGAGCCCCGGCCGGTCCGCTGCCGCTCCAGCGCCGCGGCGAAGTCGCGCGCCGTCCCCGCCGCCCGTTCGAACAGCGCGCCGCGGCCCGCCTGCTGAGCGGTGCGCAGGAAGTTCTTGTACAGCTTCTCGAAGACGGACGGCACGGCGTAGAAGTAGGTCGGCCGGAAGGACCGCAGCGCCGACGCCAGCGCCGCCTCGCCCAGATCGGGCTCGTGGCCCAGCAGGATCCCGCCGCGGACGCAGATGCCCTGGATCATCAGCCCGTACACATGGGAGAACGGCAGGAAGGCCAGGACGGAGGCCTGCTCGCCCGGCGGGGCGGCGGTGTGCCCCCAGCCTTCCAGCAGCGTGTCGCAGGGGCTCGCCAGCGCGCGGTGGCTCAGCGCGCAGCCCATGGCGTGGCCGGAGGTACCGGAGGTGTAGGCGATCACGGCGGTGGCGTCCGGCAGCACGATCCGGCGCAGCGAGTCGACCGTGGTCGGCGGCACCCCCGCGCCCCGCTCCACCAGCTGCGCCAGCGCACCGGCGTCCAGCTGCCACACGTGCCGCAGCAGGGGCAGCGACGCGCACACGGAGCCGACCGTCATCACGCCCTGCTCGTCCTCGACGGCCACGGCCACGCATCCGGCGTCCCGCAGGATCCACTCGACCTGGTCGCGCGAGGAGGTCGGATAGATCGGGACGACCTCCGCCCCCACCGTCCACAGCGCGTAGGCCAGGACCGTCCACTCGTACCGGGTGCGCGCCATGACCGCCACCCGGTGGCCCGGGGCGATCCCGGACGCGACCAGTCCGCGGGCCAGGTCGGCCACCTCGTCCCGCAGCTCCACGGCGGTCACCTCCTGCCACACGGCAGAAGCGGGAGAGGCCCGGCGCGCGAGCACCGGGAGGGTGGGACGGAACTCGGCGGTCTCGAAGACGCTGTCGGCGAGCCCGCCGATCGGCGCGGAGACCGCGGACGGAGCGAGGGCGAAGTCGCGCATGCGCTGCTCCTGGTGTGTACGGAGTGTGACCCCGCAGGTGAGTGCCGTTGTCGGCGCGGGTCGAATCTAGCCCAGGTCGGCGCGGCCGGGGGCCCGGAAGGGGGATGTAGCTGTTTTGTGATGCGGACCCGTTCGGGGAACCCGTCAGGCATGAGTTTCGCCAATCCAGATCCCGATCCCGAACGGACCCCCGGCCTGGAGCCCGGGGGCGGTGTCCCGCCCGGTGAGACCCCGCCAGCGGAGGGCAGCATGTCCGAGGCGGGGCCCCGGCAGCCGTACAGCACGTCCAGGGGGTGGGCCAAGGCCCCGCTCACGCTCATCCTCCTGCTCGTCCTGGTGGTGGCCGCCGGCTTCCTGGCCTACGCCCTGGCGCTGATCTTCTGAGTCAGCCCTGGGTGTGGCGCACGCACTCGGCGACGACGTCCCGCAGGCTCCCGGTCCGCTCCATCAGTTCGCGCTGCACCCGCGCCCCGTTGCCACGCCGCAGCAACAGGTCCACGGCCTCGCGGGCCCGGTGCAGGTCCCCGCTACCCGCCAGCGCGTCGCCGACATGGTCCAGCAGCGCCCGCACCACCGACTCCGCCGGCAGCCGCCGCATGGTCAGCGGATGCAGCAGCTCCCGCGCCAGCCCCGCCCGGGCCGACTGCCACGCGGCCAGCCGCAGCAGGCTCACACTGTGGTCCACCGGTTCGCGGCCCGCCCGCCACTCCCGGGCGGCGGTCTCCACCAGCCCGCGGGCCAGGGTCGCGACGAGCTGGGC
>NZ_MUBM01000068.1 GCF_002154505.1 Streptomyces carpinensis | reverse complement strand
GTCCTCGACGCGGGCGCGGCCGCGGTGGCGCTCGGTTCGCCGTACGCGGCCCTGCTCGCGCGGCCCACCCTGAACCCGCTGCTCGCCGCCGGCCGCACCGCCTGGTCGGACGTGCGGCGCGCGCTGACGGCGTGGGTGACGGTGCCGTCCCACCAGGAGGCCGTCGCGCCGTTCCTGCACCCGCTGTCCTCGGTGACCCTGCATCTGCCCTTCGAGGTCGCCGACTACGTCGACTTCTACGCCTCCGAGAACCACGCGCGGAACGTGGGGCAGATCTTCCGGCCGGACGCCGAGGACTCGCTGACCCCCAACTGGAAACACCTGCCGATCGGCTACCACGGCCGCTCGGGCACGGTCGTCGTGTCGGGCACGGACGTCGTACGCCCCTCGGGCCAGCGGAAGGCCCCCGGCGATCCCGCCCCGGTCATCGGGCCCTCCGTCCGGCTGGACATCGAGGCCGAGGTCGGCTTCGTGGTGGGCGTGCCGTCGAGGCTCGGGCAGCCGGTGGCGCTGGAGAACTTCCGGGAGCACGTCTTCGGGCTGTGCCTGCTCAACGACTGGTCGGCGCGCGACATCCAGGCCTGGGAGTACGTCCCGCTCGGCCCGTTCCTCGGCAAGTCGTTCGCCACCTCGGTGTCGGCGTGGATCACGCCGCTGGACGCGCTGGAGTGGGCGCGGGTGGCCCCTCCGGAGCGCACCCACCCGCTGCTTCCCTACCTGGACGACTCCGGGGAGGAGCCCGGCGGCTACGACCTGCGGATCTCCGTCGCGATCAACGGCCACGTGGTGTCCGAGCCGCCCTTCTCCACCATGTACTGGACGGCCGCCCAGCAGCTGGCGCACATGACGGTCAACGGTGCGTCTCTGCGCACCGGCGACCTGTACGGCTCGGGCACCGTGAGCGGACCGGAGCCCGCGCAGCGCGGCTCGCTCCTGGAGCTCACCTGGAACGGCCGCGAGCCGCTCGAACTCCCGGACGGCAAGCGGACGTTCCTGGAGGACGGGGACGTGGTGACGCTGTCGGCCTGGGCCCCGGGCGCGGCCGGCGTACGGGTGGGGCTGGGCGAGGTCACAGGGCGGATCGTGGCGAGCTGACCGGCGCCTGACTCCCTACGCACGGCGGTGCCCGCGGTGATGCGCGCCCGCCGCCGTGCGCGGGAGGGTGTGCGCACCGTGACGTGGTGGGTGCGGCGGGGATTGGTTGCGGTCAGGCCCTGACTCACGCCGCCCACCGCCGTCATACTGGCGGCAGACCGTGCGCGCGCCGCACGTCGGCCGCCGCGCAGCACCACCGCCGAGCACCACAGCACCACCGCACCGCACGACCCGACACCCGCACACCTCCGATCAGGATCCGGGGTCCGTGGCATGACCGTCTGCCTGCTCCTGCTGGGCGCCGTCGCGTTGACGGCCGCCGTGCCGGTCCCCCGCGCGCTGACCAGGGCGGGGTGGCCCGAACGGGAACCGGTCGTCGCGCTGTGGGTCTGGCAGTGCCTGGTCGCCACCGCCCTCCTGTGCTGCCTGGCCGGTCTGGTCCTGGGCACCGCGGCCGTCTTCCACACCGTCCGCGACCGGGTGTTCGCGCCCGCCCCGCCCTCGGTGACCGCCGCGTACGACCTCTCGACCGCGCCGGTCTGGGCCACGGCGCTGACCCTGCTGCTGGCGTGCGGGGCCGCCTGGACCACCGCGATGCTCGGCCGCGAGGTCGCCGAGGCCCGCCGCCGTCGTGGCCAGGCCCGTGCGCACCTGCGGGAGCGCGCACCCGATCTGCCCGCCGGGCTTCCCCCGGCCCGCGGCCCCATGCTGGTGCTGGAGGACGAGTATCCCGACGCCTGGTGGATGCCGGGTCATCCGCCCCAGCTCGTCGTCACCACCGGCGCACTGCACCGCCTGACCGGCCATCAGCTCGACGCCGTCCTCGCCCACGAACGCGGGCACGCCCGCGCCCACCACGACTGGCTGCTGCACCTGTCGACCGCGCTGGCGACGGGCTTTCCGCGGGTCCCCCTGTTCACGCACTTCTGCGACCAGACCCACCGCCTGGTCGAACTGGCCGCCGACGACACCGCCTCCCGCCGTCACGGCCACCTCACCACCGCCCTGGCACTGATCGAGCTCAACCAGCACCGGGGAGTCCTCTCCTGCGCCTCCAGCCACCGTCTGCTCGGTGAGCGGGTGGACCGCCTCCTGGAGCCCCCGCCCCGGCTGGACCGCAGGCGCAGGGCCCTGACGACGACGGCGGCGGCCCTGGTCCCGCTGCTGCCGCTCCTGATCACCTTCGCTCCCGGCCTGACGGCGCTGCGCTGAGCCGAGCCCCCCTTCGGCCCGGTGGCGACCGCGCCCCGGCAGAACTCCCTCCCCGACCGGTTCGCCCGCCGCCGCCCTGACCGACACGGACACGGCCGTGCAGCGTCAAGGTCGCGCTTGCCCTGGTCTCGGCAGACGCCTCCGACCCACTGGCTCACGTGGCCGGTGCCCCGCCCCGCGGGGCCCGCGTCACGGCCACGACGGACTCGGACGTCAGGGCGTACACCTCGCGTACGCCGTGAGCCGGGCCCCCACACCCAGTGACTTGGGCGCAGTCATCCTGTGTTGGCCGGGTCCAGCCGTACTGTGCCGCGTCGTCCCCTGTACGGCCGCCCGGCTCCGGTCATATCCAGTCGTCCGGCTCGGGCTCGGTGTCCCAGTCCGTGTCCGTGGCCGGGCCGGGCCCCTCCTCCGCCGCGTCCTGTTCGCCCGGGCCGCCGGCCCCGGTGGCCGACGGTCCACCCAGTGACTCCAGCACCCCGAGGACGCCCTCCCCGTATGTCGCCAGCTTCTTCTCGCCGACTCCGCCGACCGTGCCCAACTGGGCCACCGACGTGGGCCAGAGCGCGACGATCTCACGCAGTGTGGCGTCGTGGAAGATGACGTACGCGGGAACGCCCTGCTCACGGGCCTGCTCGGCGCGCCAGGAGCGCAGGGCCTCGAAGGCGGGCAGCAGCTCCTCGGGCAGTTCGGCCACGGCGGCCTTGCTCCTGCCCCGGCCCGAGGACGCCGAGGACGAGGAGCCCGACCGCGAGGCCGCAGGCCGCTTCGGCTCCTTGCGCAGCGGTACCTCACGCTCGCGCCGCAGCACCGCCGCGCTCGCGTCCGTCAGCGCCAGCGTGCCGTACTCGCCCTCGACCGCGAGCAGCCCCTGCGCAAGCAACTGCCGTACGACACCTCGCCATTCGCCCTCGGTCAGCTCCTCACCGATACCGAACACGGACAGCTGGTCGTGGTCGAACTGGATCACCCGGCCGGTGCGCTTGCCGAGCAGGATGTCGATGATCTGTCCCGCGCCGAACTTCTGCCGCCGCTCCCGCTGCAGCCTCACCACCGTGGACAGCACCTTCTGAGCGGCGATCGTGCCGTCCCAGGTCTCGGGCGGGGTCAGGCAGGTGTCGCAGTTGCCGCAGCCGGCCGGGTCCGGCTCCTGGCCGAAGTAGGCGAGCAGCTGGCCGCGGCGGCACTGCGCCGTCTCGCACAGCGCGAGCATCGAGTCCAGATGCGCGGCGGCCCGGCGGCGGAACGCCTCGTCGCCCTCTCCTGATTGGATCAGCTTGCGCTGCTGTACGACGTCGTTCAGGCCGTAGGCCATCCAGGCGGTCGACGGCAGGCCGTCCCGGCCCGCGCGGCCCGTCTCCTGGTAGTAGCCCTCGACCGACTTGGGCAGGTCCAGGTGGGCGACGAACCGGACGTCCGGCTTGTCGATGCCCATGCCGAAGGCGATCGTGGCGACCACCACCAGGCCGTCCTCGCGCAGGAAGCGGGACTGGTGGGCCGCGCGGGTGCCCGCGTCCAGGCCCGCGTGGTAGGGCACCGCCTCGATGCCGTTGTGCGAGAGGAACTCCGCCGTCCTCTCCACCGAGTTGCGCGAGAGGCAGTACACGATCCCGGCGTCGCCCGCGTGCTCCTGGCGCAGGAAGGCCAGCAGCTGCTTCTTCGGATCGACCTTGGGCACGATCCGGTACTGGATGTTGGGCCGGTCGAAGCTCGCCACGAAGTGCCGGGCCTGCGGCATGTTCAGCCGCTGGGTGATCTCCTGGTGGGTGGCGTGGGTGGCGGTCGCCGTGAGCGCGATCCGCGGCACGTCCGGCCAGCGCTCGCCCAGCACCGACAGCATCAGGTAGTCCGGGCGGAAGTCGTGGCCCCACTGGGAGACGCAGTGCGCCTCGTCGATGGCGAAGACGGAGATCTTGCCTCGGGACAGCAGGCCCAGCGTGGTGTCCAGACGCAGGCGCTCCGGTGCCAGGTAGAGCAGGTCCAGCTCGCCCGCCAGGAACTCCGCCTCCACCACGCGCCGCTCGTCGAAGTCCTGGGTGGAGTTGATGAAGCCGGCGCGCACGCCCAGCGCCCGCAGGGCGTCCACCTGGTCCTGCATCAGCGCGATCAGTGGCGAGACCACGATGCCCGTACCGGGTCTGACCAGGGCCGGGATCTGGTAGCACAGCGACTTGCCGCCGCCGGTGGGCATGAGGACGACGGCGTCGCCGCCCGCCACCACATGCTCGATGACCGCTTCCTGCTCACCCCGGAAGGCCTCGTATCCGAAGACACGGTGCAGCGTGGCCAGCGTCTCGCTGTCCGTCACTGGCATCTCGGTGACACCACCTGTCCCGCCCATCGTCTCGTCCCCCGTACGTCGTCCCTCGACCACTGCCTCCACGATAGGGGGCGGCGCCGACAGCCTCGGAGTTGTCCACAGGCCGGCGGCCCGTTCCGGGCCCTGTGGATCTGCGACCTCGCACACACCACTGCCCGGCACCTCTCGCGGAGGCGCCGGGCAGTCGGCCGGTGAGGAGCGGGGCGCCTCAGCGCACGAACACCCCGGCCTGGTTCGCCAGGTCCAGGAAGTACTGCGGGGCCACGCCCAGGACCACGGTGACCGCTACACCCACGCCGATCGCGGTCATCGTCAGCGGCGACGGCACCGCCACCGTCGGGCCCTCCGGCCGCGGCTCGCTGAAGAACATCAGCACGATCACGCGGATGTAGAAGAAGGCCGCGACCGCCGACGAGATCACACCGATCACGACCAGCGGTACCGCGCCGCCCTCCGCCGCCGCCTTGAACACGGCGAACTTCCCGGCGAACCCGGAGGTCAGCGGGATGCCCGCGAAGGCCAGCAGGAACACCGCGAACACGGCCGCCACCAGCGGCGAGCGCCGGCCGAGACCGGCCCACTTCGACAGGTGCGTCGCCTCGCCGCCCGCGTCGCGCACCAGCGTCACCACGGCGAACGCGCCGATCGTCACGAAGGAGTACGCGGCCAGGTAGAACAGGACGGAGGACACGCCGTCCTTCGAGGTGGCGATGACACCCGCGAGGATGAAGCCCGCGTGGGCGATCGACGAGTAGGCCAGCAGCCGCTTGATGTCGGTCTGCGTGATCGCGACGATCGCACCGCCCAGCATGGTCAGGATCGCCACGCCCCACATGACCGGCCGCCAGTCCCAGCGCATCCCCGGCAGCACCACGTAGAGCAGCCGCAGCAGCGCCCCGAACGCCGCCACCTTGGTCGCGGCCGCCATGAACCCGGTGACCGGGGTCGGGGCGCCCTGGTAGACGTCCGGCGTCCACATGTGGAACGGGATCGCGCCCACCTTGAACAGCAGGCCCATGACGACCATCGCGGCGCCGACCAGCAGCAGCGCGTCGTTGCCCATGGTGTTGGCCAGCGCCGGGTCGACGTTCGGCACGTTCCCCTCGACGACCTGCGCGATCGTGGCGTACGACACCGAGCCCGCGTACCCGTACAGCAGGGCGATGCCGAACAGGGTGAACGCCGAGGCGAACGCACCGAGCAGGAAGTACTTGACCGCGGCCTCCTGCGACATCAGCCGCTTGCGGCGGGCCAGCGCGCACAGCAGGTACAGCGGCAGGGAGAAGACCTCCAGGGCCACGAACAGCGTCAGCAGGTCGTTGGCCGAGGGGAAGATCAGCATGCCGGCGACCGCGAAGAGCAGCAGCGGGAAGACCTCGGTCGTGGTGAAACCTGCCTTCACCGCCGCTTTCTCGGCGTCGCTGCCCGGCACGGCCGAGGCCTGCGCGGCGAAGGAGTCGACGCGGTTGCCGTGCGCCGCCGGGTCCAGGCGGCGTTCGGCGAAGGTGAACAGGCCGACCAGGCCGGCCAGCAGGATCGTGCCCTGCAGGAAGAGCGAGGGGCCGTCGACAGCGATGGCGCCCATCGCCGCGATGTGCGCCTTGGTCGTGCCGTAGCCGTCCGCCGCGAGCGCGACGACCGCGGCGAACGCGGCGGCGAGCGCGACGACGGACACGAACACCTGTGCGTAGTAACGGGACCTGCGCGGGATGAACGCCTCGATGAGCACCCCGACGACCGCCGCGCCCACGACGATCAGGGTCGGCGACAACTGGCCGTATTCGATCTTCGGCGCGCCGATCTTCGAGATCGGGTCGGCCGCGGTTGTCCACAGGCTGTGGACGACTGCTGCGCTCACTTGGCCGCCTCCACCTCGGGCTTGGGATCGGTCTGGTGTACGTCGGACATGGTCTGCTTCACCGCAGGGTTGACGATGTCCGCGACGGGCTTCGGATAGACGCCCAGGAAGATCAGCAACACGATCAGCGGGGCCACGACCACCAGCTCCCGCACCCGCAGGTCGGGCATCGCCGAGACCTGCGGCTTCACCGGGCCGGTCATCGTCCGCTGGTACAGGACGAGGGTGTACAGCGCGGCGAGCACGATGCCGAAGGTGGCGATGATGCCGATCGCCGGATGCCGCGTGAAGGTGCCGACCAGGACCAGGAACTCACTGACGAAGGGCGCGAGCCCCGGCAGCGAGAGCGTCGCCAGGCCGCCGATCAGGAAGGTTCCGGCGAGCACCGGAGCGACCTTCTGGACGCCGCCGTAGTCGGCGATGAGCCGCGAGCCGCGCCGGGAGATCAGGAACCCGGCGACCAGCAGCAGAGCGGCCGTCGAGATGCCGTGGTTGACCATGTAGAGCGTCGCGCCGGACTGGCCCTGGCTGGTCATCGCGAAGATGCCCATGATGATGAAGCCGAAGTGCGAGATCGACGCGTAGGCCACCAGGCGCTTGATGTCCCGCTGGCCCACCGCGAGCAGCGCCCCGTACAGGATGCTGATCAGGGCCAGGACCAGGATGACGGGCGTGGCCCACTTGCTGGCCTCCGGGAACAGCTGGAGGCAGAAGCGGAGCATCGCGAAGGTGCCCACCTTGTCCACGACCGCCGTGATGAGGACGGCGACCGGGGCGGTGGCCTCCCCCATGGCGTTGGGCAGCCAGGTGTGCAGCGGCCACAGCGGCGCCTTCACCGCGAAGGCGAAGAAGAAGCCGAGGAACAGCCAGCGTTCGGTGCTGGTGGCCATGTGCAGGGAGCCGTTGGCACGGGCCTGCGCGATCTCGGCGAGCGAGAAGTTCCCCGCGACCACATACAGGCCGATCACCGCGGCCAGCATGATCAGACCGCCGGCCAGGTTGTAGAGCAGGAACTTCACCGCCGCGTACGACCGCTGCGTGGCGGCCGTCTCCTCGCCGTGCTCGTGAGCACGGTCCCCGAAGCCGCCGATGAGGAAGTACAGCGGGATCAGCATGGCTTCGAAGAAGATGTAGAAGAGGAAGACGTCCGTGGCCTCGAAGGAGATGATCACCATCGCCTCGACGGCCAGGATCAGGGCGAAGAAGCCCTGCGTCGGCCGCCAGCGGCGGCTGCCGGTCTCCAGCGGGTCGGCGTCGTGCCAGCCCGCGAGGATCACGAACGGGATCAGCAGGGCGGTGAGCGCGACCAGCGCCACCCCGATGCCGTCCACACCGAGTTCGTATCTGACCCCGAAGGCCGAGATCCAGGCGTGGGACTCGGTGAGCTGGTAGCGGGCTCCGTCCGGATCGAAGCGCACCAGGACGGCGATGGCCAGGACGAACGTGGCGAGCGAGGCGACGAGCGCCAGCCACTTGGCGGCGGTGCGCCGGGCGGCCGGCACGGCGGCCGTGGCGACCGCCCCGAGGGCCGGGAGCACCGCCGTCGCTGTCAGCAGAGGAAAGGACATCGGTATCAGACCGCCCTCATCAGCAGGGTCGCGGCGACCAGGAGCGCCGCACCGCCGAACATCGAGACCGCGTAGGAGCGCGCGAAGCCGTTCTGCAGCCGGCGCAACCTCCCGGACAGGCCGCCCATCGAGGCCGCCGTGCCGTTGACGACGCCGTCGACCAGGGTGTGGTCGACGTACACCAGGGAGCGGGTGAGGTGCTCGCCGCCGCGGACCAGGACGACGTGGTTGAAGTCGTCCTGGAGCAGGTCGCGCCGGGCTGCGCGGGTGAGCAGCGACCCGCGCGGGGCCACGGCCGGGACCGGCCTGCGGCCGTACTGCGCGTAGGCGATGGCGACGCCGACGACCAGGCACACCATGGTCGCGCCGGTGACCGTCAGGGCACTGACCGGCGAGTTGCCCTCGCTGTGCCCGGTGACCGGCTCCAGCCAGTTCAGGAAGCGGTCGCCGATGCTGAAGAACGCGCCGCCGAAGACGGACCCCACGGCCAGCACGATCATGGGGATCGTCATGACCTTCGGCGACTCGTGCGGGTGCGGCTCAGCGTGTGCGCCGCGCTCCTCGGCCGCCGGCTCCACGCTGGGTTCGGCCGGGGAGGCGGTGGGCCGGTTGCGCCAGCGTTCTTCGCCGAAGAACGTCATCAGCATCACGCGCGTCATGTAGTACGCCGTGATGGCCGCGCCCAGCAGGGCCGCGCCGCCGAGGATCCAGCCCTCGGTGCCGCCCTTGGCGAAGGCCGCCTCGATGATCTTGTCCTTGGAGAAGAAGCCGGACAGCCCCGGGAAGCCGATGATGGCGAGGTAGCCGAGGCCGAAGGTGATGAACGTGACCGGCATGTACTTCCGGAGGCCGCCGTACTTGCGCATGTCGACCTCGTCGTTCATGCCGTGCATGACGGAACCGGCGCCGAGGAACAGCCCGGCCTTGAAGAAGCCGTGCGTCACCAGGTGCATGATCGCGAAGACGTAGCCGATGGGGCCGAGGCCCGCGGCCAGCACCATGTAGCCGATCTGCGACATGGTCGAGCCGGCCAGCGCCTTCTTGATGTCGTCCTTCGCACAACCGACGATCGCACCGAAGAGCAGCGTGACCGCGCCGACCACGGTGACGGCGAGCTGCGCGTCGGGCGCGGCGTTGAAGATCGCGCCGGAGCGGACGATGAGGTAGACGCCCGCGGTCACCATGGTGGCGGCGTGGATGAGGGCGGAGACCGGGGTCGGGCCCTCCATCGCGTCCCCGAGCCAGGACTGCAGCGGCACCTGGGCGGACTTGCCGCAGGCCGCCAGCAGCAGCATCAGGCCGATCGCGGTGAGCTTGCCCTCGCCGGTACCGCCCACATGGCTGAAGACGGGGCCGAAGGCGAAGGTCCCGAACGTGGTGAACATCAGCATGATCGCGATCGACAGGCCCATGTCGCCGACGCGGTTGACCAGGAAGGCCTTCTTGGCGGCGGTGGCCGCGCTGGGCTTGTGCTGCCAGAAGCCGATCAGCAGGTAGGAGGCGAGACCGACGCCCTCCCAGCCGACGTACAGCAGCAGGTAGTTGTCGGCGAGGACGAGCAGCAGCATCGCCGCGAGGAACAGGTTGAGGTAGCCGAAGAAGCGGCGGCGCCGCTCGTCGTGCTCCATGTACCCGACCGAGTACAGGTGGATCAGTGAGCCGACGCCGGTGATCAGCAGCACGAACGTCATCGACAGCTGGTCGAGCCGGAAGGTGACGTCGGCCTGGAAGCCGGCCACCGGGATCCAGCTGAACAGGTGCTGGGTCATGGTCCGGTTCTCGGCGTGCTTGCCGAGCAGGTCGGCGAAGAGGACCAGGCCGATCACGAAGGAGACGGCCGCGAGCAGGGTGCCGAGCCAGTGGCCGACGGCGTCGAGTCGCCGGCCGCCGACCAGGAGGACGGCCGCTCCGAGCAGGGGCGCCGCGATCAGCAGCGCAATCAGGTTGTCCACGATTCTTCCGACCCCTTACAGCTTCATCAGGCTGGCGTCGTCGACCGAGGCCGAGTGGCGGGAACGGAACAGCGACACGATGATCGCGAGCCCGACCACGACCTCCGCTGCGGCGACGACCATCGTGAAGAAGGCGATGATCTGGCCGTCGAGGTTGCCGTGCATCCGGGAGAAGGCGACGAACGCGAGGTTGCAGGCGTTCAGCATCAGCTCGATGCACATGAAGACCACGATGGCGTTGCGCCGGATGAGGACGCCGGTGGCACCGATCGTGAACAACAGGGCGGCGAGGTAGAGGTAGTTGACGGGATTCACTTCGACGCCTCCTCGGGCCGCTTGAAGGCCGACGGCTCGATCTCGGTGCGCTCCAGGCGCTCCTCGGCTCGCTGCTCCAGCGCCCTGAGGTCGTTCAGCGCCTCGGCGGAGACGTCACGGACCTGACCGCGCTCGCGCAGGGTCTTGCTGACCGTGAGCTCGGACGGCGTGCCGTCGGGCAGCAGACCCGCGATGTCCACCGCGTTGTGCCGGGCGTAGACGCCGGGGGCCGGCAGCGGCGGTAGGTACTTCCCCTCGCGCACGCGCTGTTCGGACAGCTCACGCTGGGTCCTGGCGCGCTCGACGCGCTCCCGGTGGGTGAGGACCATGGCGCCGACGGTGGCCGTGATGAGCAGGGCGCCGGTGAGTTCGAAGGCGAACACGTACTTGGTGAAGATGAGGGACGCCAGGCCCTCCACGTTGCCGTTCGCGTTCGCCTTGCCGGTGCCGGCGAAGTCCTTCAGGGAGGCGTTGGCGATGCCGGCGAAGAGCAGGATGCCGAAGCCGAGCCCACACAACAGGGCCAGCCAGCGCTGGCCCTTGATGGTTTCCTTCAGGGAGTCCGCCGCGGTCACACCGACGAGCATCACCACGAACAGGAACAGCATCATGATCGCGCCGGTGTAGACGACGATCTGCACGATGCCGAGGAAGTAGGCGCCGTTGGCGAGGTAGAACACCGCCAGGATGATCATGGTGCCGGCGAGGCACAGTGCGCTGTGCACGGCCTTCTTCATGAAGACGGTGCACAGGGCGCCGATCACCGCGAAGGTGCCGAGGACCCAGAACTGGAAGGCCTCTCCGGTGGAGGTGGTGTAGGCGGCGAGCTGTGCGGTCATCGGCCGATCACCTTCTCCGAGGCCGGCTCGCCCTCACCGAAGGTGGACGCCGCCTCCTGCGGGACCTCGCCCTTGGTGACGGCGACCTGGCGCACCGTGCCAGGCGCGGCCTCCGTGACCAGGCCCCGGTAGTAGTCCTGTTCGTCGGTGCCCGGGTAGATGGCGTGCGGTGTGTCGACCATGCCCTCTTCGAGACCGGCGAGCAGCTGTTCCTTGGTGTAGATGAGGTTGGCGCGACTGGAGTCGGCCAGCTCGAACTCGTTGGTCATCGTCAGCGCGCGCGTGGGGCACGCCTCGATGCACAGGCCGCACAGGATGCAGCGGGCGTAGTTGATCTGGTAGACGCGGCCGTACCGCTCGCCCGGGGAGTAGCGCTCCTCGTCGGTGTTGTCGGCGCCCTCCACGTAGATGGCGTCGGCGGGGCAGGCCCAGGCGCACAGCTCGCAGCCGACGCACTTCTCCAGGCCGTCCGGATGGCGGTTGAGCTGGTGCCGTCCGTGGAAGCGCGGAGCCGTGGTCTTCTTCTGCTCCGGGTACTGCTCGGTCAGCCGCTTCTTGAACATGGCCTTGAAGGTCACGCCGAAGCCGGCCACGGGGTTCATGAAACCGGGTTTGGTCTCCTTGGGCTCCTCAGCCATCGGACGCCTCCTTTCCATCCAGAGATCCGTCACTGACAGTGTCCGGCCCGCCACTGACAATCAGCTCGCCCTCGCGGCGCGAGCGGCGCCGCGGCACCGCCGGCAGCTCCTGTCCGGGCAGCGGCGGTACGGGGAACCCACCGGCCATCGGGTCGAACCCGGCCGGCTGGGCCTCGGGCTGCTCGGCCGCCTTCGCCTTCTCGCGGAACATGTCGGCGACGAAGGACAGGACCAGCAGGGCCAGGACGGCACCGCCGACGTACAGGGCGATGTCGGCGAAGTCGTAGTTCTCGTTCCGCAGCGTCCGCACGGCCGCGACGAGCATCAGCCAGGTCACGGAGACCGGGATCAGAACCTTCCAGCCGAGCTTCATCAACTGGTCGTAGCGGACTCGCGGAAGGGTGCCGCGCAGCCAGATGAAGAAGAACAGCAGCAGCTGCACCTTGATCACGAACCAGAGCAGCGGCCACCAGCCGTGGTTGGCGCCCGACCAGAACGTGCTGATCGGCCAGGGAGCCCGCCAGCCGCCGAGGAAGAGCGTGGTCGACACGGCCGAGACCGTCACCATGTTCACGTACTCGGCGAGCATGAACATCGCGAACTTGATCGACGAGTACTCGGTGTTGAAGCCGCCGACGAGGTCGCCCTCGGACTCCGGCATGTCGAAGGGGGCGCGGTTGGTCTCGCCGACCATGGTGACGATGTAGAGGAGGAAGGAGACCGGCAGCAGCAGGATGTACCAGCGGTCGTGCTGCTGCTCGACGATCGTCGACGTCGACATCGACCCCGAGTACAGGAACACCGAGGCGAACGCGGCGCCCATGGCGATCTCGTAGGAGATCATCTGCGCGCACGAGCGCAGACCACCGAGCAGCGGATACGTCGATCCGGAGCTCCAGCCGGCGAGCACGATGCCGTAGATGCCGACCGAGGCGATCGCGAGGATGTAGAGCATCGCGATCGGCAGGTCGGTCAGCTGCATCGCGGTGCGGTGACCGAAGATCGAGATCTCGTTGCCGGCCGGTCCGAAGGGGATCACCGCGATCGCCATGAAGGCCGGGATGGCCGCGACGATCGGCGCGAGGACGTAGACGACCTTGTCCGCGCGCTTGACGACGACGTCTTCCTTGAGCATCAGCTTCACGCCGTCGGCGAGCGACTGGAGCAGGCCCCAGGGGCCGTGCCGGTTGGGGCCGATGCGCAGCTGCATCCAGGCGACGACCTTGCGCTCCCAGACGATGGAGAACAGCACGGTCACCATCAGGAACGCGAAGCAGAACACCGCCTTGATGACGACCAGCCACCAGGGGTCGGTGCCGAACATCGAGAGGTTCTCTGCGGCGAGGTACGGGCTCATGCCTCCACCTCCTTGGGGGCCTCGGTCGCGCGCGTCGCCGGGCCGATGCGGACTAGGGAGCCGGGCAGGGCCCCGGTGTCGGAGGCGACGCCCCCGCCGACGGAGTTCAGCGGGAGCCACACCACCCGGTCGGGCATCTCGGTGACCTCCAAGGGAACTTCGACCGTTCCCGAGGGACCGGTCACGGCGATCGGGTCGCCGTCCGCGACGCCCGCCTCTGCGGCCGTGGCGGCCGACACGCGCGCGTGTGCCGCGTGCCGTGTCCCGGCGAGCGCCTCGTCGCCCTCCTGGAGGACGCCGTGGTCCAGCAGCAGCCGGTGCCCGGCGAGCACGGCCTCCCCGGCGGCCGGCCGGGGCAGCACGCCCGCGCTCTCCAGCGGGTCGGTGGCGCGCGGCCCGGTCCAGGCGCCGAGCCGGTCCAGCTCGGCGTGCGCGGTACGCAGGTCCGGCAGCCCCAGGTGGACGTCCATGGCGTCGGCCAGCATCTGCAGCACCCGCAGATCGCTGGGCGCCACGCGGCGGATCATCTGGTCCGGCTTGAGCGCGGCCTCGAAGAAGCGCACCCTGCCCTCCCAGTTGAGGAAGCTGCCGGCCTTCTCGGCGACGGCCGCCACGGGCAGGACCACGTCCGCGTGCTCGGTGACCTCGCTGGGCCGCAGCTCAAGCGACACCAGGAAGCCGACCTCGGTCAGTGCCGCACGCGCGCGTGCCGGATCGGGCAGGTCGGCGACCTCCACACCGGCGACGACCAGCGCCTGCAGCGCTCCGTCCGCCGCGGCCTCGACGATCCGGCCGGTGTCGCGCCCGTAGCGCAGCGGGAGTTCGGAGACGCCCCAGACGGCGGCGACCTCCTCCCGCGCACGCGGGTCGGTCGCCGGGCGGCCGCCCGGCAGCAGCGACGGCAGCGCGCCCGCCTCGATGGCACCGCGCTCGCCCGCCCGGCGCGGGATCCACACCAGTTGGGCGCCGGTCGCGGACGCGGCGCGCACGGCGGCGGTCAGACCGCCCGCCACGCGAGCCAGCCGCTCCCCGACGACGATCACGGCGCCTGCTCCGCGCAGCGCCTGCGCGGCGAGGGTGCCGTTGTCCTCCAGGCCGACCCCGCTCGCCAGCGCGTCGAGCCACTCGGTCTCGGTGCCGGGCGCGGCCGGCAGCAGCGTGCCGCCCGCCTTCTGAAGGCCCCGGGTGGCGTGGGTCGCCAGCGCGAACACCTTCTGCCCGTGCCGGCGCCAGGCCTTGCGCAGCCTCAGGAAGACTCCGGGAGCCTCCTCCTCGGACTCGAAGCCGACGAGCAGGACGGCGGGGGCCTTCTCCAGGGAGGTGTACGTGACGCCCGTACCGTCGACATCCCGGCCGTGTCCGGCGACCCGGGCGGCCAGGAAGTCCGCCTCCTCGCTGCTGTGCACGCGCGCGCGGAAGTCGATGTCGTTGGTGTCGAGGGCCACACGCGCGAACTTGCTGTAGGCGTAGGCGTCCTCGACGGTGAGCCGGCCGCCGGTGAGGACACCGGTCCGGCCGCGCGAGGCGAGCAGGCCCTGGGCGGCGATCTCCAGCGCCTCCGGCCAGGACGCCGGGACGAGCTCGCCCTCGGGGTTGCGCACCAGCGGCGTCGTCAGCCGGTCCTTCTGCTGCGCGTACCGGAAGGCGAACCTGCCCTTGTCGCAGATCCACTCCTCGTTGACCTCGGGGTCGTTGGCGGCGAGCCGCCGCATGACCTTGCCGCGCCGGTGGTCGGTGCGGGTGGCGCAGCCGCCCGAGCAGTGCTCGCAGACCGACGGCGACGAGACGAGGTCGAAGGGGCGGGAGCGGAACCGGTACGCCGCCGAGGTGAGCGCGCCGACCGGGCAGATCTGGATGGTGTTGCCGGAGAAGTACGACTCGAAGGGGTCGCCCTCGCCGGTGCCGACCTGCTGCAGCGCGCCCCGCTCGATCAGCTCGATCATCGGGTCGCCGGCGATCTGGTTGGAGAACCGGGTGCAGCGCGCGCACAGCACGCACCGCTCGCGGTCCAGCAGCACCTGGGTGGAGATCGGGACGGGCTTCTCGTACGTCCGCTTCTTGCCCTCGAAGCGGGACTCGGCGTTGCCGTGCGACATGGCCTGGTTCTGCAGCGGGCACTCGCCGCCCTTGTCGCAGACCGGGCAGTCCAGCGGGTGGTTGATGAGCAGCAGCTCCATCACGCCGTGCTGGGCCTTCTCGGCGACCGGCGAGGTCAGATGGGTCTTCACGACCATGCCGTCGGTGCAGGTGATGGTGCATGACGCCATGGGCTTGCGCTGGCCCTCGACCTCGACGATGCACTGGCGGCAGGCGCCCGCCGGGTCGAGCAGGGGGTGGTCGCAGAACCGGGGGATCTCGATGCCGAGCTGCTCGGCGGCCCGGATGACCAGGGTGCCCTTGGGCACGCTGATCTCGATGCCGTCGATCGTCAGCGTCACGAGATCTTCCGGCGGGAGTGCCGCCTCGCCGCCCGAGGAGGGGGCGTTGGTGGTCACGGTCATGCGAGCACCTCCGTGTGCTGGTCCGCCCAGGCCGTCGACTTGGCCGGGTCGAAGGGGCAGCCGCGGCCCGTGATGTGCTCCTCGTACTCCTCGCGGAAGTACTTCAGGGAGGAGAAGATCGGCGAGGCCGCACCGTCGCCGAGGGCGCAGAAGGACTTGCCGTTGATGTTGTCGGCGATGTCGTTCAGCTTGTCGAGGTCGGCCATGACGCCCTTGCCGGCCTCGATGTCCCGCAGCAACTGCGCGAGCCAGTACGTCCCCTCGCGGCAGGGCGTGCACTTGCCGCAGGACTCGTGGGCGTAGAACTCCGTCCAGCGGGTCACGGCCCGCACCACGCACGTCGTCTCGTCGAAGCACTGCAGGGCCTTGGTGCCGAGCATGGAGCCCGCGGCCCCCACTCCCTCGTAGTCGAGGGGGACGTCGAGGTGCTCGTCGGTGAACATCGGCGTCGAGGAGCCGCCCGGGGTCCAGAACTTCAGCCGGTGCCCGGGGCGCATGCCGCCGCTCATGTCGAGGAGTTGGCGCAGCGTGATGCCGAGCGGGGCCTCGTACTGGCCGGGGCTCGCGACGTGGCCGCTGAGCGAGTACAGCGTGAAGCCCGGGGACTTCTCGCTGCCCATCGACCTGAACCACTCCTTGCCGTTTTTCAGGATGGCGGGAACCGACGCGATCGACTCGACGTTGTTCACCACAGTCGGGCACGCGTAGAGGCCCGCTACGGCAGGGAAGGGGGGACGGAGCCGCGGTTGCCCACGGCGGCCTTCGAGCGAGTCCAGCAGCGCTGTTTCCTCACCGCAGATGTACGCGCCCGCGCCCGCGTGCACGGTGATGTCGAGGTCGATCCCGCTGCCCAGGATGTTGCTGCCGAGGTAGCCCGCCGCGTAGGCCTCGCGCACGGCCGAGTGCAACCGCCGCAGCACGGGGACGACTTCACCACGCAGATAGATGAAGGCATGCGACGACCTGATGGCATAGCACGCGATCACCATGCCCTCGATGAGGCTGTGCGGGTTCGCGAAGAGGAGCGGGATGTCCTTGCAGGTGCCCGGCTCCGATTCGTCGGCGTTGACAACTAGATAGTGTGGCTTTCCATCGCCCTGGGGAATGAACTGCCACTTCATACCCGTCGGGAATCCCGCGCCGCCGCGCCCGCGCAGACCGGAGTCCTTGACGAACGCGATCACGTCGTCCGGCGACATGGCGAGTGCCTTGCGAAGTCCCTCGTAGCCCTCGTGCCTTTGGTAGACGTCCAGCGTCCACGACCTGTCCTCGTCCCAGAAGGCCGACAGCACGGGTGCGAGCAGCTTCTCGGGGCTGGACTCTCCCCCAGCCTCCGGCTGGGAGGTGCCCCCATATGGAGTGGACAAGGTCATCACTCCCCCTCCTCAGCGACAGGTCCCGCCGGGTGCGACGGGTCGGAGGCCGATGTGTCGTGCGGCGCGTCGTGGGAGCTGAGGTGCTCCGTCGGTGACGGCTCGTGCACGGCCGTCTCACGCGACCCGTCGTGCGGGCCGCCCTCGCGGGGATGGACCACGCGCGCGGGTGCGGCCTCTCCCCTGGCCAGGCGGAGGCCCACCAGCGAGGCGGGTCCCGCGCTGCCGCCGGACTCGGTCGCCCCCTCCCGCTCGTCGGGGAAGCCGGCCAGGATCCGGGCGGTCTCCTTGAAGGTGCACAGCGGCGCGCCACGGGTCGGCGTCACCGGCCGTCCCGCGCGGAGGTCGTCGACCAGGCGCCTGACGCTCGCCGGCGTCTGGTTGTCGAAGAACTCCCAGTTCACCATCACGACCGGCGCGTAGTCGCAGGCCGCGTTGCACTCGATGTGCTCCAGGGTGACCTTGCCGTCGTCGGTGGTCTCGCCGTTGCCGACGCCCAGGTGCTCCTGCAGCGCCTCGAAGATCGCGTCGCCGCCCATCACTGCGCACAGGGTGTTGGTGCAGACGCCCACCTGGTAGTCGCCGGACGGCTTGCGCCGGTACATGGTGTAGAAGGTGGCGACCGCGGTGACCTCGGCCGTGGTCAGGCCGAGTACGTCCGCGCAGAACTGCATGCCGGTGCGCGTGACGTGTCCCTCCTCCGACTGCACCAGGTGCAGCAGCGGCAGGAGGGCGGACCGGGAGTCGGGGTAGCGGGCGATGATCTCGCGCGCGTCGGTCTCCAGGCGGGCGCGGACGTCGTCCGGGTAGTCGGGCGCGGGCAGTTCGGGCATGCCCAGGCTGACGCCCCGCTCGGAAGATGAGGTGGTCACCGGTCGACGCCTCCCATCACGGGGTCGATGGACGCGACGGCGACGATGACGTCGGCGACCTGGCCGCCCTCGCACATCGCCGCCATGGCCTGCAGGTTGGTGAAGGACGGGTCGCGGAAGTGGACCCGGTAGGGGCGGGTGCCGCCGTCGGACACGGCGTGCACCCCGAGCTCGCCCTTGGGCGACTCGACCGCCGCGTAGGCCTGTCCCGGCGGGACGCGGAAGCCCTCGGTGACCAGCTTGAAGTGGTGGATCAGGGCCTCCATGGAGGTGCCCATGATCTTCTTGATGTGGTCGAGGGAGTTGCCGAGTCCGTCAGGTCCCAGGGCGAGCTGGGCGGGCCAGGCGATCTTCTTGTCGGCGACCATGACCGGGCCGGGCTCCAGCCGGTCCAGGCACTGCTCGACGATCCTGAGCGACTGGCGCATCTCCTCCAGGCGGATCAGGAAGCGGCCGTAGGCGTCACAGGTGTCGGCGGTCGGGATGTCGAAGTCGTACGTCTCGTAGCCGCAGTAGGGCTGGGCCTTGCGCAGGTCGTGCGGCAGGCCGGTGGCGCGCAGGATCGGGCCGGTGGCGCCGAGGGCCATGCAGCCGGCCAGGTCGAGGTAGCCGACGTCCTGCATGCGGGCCTTGAAGATGGGGTTCCCGGTGGCGAGCTTGTCGTACTCCGGGAGGTTCTTCTTCATCTTCTTCACGAACTCGCGGATCTGGTCCACCGCGCCGGGCGGCAGGTCCTGGGCGAGTCCGCCGGGCCGGATGTACGCGTGGTTCATCCTCAGGCCCGTGACCAGCTCGTAGATGTCGAGGATCATCTCCCGGTCACGGAAGCCGTAGATCATGATCGTGGTGGCGCCGAGCTCCATGCCGCCGGTGGCGATGCACACCAGGTGGGAGGAGAGGCGGTTCAGCTCCATCAGGAGCACCCGGATGATCGTGGCCCGGTCGGGGACCTGGTCCTCGATGCCGAGGAGTTTCTCGACGGCGAGGCAGTAGGCGGTCTCGTTGTAGAAGGACGTCAGGTAGTCCATGCGCGTGACGAAGGTGGTGCCCTGCGTCCACGTGCGGAACTCGAGGTTCTTCTCGATTCCGGTGTGCAGATAGCCGATGCCGCAGCGGGCCTCGGTGACGGTCTCGCCGTCGATCTCCAGGATCAGGCGCAGCACTCCGTGGGTGGACGGGTGCTGGGGGCCCATGTTGACGACGATGCGCTCGTCGTCGGCCCGGGCCGCGGTCTGGACGACCTCGTCCCAGTCGCCGCCGGTGACCGTGTAAACGGTGCCCTCGGTGGTCTCGCGGGTCGATGCGGAAGACGGGGTGTGCGTGCTCATGAGTACGACCTCCGCTGGTCCGGAGCCGGGATCTGGGCGCCCTTGTACTCGACGGGGATGCCGCCGAGGGGGTAGTCCTTGCGCTGCGGGTGGCCCTGCCAGTCGTCCGGCATCATGATCCGCGTCAGCGCCGGGTGACCGTCGAAGACGATCCCGAAGAAGTCGTAGGTCTCGCGCTCGTGCCAGTCGTTCGTCGGATAGACCGAGAACAGCGACGGGATGTGCGGGTCGCTGTCGGGGGCGCTGACCTCGAGGCGGATGAGCCGATTGTGGGTGATCGAGCGCAGGTGGTAGACGGCGTGCAGCTCGCGGCCCTTGTCGTGCGGGTAGTGCACGCCGTTGACGCCCGTGCACAGCTCGAAGCGCAGGGCGGGGTCGTCGCGCAGGGTGCGGGCCACGCGCAACAGGTGCTCGCGCTCGATGTGGAAGGTGAGCTCGCCGCGGTCCACGACCGTCTTCTCGATGGCGTTCTCGGGCAGGAGCCCCTGTTCCTCCAGCGCGCCCTCGAGCTCGTCGGCGACCTCGTCGAACCAGCCGCCGTAAGGCCGGGTGGCCGGCCCCGGGAGCCGGACCGAGCGGACCAGGCCACCGTAGCCGGAGGTGTCGCCGCCGTTGTTGGCGCCGAACATGCCCCGCTGGACACGGATCTCCTCGCCTCCCCGGCCGCGCCGGCCGGGGAGGTTGTCGGCGGCGAGGTCCTTCTCCGGGTTGACCCCGTTCGCGGAGCCGTTCACGCCGTTCGCGCCCTTGCCGTTCACGTCGCTCACCGCAGCAGCCCCTTCATCTCGATCGTGGGCAGGGCCTTGAGCGCCGCCTCCTCCGCCTCGCGGGCCGCCTCCTCGGCGTTCACGCCGAGCTTGGTGGACTGGATCTTCTGGTGGAGCTTGAGGATCGCGTCCATCAGCATCTCGGGACGGGGCGGGCAGCCGGGGAGGTAGATGTCGACGGGGACGATGTGGTCGACGCCCTGGACGATCGCGTAGTTGTTGAACATGCCGCCCGAGGAGGCGCAGACGCCCATGGAGATCACCCACTTGGGGTTGGGCATCTGGTCGTAGACCTGCCTCAGGACCGGCGCCATCTTCTGGCTGACCCGGCCGGCCACGATCATCAGGTCCGCCTGACGGGGCGAACCGCGGAACACCTCCATACCGAAGCGCGCGAGGTCATAGCGGCCGGCACCGGTGGTCATCATCTCGATCGCGCAGCAGGCGAGGCCGAAGGTGGCCGGGAAGACGGACGCCTTGCGCACCCAGCCCGCGGCCTGCTCGACGGTGGTCAGCAGGAATCCGCTCGGCAGCTTTTCTTCGAGTCCCATGTCTTATAAGGCCCCTCAGTCCCATTCCAGGCCGCCGCGCCGCCATACGTACGCGTACGCGACGAAGACGGTGAGCACGAAGAGCAGCATCTCCACGAGCCCGAAAACACCCAGGGCGTCGAAGGTGACGGCCCACGGGTAGAGGAAGACGATCTCGATGTCGAAGACGATGAAGAGCATCGCCGTCAGGTAGTACTTGATGGGGAAGCGCCCGCCGCCGGCCGGCGTGGGGGTCGGCTCGATACCGCACTCGTATGCCTCGAGCTTGGCGCGGTTGTACCGCTTCGGTCCGATCAGGGTGGCCATGACCACGGAGAAGATCGCAAAGCCTGCCCCGAGGGCTCCCAGTACGAGGATGGGCGCATAGGCGTTCACCGCTCCTCGCTCCTCTCAGTCGGCACTGACTGCTGGCGGTTGCGCTGGGCTCACAGCCGCCTCACCTGTCCCGCACCCCCGCTCGTCCCGGCGAAGATCGGGAACATGTGAAGCAGGTCACAAGCCCAACTGCCTCGCATCTTATGCCCCACGCTCTGTGATCTGCGACACGGGGTATTACACGAGCTTTGTGATCTCCACCACCTGACGAACGATCATGAAGGTGGAGGAGCGGTGATCTTCGTACGCGAAGCACCTGACTGATCACTAGTGGTTACATTTTACCTCGTATTTGCAGGTCGGAGGGGGTCCGCCATATCAGATGCGCGGCGTCCGGCGCAAAGTGGCAGATGGCGTCAACCCCTTGATATAGGGCTGCTTTTCACACATCAGGGGGACGGTGGAACGGGAAGTGGACACGTTCACCGCTTCACAAGCGGCGCGCCCGCCCGCGAGCGGATACCGCCGGGGCGAAGGAGGCAGCGGAGACGCCCGTAGAACCCTGCGCCCTGTGAGACTGGTGTGATGAAAGGGACGTTGGTCACCGAACGGACACATCGCCCTTCAGGGCCCGCGAGTGGGCCTGATGTGCAGACGCAAGGCGGCATGGTGACCGTTCCGTGACCTCCGCCACATCCATGAGAGGGCGATGAGAACCGGGCTTGGCCAACCGTCCCGACCAGTGGTAGGCGGAGGGCAATTCGGGCGTAACAGCGAAAGACCATGATCAAAGCCATGATCACCTGCGTCCGCAATGTCCGTTACGGCGTCAATAAAGAACGACACGCCCGGGGTTCGGGTTCCCTGTTGAGTAAATGTGGCGCACCACACGTTTCTTGAAGATATGAAGGAGCCCCTGATACCGGTTGTTCCCATGTCCCACACCGCTCACATACGCAGCCACCGGAAACCCCGCCGTAGCGCGTCGAAGATCGCGATGCGGGCCGGAGTTGCCGGTGGCGTCCTCGGCACTCTGGCAGTGGCGGGTGCGTCGGCCTCGTCGGCGAACGCCGCCGAGCCCGTGACCCAGACCCTCGAACTGCCCACGCTGACGGCCGATCTGGCCGCTCAGGTCGCCCAGTCCGCGGACGCCACGCAGCAGGCAGCCGCGAACTACCAGCTCCAGGCCGAGCGTGACGCGGCCGCCGCAAAGGCCGCGAAGCAGGCCAAGACGGACCTGGCCCAGGCGAAGAAGAAGGCAGAGGCCGAGGCCGAGGCCAAGAAGAAGGCCGCCGAGGCCGCCGCTCGCAAGGCCGCCGCCGAGCGCGCCTCGCGCAGCGCCGCGCGGATCACGCTCGCCGCCTCGGCGAGCACCGGCACCGCTTCCGCCTCCACTTCCACGAGCACGTCCACGGCCACCGGTTCGGCCGCCGCGATCATCTCCTTCGTCAAGGCGCAGGTCGGCAAGGCCTACGTCTCCGGCGCCACCGGACCCTCCGCCTACGACTGCTCCGGCCTGGTGCAGACCGCCTTCAAGCAGGTGGGCGTCAGCCTGCCGCGCGTCTCGCAGGACCAGTCGACCGCCGGCACCCAGGTCTCGCTGTCGAACCTGCAGCCGGGCGACATCCTCTACTGGGGTGGCGCGGGCAGCGCGTATCACGTGGCGGTGTACGTCGGTGACGGTATGTTCGTCGGCGCGCAGAACCCCTCCAGCGGCGTCGTCGAGAAGCCGCTGTCGTACGACCCGCCGTCCGGCGCGGTCCGGGTGCTCTGAGCACCGCACAGAGCCGTACGGGGTGAAGGGCCGCAGCCGCTCGGGGGCAGCGGCCCTTCCGGCGTTACCGGTTCGCCCGATTCGCCCCGGATGGACACAACTGAGGCCGGCTCAGCAATGAGCCGGCCTCGTTGTCGTCGCCCGCGCGGGTCACGCCTTGGGCGCCACCTTGCTCAGGCCGTTGATGACGCGGTCCATCGCGTCGCCGCCCGTCGGGTCGGTGAGGTTGGCCAGCAGCTTGAGGGTGAACTTCATCAGCACCGGGTGGGTCAGGCCGCGCTGGGCGGCGATCTTCATGACCTTCGGGTTGCCGATGAGCTTCACGAAGGCCCGGCCCAGCGTGTAGTAGCCGCCGTAGGTGTCCTTCAGGACACGCGGGTAGCGCTGGAGGGCGAGTTCGCGCTGGGCGGGCGTGGCGCGCCCGTGGGCCTGGACGATGACGTCGGCGGCGAGCTGGCCGGACTCCATGGCGTAGGCGATGCCCTCGCCGTTGAAGGGGTTCACCAGACCGCCGGCGTCGCCGACGAGCAGCAGCCCGCGCGTGTAGTGCGGTTGGCGGTTGAAGGCCATGGGCAGGGCGGCGCCCCGGATCGGGCCGGTCATGTTGTCGGGGGTGTATCCCCAGTCCTCGGGCATGGAGGCGCACCAGGCCTTGAGGATCTCGCGCCAGTCCAGCTCCTTGAAGGAGGCCGAGGTGTTGAGCACGCCGAGACCCACGTTGGACGTGCCGTCGCCCATGCCGAAGATCCAGCCGTAGCCGGGCAGGAGGCGGTCCTGGGGGCCGCGGCGGTCCCACAGCTCCAGCCAGGACTCCAGGTAGTCGTCGTCCTGGCGCGGGGAGGTGAAGTAGGTGCGCACCGCGACGCCCATCGGGCGGTCCTCGCGGCGGTGCAGACCCATCGCCAGGGACAGCCGGGTGGAGTTGCCGTCGGCGGCGACGACGAGCGGGGCGTGGAAGGTGACCTCGCGCTTCTCCTCACCGAGCTTGGCGGTGACGCCGGTGATGCGGCCGGTGCGGTCGTCGACGATCGGCCCGGAGACGTTGCACCGCTCGTACAGCCGCGCGCCGGCCTTCTGGGCCTGGCGGGCGAGCTGCTCGTCGAAGTCGTCGCGCCTGCGGACGAGTCCGTAGTCGGGGAAGGAGGCGAGTTCGGGCCAGTCCAGCTCGAGCCGGACGCCGCCGCCGATGATCCTCAGGCCCTTGTTGCGCAGCCAGCCGGCCTCTTCCGAGACGTCGATGCCCATGGCGACGAGCTGCTTGACGGCGCGCGGGGTGAGACCGTCGCCGCAGACCTTCTCGCGGGGGAACTCGGTCTTCTCCAGCAGGAGCACGTCGAGCCCGGCCCGGGCGAGGTGGTACGCAGTGGTGGAACCGGCCGGCCCCGCGCCCACGACGATCACATCGGCGGTGTTCTCGGAGAGGGGCTCAGTCACGACGGTCACGGCGGGATCTCCCCAAGTTTGAAATCTGCGTGCCGACCGGCACTGGACATGGGCAGTCTATTCAGCAGAATTGATCACCCGGCCGAAGGGATGCCCCGTGAACCGAGCTCTCCCCGTCGTACGGCTGCGCGTCCCCACCGACGAGGACGCCGTCGCCTGGCATCGGGTCTTCGACGACCCGGACGTCATGGAGTTCCACGGCGGCAAGTCCGCCGAGCTGTCGGTCTACGAGGAGCTCACCGCCCGCCAGCGCCGGCACGACGCCGAGCGGGGCTTCTGCCTGTGGACGATGCTCGACGAGTCCGATCGGGTCATCGGTTTCACCGGTGCCCAGCCCTGGCCGGGCGACTGGGGTCCGGTGGGCGAGATCGAGATCGGCTGGCGGCTCGGACGGGAGTACTGGGGCCGGGGATACGTCACCGCGGCCGCCCGCATGACCCTGGAGCGGCTGCGCGCGGTGGGTCTGCCGACCGTGGTGGCCATGGTCGACGCCCGCAACGCGCGGTCGATCGCGGTCACCCGGCGCCTCGGCATGAGCCTCGCGGAGACCTTCATGACCCCGGTGTCCCGGCGCCAGGGCCACTGCTACCGGCTCGACCTCCACTAGAGGGCCTGTCCGGCGGGTCGTGGAACAGGCACGCAGACCCTGGCCGTGACCGAGCGTATTCGATTGTCACGGAAAGACACCTGGCGCTTCCGGGGGCACCCCTGGCCGGTTACCCTTCCAGTACCGCTGGGGGTGACGTCTGTGTACATAACACCCAAGACACCGGAAGTCCGCGTACCGCGCCTGGTCGGACTGATGGCCGTGGACGCACGCGAGACCGCCCGGGCACAGGGCCTGTTCCTCAACGCTCCCGACCGCGCCGACTTCCACCTGACCGTCGTCGACCACGTCGTACGCCAGTACCCGCAGCCCGGTGCCGAGGTGCCCCGCGACTCCATGGTGTACGTGTGGTTCGACTTCGGCATGGGCGAGGGTGGCGGAGGCGTCCGCGAGCCACGCGTGCCGAGGCCGCCCACGGGCGGGCTGCAGCGGGAACTGGACGAGCCGGGCGACCCGTACGCCGTCAGCCCCACATGACCGTGACCGGCCCGGCGCCTCAGGCCTTGAAACCCCGGTGCAGGGCCACGATGCCGCCGCTGAGGTTGCGCCAGGCCACCTTCGACCAACCGGCCTTGCGCAGCCGTTCGGCCAGCGCGGGCTGGTCGGGCCAGGCACGGATGGACTCCGCGAGGTAGACGTACGCGTCGGGGTTGGAGGACACCGCTCGTGCCACCGGCGGCAGGGCGCGCATCAGGTACTCCGTGTAGACGGTGCGGAACGGCGCCCAGGTGGGGTGGGAGAACTCGCAGATCACCACCCGGCCGCCGGGCCGGGTCACCCGGTGCATCTCGCTCAGGGCCGTGTCGAAGCCGTGGACGTTGCGCAGCCCGAAGGACATGGTGACCGCGTCGAAGGTGTCGTCCTTGAACGGCAGCCGCGTCGCGTCGCCGGCCGTGAACGGCAGCCAGGTGTGCCGCTGCTTGCCGACCTGGAGCATCCCGAGGGAGAAGTCGCAGGGGACGACGTAGGCGCCGGCGCGGGTGAAGGGCAGCGAGGAGGTGGCCGTACCGGCGGCGAGGTCGAGGATCTTCTGTGCCGGCCGGGCGTCGACCGCTCTGGCGACCTCCTTGCGCCACCGCCGGTCCTGCCCCAGGGACAGCACGTCGTTGGTCAGGTCGTACCGTTCCGCCACGCCGTCGAACATCGAGGCGACTTCGTGCGGCTGCTTCTCCAGGGATGCGCGGGTCACCCGCCCATTGTGGCAGGCGGGGGTTCGCAGTCACGGAAGCAGCCTCGGCTTCTTCCGTCCGGCCACGTCCTCGACCCACCCGCACAGCAGCACGAAAGCGGCGATGAGCACCCAGCCGACACCGAACATGAACCACTGGCTGCCCAGTGGCAGGTACGTCTCGAAGGCCGGCACGTCCCACATCCGGTCGATCAGCGGCACCGCCAGGATCAGCGCGATCTCGTGCCAGAGGTAGATCGTCACGGCACGCGCGTTGAAGACGGTGATCACCCGGTCCAGCCGGCGGAAGCGGGCCGACCACGCGAAGTCGATCCGGAAGTACTCCTTCGCCCACATCAGCAGCGCGACGAACCCCGCCGACCAGACCGCCTGCGCGAGGGGGATCTCGTCGAGGTCGTACGTCCCGGCGTCGGCCTGGTGGGCGAAGGCGTACCAGCCGCCGTACGCCATGGCGGCCGACGACAGCACGACCAGCGCGGCCGGCCTGATCCGCTTCAGCACGCCGTCGCGATGGGCGAAGCCCAGCAGCCAGCAGGTCAGGTACGTCGACAGGTCCTCCAGGGCGGCGCCGAAGCGGTTGTCGGGGGCCTCCCGGCAGAAGGTGAGGAAGAGGATCGGCGCGAAGGACAGCAGCAGGACGGTCCGCGGGGCGCGGCGGAAGAGCCACAGCAGCGCCGGGGAGAGCAGGACGAACCACAGGTACGTCCGCAGGTACCAGAGGATCTCCCAGGCCTGCTCGGCCCACGCGTCGCCCGGGGGGTCGCCGAGCGGCAGCACCCAGAACCCGATCTGCGGCCCTGGCATCCAGCCGCGCACCAGCATCGCCGTCACCACGAACAGGCCCCAGAACCAGAAGGGCGGCAGCAGCCGGCGCAGGCGGCTCCTCACCACCTTCCCGGCGGGCCGTTCCAGCGACTTCGCCATCAGCGTGCCGGCCAGGCCGAACATGATCCCCATGGAGGGGAAGACCATCCCGGCCCAGGCCCAGCCGAAGGTGTGGTACGCCACGACCCGGACGAGGGCGAGCGCGCGCAGGGTGTCGAAGTAGCGGTCCCTGCCGGCCGGGCGCGGCCCCTCCACGCGGGGCAGCTCGGCCGTGTCCGCCGCCGGACCCGGCCGTACCGCCCCACTGCGCGCTCCCCCGCCGAGCGCCCCCTGGCCGGGCCTGAGCGCTCCCTTGCTGTGCGCCCCCATCACCGCACCCCGGCGGAGGCGCCGACCTCACCGGTGCGCTTCAGCTTCTGCCAGCGCAGCCGGCCACCGGTGAGGGCGGTGATGCAGGAGTGGATGAGGACGAGATACATCATCTGCCGGTACGCCAGCTGCTGCAGCGGCATCATCAGCAGGTACCGGTACTTCTCCCGGTCCAGCCGGAACGCGTACGCCGCACACAGCAGTTGCACGCCCAGCACCGCCAGCCAGGCCAGGAGCGCCGCCCGGAGGTCGACGAAGATCATCGAGTAGAGGGTGAACACGTCGATGAGCGGGGCGAACACGGGAGTGACGATCTGGAAGAGCACCACCAAGGGCATGCCGACCCGCCCGAACCGGCCCGAGGGCCCCCGGTCCGTCAGCGACCCGCGGTGCTTCCACAGCGCCTGCATCGTTCCGTACGACCAGCGGTAGCGCTGCGACCACAGCTGCCTCAGGGAGCCGGGGGCCTCGGTCCAGGCGCGCGCGTGCTCCTGGTAGACCACGCGCCAGCCGGCCCGGTGCAGGGCGATGGTGATGTCGGTGTCCTCGGCGAGGGTGTCCTCGCTCATGCCGCCCGCCTGCAGCACCGCCTCCCGCCGGAACGCGCCGATGGCGCCCGGGATCGTCGGCATGCAGCGCAGCAGGTCGTACATCCGCCGGTCGAGGTTGAAGCCCATCACGTACTCGATGTGCTGCCAGGCGCCGATGAGCGTGGTGCGGTTGCCGACCTTGGCGTTGCCGGCGACCGCGCCGACCTCGGGGTCGGCGAAGGGCTGTACGAGGTGCCGCACCGTGTCGGGCTCGAAGACGGTGTCGCCGTCCATCATCACCACGAGGTCGTACCGGGCGTGGCGGGCACCGTTGTTGAGGGCGGCCGGCTTGCCCGCGTTCGGCTGACGGACGACACGGACTTCCGGCAGGCCCAGGGACTCGGCGATGTCGGCCGTGCCGTCGGTCGAGCCGTCGTCGACGACGACGATCTCGATCGGGTGGGTGCTGCGCGCCAGCGAGACGAGGGTGTTCGCGATGCACTCCTTCTCGTTGTACGCCGGCACGATCACGCTCACCGGCCGGGTCACCGGTGGTCCCCACCCGAAGCGGCGTCTGTTGCGCTGCTTGTGGTGGCGCCTGGCGAGGACGAGCATCATCGCGAAGCGGCCCATGACCGCGACGCCGACGACGACCAGCCCCACCGAGAGGGTGGGCACCGTCCACTCGGCGACGGCCACGGCCAGGATCAGCGCCTTGCCCTCGTAGAGAGTGGTGCCGGTGGCCTTGTGGTGGGCGGCCTGGAGGCTCGAGGCGGCGACCGGGGTGTCCTGGCCCCGGGGCACCACGCCGGCGGGGGCACCGCTGGGCCGGGTGGATGCGCGCTGCTGCTCCATGACCCCGCTGATGGTGGTGAAGGTGTAGCCCTTCGCACGCATCTTCTTGATGTACTGCGGCAGCGCCGCGATGGTCTGCGCCCGGTTGCCGCCCGCGTCGTGGAACAGCACGGCGGCGCCCTTGGTGGACTTCGGGGTCGCCCACTGGACGATCTTCGACGCTCCCGGCCGCTTCCAGTCGTCGCTGTCGGTGTCGACGAAGACGCTGGTGTAGCCGTCCTTGCCCAGCTTCTGGTAGACGGGCCAGCTGTAGTTGTCGATGGCGTCCGTCTCGGAGGAGTACGGCGCGCGGAACAGCGTGGTGGTGATGCCGGCCGCGCCGGCGAGGGCGAGCTGGGTCTGCTCCATCTCGCGCTTGATCCGCCCGTCGCTCTGGTACGACAGGTCGACGTGCGTGAAGGTGTGGATGCCGACCTCGTTGCCCTGCTCGACCATCGTCCGCACGATGCCCGGATGGCGCGAGACCATCGAGCCGACCAGGAAGAACGTGCCGGGCACGTTGTTCTCCTTCAGGATCTTCAGCACCCGCGGGGTCCAGGTGGGGTCCGGGCCGTCGTCGAAGGTCAGTGCGATCGTCTTGTCGGGCACGGAGATCGTGGTCGCCCGGCCGCCTTGGAAGGTGAGGATCGGGCCGCCGTCGAGGATCCGCTGGGGCACCTTGCCGGAACTGGCGCCGGTGCGCACCCGCTCGTCGCCGCCGACCTCGGCGCGCAGATAGCCGTCGAGCAGCAGCGCGCAGGTCAGGGCCAGCAGAAGCAGCAGGGCGAGGATGACACGGGGCCTTTGCAGGGCCGCGGCCCTGCCCGCCGCCCGTTCGATCCGGGTGGGGGCGCGGCGGCGGCCCCGGGAGGGCGTCGTCGTGGTCATGACCGCTGCTCGGCTCCGTTCTGGGGCCCGATGCCGCCGGGCCCCTCCTCGCTCTGACCGACCTGACCGACCTGGCCGTCAGGGCCCCTGTGGCCGGCGCCGAAGGGCAGCAGCGAGGACGGGTTCAGCGAGGTGCCCCAGCCCATGAAGGCCGCGCCGAGCACGACGGCGTACGCCAGACACGCGACGCCGACGAGAAGGCCGATGCGGCGCAGCACCTTCGACCGGCGTCCGGAGGCGTCGACGAACACGGGTCCCTCGGTCGCGCCGTCGCCGGGGCGACGACGGCGCCCGCGCGCCGGGGCGCGGGTCTCGATGGCGGGTTTCGCAGGCTCGTGTTGCATTCCCCGCACATTAGGCAGTCTTTTTGTGTCCTTACCTCCCTGTTTCTTGTCAGCCGCCAATGAAAAGAACAGAAACCTGTCTCTTTGCCATGAGATTCGGTCAGCCCCGTTTCCTGTGGCCGGGACACCCAGCCTCGTGTGAGACATTTCCAGCCCGAAATCCTGTTTGTTTCGGTCTGGGACAGGCGTCACACCGAGACGGACATCACGAGAGCTGGGTGCGTGCGCCATGAGGAGTCTGCTGACGAAGGCAGCCGGTCTGACCTGCCTGTTCGCCCTGACGGTCACGGGCTGCTCAACGGGTTCCGGCGGCTCGTCGGACGCCGCTCCAGGGGCCACCGGGAAGGCGGCGTCCCCACAGTCCCCTCGGGCCAGCGAGAAGACCGAGAAAGCCGAGAAGGCGGCATCGAGCGTCTCGTACGCCCCCTACGTCAGCGCCACCACGGCGTCCGGCAATGATTCCGCGGGCTCCCCGGCGACGTACAACCTGGCTTTCGTCATCTCCGACGGCCGCGGCTGCACACCGAAGTGGGACGGCGCCTATGCCATCGACGACACGGCGGTGAAAAGCCGGATCGTCGCGCTGAAGAAGTCCGGCACCCCGGTGCGGGTGTCCTTCGGCGGGGCGTCCGGCAAGGAACTCGCCGCGACCTGCGGCAGCGTCTCCGCCCTGGCGAAGGCGTACGGGCGGGCACTGGACGCGGCGGGCGCCGGCCAGGCGGACTTCGACATCGAGGGCGACGCGCCGGCCGACTCCGCCTCCGTCGCCCTGCGCTCGCAGGCCATCAAGGAACTGCAGCGGCAGCGCCCGGGCCTGAAGGTCACCTTCACGCTGCCCGTGATGCCCTCCGGGCTGGACGCCGACAGCCTGGCCCTGCTGGAGTCCGCGAACGAGTACGACGTCCAGGTCTCCACCGTCAACGTGATGACCATGAACTACGGCGAGTCCTACACCGGGGACATGGGCGAGTACGCGATCACCGCCGCGAAGGCCACCCACACCCAGCTGAAGAAGGTCTTCGGCCTGTCGGACGCGGCCGCCTGGCAGGGCATGGCGCTCACGTCGATGATCGGCGTCAACGACGTGGCCGGCGAGACCTTCACGCTCTCCGACGCCGCCCGGGTGCGCGCCTTCGCCGAGGAGAAGAAGATCGCCTGGGTGTCGATGTGGTCCACCTTCCGCGACCAGCCGTGCGAGAAGGGCGAGTCGTCGCAGGACGAGGCGGCCACCAACTGCAGCGGAGTGTCCCAGAGCGCCGGAGCGTTCGCGGAGGCCTTCGCGCGGTGAGCCCGCGACGGCTTCAGCGGCGGCGGTGGACCAGGCGCCCCGCGCACACGGTCGCGACGCAGGCACCGGTCGCGTCGAAGACGGCGAGGTCCGCGCGCCCGCCCGGCACCACGGCCGCCGGCCGGGCGGCCGGGAGCACGGCGACGTCGTTCCGCTGGGCGGCCGCCCGGAGTTCGGGCGTGTCCGCGTACCCGGCCAGGACGGCCGCCGCGCCGAGCTTCAGCACGGCGTGGACGCGTTCGCGCGGGCTCGGCGCGTCGGGAAGCGGCCCCTCGTGCACCCGCGCGGGCCCGAGCGCGCCGGGCCACCGCCGCACCCGCGCCCCCGGGAACCGCTCGCGCAGCTCGGCCAGCGTCCCCACGGCCGCGACCCGGGTGCCCTCCACGGCGACGGCACCCTCGGTCAGCGGCTCGGCGTCCCATGCGCACCGGACCTGGTCCCCGGCGTGAATCGTCAGCACGGGCAACTCAGTTCGAGGCGAGAAGCTTCAGTTCCGGGTGGGCCGTGCCGCCCGCGATGGCGGTGGACGAGATGTGGGACATCACGCGGTCGTCGACCGGGTCGTTCGCCGGGTCGTCGTGGACGACGAGGTGCTCGTAGGTCGTCGAGCGCTGGGCCGGGACGCGTCCCGCCCGGCGGATCAGCTCGATGATCTCCATCCGGTTGGAGCGGTGCTTGGCACCGGCGGAGGAGACGACGTTCTCCTCCAGCATGATCGAACCGAGGTCGTCGGCGCCGTAGTGCAGGGTCAGCTGACCGACGTCCTTGCCGGTGGTCAGCCAGGAGCCCTGGATGTGCATGACGTTGTCGAGGAAGATGCGGGCGATCGCGATCATCCGCAGGTACTCGAAGATGGTGGCCTGGGTGCGGCCCTTCAGGTGGTTGTTCTCCGGCTGGTAGGTGTACGGGATGAAGGCGCGGAAGCCGCCCGTACGGTCCTGGACGTCCCGGATCATGCGCAGGTGCTCGATGCGCTCGGCGTTGGTCTCGCCGGTGCCCATCAGCATGGTGGAGGTGGACTCCACGCCCAGCCGGTGAGCGGTCTCCATGATCTCCAGCCAGCGCTCGCCGGACTCCTTCAGGGGAGCGATGGCCTTGCGCGGCCGCTCGGGCAGCAACTCGGCGCCGGCACCGGCGAACGAGTCGAGCCCGGCCTCGTGGATGCGGGTGATGGCCTCCTCCACGGAGACACCGCTGATCCGGGCCATGTGCTCGACCTCGGAGGCGCCCAGCGAGTGGATGACCAGCTGGGGGAAGGCCTCTTTGATGGCGCGGAAGTGCTTCTCGTAGTACTCCACGCCGTAGTCCGGGTGGTGGCCGCCCTGGAACATGATCTGCGTGCCGCCGAGCTCGACGGTCTCGGCACACCTGCGCAGGATGTCGTCCAGGTCGCGGGTCCAGCCCTTCCCGGTGTCCTTCGGAGCGGCGTAGAAGGCGCAGAACTTGCACGCCGTGACGCACACGTTCGTGTAGTTGATGTTGCGCTCGATGATGTACGTCGCGATGTGCTCGGTACCGGCGTACTTGCGGCGGCGCACGGCGTCGGCGGCGGCGCCCAGCGCGTGCAGCGGCGCGCGGCGGTACAGCTCGAGCGCCTCCTCGGGGGTGATCCGCCCGCCCGCGGCGGCACGGTCGAGGACGGCTGTGACATCAAAAGATGCGAGGTCGGCCTTCTCGGTCACCGGCGTCCCTTTCGCAGGATTCGTCAGGGGTCTGGACAGACCCGGCCAGCCTACGCCAGCGTGTTCGCCCGCCCGACGCCAGGCCGTCCGGCACCGGGCGCGGCAGCCCGGCGGCGTGGTGCACGAGCCCCTCGACTCGCGCGGCGCCGTGGCCCTTCCGCGGTGGTCGCCCGCGTCCGTGTCCGCCCGGTCGACGCCGATGAAGTCGGGGACCCGGTCCGCGGCCCGGTCGGCGCGTCGAGCCGGCCCCCGGTGCGGCCCTGTCAGTTCACGCGTTCCACACGGGCCTTGGGGTTGCCGGCCTTCGGGTCCTCGGACGTGAACCGCAGTGCGTCGCCGTCGGGGCGCAGGTGGACCACGTGGGCGTCCGGGACGCAGTGCGAGGGGTTGTCCTTCCTGCCCCGCCCGACGGCCACGAGTTCCTTGTCCGTGGCCGACTTGAGGGTGAGGACGTCGACGCAGGTTCCTCCGAGGGCGTCGGTCTGGGTGACCGAGCCGACGACGCCGCCGGGCGCTGCCTGGCGGACGACGATGTCGTAGGTGCCGCCGGGGATGTCCTGCCCGAGCGTGACCGTGCCGGTGCCGCGCCAGGTGCCGAGGTAGACCTTGGGGACGGCGCCGGCCGTCGACGACGCGGAGGGCCGGGTCCCGCTGCCCGCTGGAGGCGTGCTGCCCGCGTCGGAGGACCCGGTGCCGTGGAACTGGTTGAACAGCACCCCGCCCACCGTCGTCACCACCGCCAGCGCGCCGGCGACCGCGAGCACCACACTGCAGCTCATCCGGCGCCCCCGGCCACCGGTGCCGGGGGCGCCGGATGAGCT